>NZ_JAILZV010000017.1 GCF_023512315.1 Anoxybacillus sp.
AACAAATTTGCCGCGGGATTGTAGCGCAAAACTTAACGACGATGGAAATTAAGTCGTTCCCAGCGGATGCCGTCATCATGGCAACAGGTGGACCAGGGATTATTTTCGGAAAATCGACAAACTCGATCATTAACACAGGTTCTGCAGCGTCGATTGTATACCAACAAGGTGCGTATTATGCGAACGGCGAGTTCATTCAAATTCACCCGACAGCGATTCCAGGGGACGACAAATTGCGCCTTATGAGCGAATCAGCGCGCGGGGAAGGCGGACGCGTCTGGACGTATAAAGACGGAAAACCGTGGTATTTCTTAGAAGAAAAATATCCAGCTTACGGAAACCTTGTACCGCGTGATATTGCGACACGGGAAATCTTCCATGTGTGCGTTGATTTGAAGCTCGGCATTAACGGCGAGAACATGGTATATCTTGATCTTTCTCATAAAGATCCGAAAGAATTGGATATTAAATTAGGTGGAATCATTGAAATTTATGAAAAATTCATGGGGGAAGACCCTCGCAAAGTGCCGATGAAAATTTTCCCTGCCGTTCACTACTCAATGGGTGGTCTATGGGTCGACTACGATCAAATGACGAATATTAAAGGGCTATTCGCTGCAGGGGAATGCGACTATTCGATGCACGGGGCGAACCGATTAGGAGCAAACTCGCTTCTATCTGCCATTTACGGCGGTATGGTCGCAGGTCCGAAAGCAGTAGAATACATGAAAGGACTAGAAAAATCGGCAGATGCAATGCCTTCTTCGTTGTACGATCGCTACCGAAAACAAGAAGAAGAGCGTTGGGAAAATATTTTGTCGATGGACGGAAAAGAAAATGCGTACGTTCTTCATAAAGAGCTTGGCGAATGGATGACCGACAATGTCACGATCGTTCGCTATAACGATAAACTGTTAAAAACAGACGAGAAAATCCAAGAATTGATGGAGCGCTATAAAAACATTAGCATTACCGATACTGCGAAATGGAGCAACCAAGGAGCATCGTTCACTCGTCAACTATATAACATGCTTCAATTGGCGCGTGTCATTACGCTTGGTGCTTACAACCGGAACGAAAGCCGCGGCGCTCACTATAAGCCGGAATTCCCAGAGCGCAACGACGAAGAATGGCTCAAAACAACGATGGCACGTTTCACTCCGGACGGCCCAGCGTTCCATTACGAAGATGTCGATACGTCGTTAATTAAACCGCGCAAACGCGACTATTCGAAAAAGAAAGAGGAAGTGAAATCATGAGCGAGAAAAAAACGATTCGCCTCATCGTCACACGACAAGATCGTCCAGATTCTGCGCCATACGAAGAGGAGTTTGAAATTCCGTATCGCCCGAATATGAACGTCATTTCTGCATTAATGGAAATTCGTCGCAATCCGGTGAACGTGAAAGGGGAAAAAACGACACCGGTGACGTGGGATATGAACTGTTTAGAAGAAGTGTGCGGCGCTTGCTCCATGGTCATTAACGGAAAACCGCGCCAATCCTGTACCGCTCTTATCGATAAATTGGAGCAGCCAATTCGGCTAGAGCCGATGCGCACGTTCCCAGTCGTACGCGACTTACAAGTCGATCGTAGCCGCATGTTCGATTCATTGAAAAAAGTAAAAGCATGGATTCCGATTGACGGAACGTATGATTTGGGACCAGGTCCGCGCATGCCAGAGCGGAAACGGCAATGGGCGTACGAGCTTTCGAAATGTATGACGTGCGGCGTTTGTTTAGAAGCGTGTCCAAACGTCAACAGCAAATCGAATTTTATTGGTCCGGCACCGCTTTCCCAAGTGCGATTATTTAACGCGCATCCAACGGGCGCGATGCATAAAGCAGAGCGGATGGCAGCAATCATGGGAGACGGCGGATTGGCTAACTGCGGAAATTCGCAAAACTGCGTCCAATCTTGCCCGAAAGGCATCCCGCTAACGACATCGATTGCTGCGCTAAACCGCGAAGCAACGGTTCAAATGTTCCGCAACTTCTTCGGAAGCGACGAAGTATAGAGAAAAAATCCTCTTCACGGTTTCGCGTGAAGGGGATTTTTATTAAAGGGGGAAGAGGAAAATGGGGAAAATTTCATATATCGAACATTTAGAAGAGTGGCAGCGTTCGTTTCATTTTTTTCGCCGTATCAACGTTCGTTTTTGTGAAACGGATATGTTCGGTCATTTAAATAACACCGTACCGTTTATTTATTTTGAAGAAGTGCGGACAGAATTTTTACAGTCGCTCGGGTTTATGGATTACTGGACGAGTAAGGAATCATCGGAAATCCCGGTTGTTGCCGACTTGCAATGTGATTTTTTAAAACAAGTATTTTTTGGTGATGAACTATACGTATATGTGAAAGTGCACGACATCGGTCGCTCGTCTGTCGACTTGCATTATATGGCGAAAAAAGATAACAAAGACGTCGTTTTCGTCGGGCGCGGTACGCTTGTGCAAATTCATAAACATACAGGAAAAAGCGTCCCGTGGAGCGACGAGATGCGGCAAAAGCTTCAACACTCTCAAACGATGCTGGTGATATAGAAAAGCACCTATTTTTTTACGAGAATGGCGAAATTCAGTCACCACACCTCTTTGCTTCACATACTATATGGTGAATAAATACCCATCCGGTAGTTCAGGTCTAGTGAAAGCAAGGAGGGTTATCGTACTTGAAGGACAAATCGTTTCCATCAAAGCCATTACTCACGAAAAGAGAAAGAGAAGTGTTCGAATTATTAGTTCAAGATAAGACGACAAAAGAGATTGCGAGCGAGCTGTTTATTAGTGAAAAAACGGTCCGCAACCACATTTCGAATGTAATGTGGTTTGAAGTACATAAAAAGAAATAGCTGAAAGGCTTGTTTTCACTGGATTGTTGATGGATTAGTTACTTGCGTCCCAGAAGGCTTAGAAGGGCTTTCTGGGGTATTTTTGTTGAGTTGGAATTGATGAAAGGGAGATTTAGCACTAAATACCAAATTTGACAAGACAAAAAAGCGATATATAATATCCGCAACACTGTTTAAATATAAGCTATTCCTCAACAATAAGTAATCTTGACAAATTGAAAGGAGATTAAATGAAATGATAATTAAAACCCTTAAAGACGCAAAGCAGTTTATTGATGACTTCAAAAAATATGCTCGTATAGACCCTAATGACGGAAGATATAAATTCGCATTTAAGGATTTAAAGATTTATTCTGGTGGAATAACAGAGTTGATTTTAGGAGAAGATAACGAATTTTATAATTATTCATACGGAAGGAACTGGACAGACAAGTCAGAGAGTCAAATTCATGATCCTGTAAGATATGTATGGGGAAACAGAAAATCAATTAATGCTGAGTTAAAAACGGGCAAAGCAAGAGATTATATGTTATAAGAAGCATAAAAAGTACTAAAGGAAATTTACTTCCCAGCCGCTTTATAAATAGGTACGCTGGGTTTTTTTGTTACATTCATAATAAATTGGCTCTTCACCAAAAGTTGTGCTTGATTTTTTCATAATATGCCCCATTTACGCTCATGAGAAAAAATAAGTAAATCAGTGATTTTTCCACATCCTTGTTCAGGAAAACGTATCGCTTGTCAAGTACATGTTGTGGTGATGAACCAATAAATTCCTATTATTCGTAATTTATTTCGTTTTATAATAATAAAAAGAGCCACTAGGAGGTGAAATGTTATTATGCCAATAAATCAAGAATTGGATATTTTATATCAACAGTGGCAATGCCCTAATCAACAATTCGTAAAAGGTGGAGTTGTTGATGAAGATATGTATGAAAGTTGCGAAATAAAAGTCCTGATGCTTTTAAAAGAAGTTAACGATCCAGAACAGTCGGAGAACTGGTCATTAGTTACGCTAATTCAAGATCAGATTCGAAAACTCAAATTCTATCCAATTTGGGAGAGAGTTGGAGAGTGGAACTTTGGGCTTGTGCAAGGATTTCCCCATTATCAAAACATCATTGGCAGTTTTCGAGAAGCTAATATCTCAGAAGGGTTGCTCGATATTGCAACCACTAACCTAAAAAAATCAGGTGGAACAGGTGAGAGCGATTATGAAATAATTAGAAAACACGCAATTGATAGCAAAGAACTTTGGACAAGTGAAATTGAAATTATCCGACCTGATATTGTGATATGTGGAGGAACCTTTCCAATTGTTCAGGAAATTTTAGGGTTTGATTATAAGCCTTGTGCTTCGGGTGCAAATATTGGACAAGCTCTTGGAACGAAGTTTTTGGATTTTTACTATCCGATGTATAGAATCAGCCCCAAAGTTTTGTACGCTTATTTTAAGGAGACGATGATTGCGTTAGGATACTGATATACTCTGATATTTCAGAATCCACAAAAGGAGGTTATGAGCTTATGGATTGGTCAAAAATTGAGTCAAATGTTCTTAATCTAACCAATATACATAGTAGAGTTAACGCTGATGCTTTGTTTGTGAGCTTGGTGATGGAAATGGAGAAAAGGGGTATCGATATCCGAAAAAAATTTAAGATCTCGCAAATACCTCAGTTAATACCATACCAAGGGGAATAGCTGGAGTGAACAATTACGCCGTTTACGGATTTTCAATATTAAGTATGTTAAGTGGACAGAAACAAAGAGACTACTTTATTTTTGATAACCCTAATTTTAGAAATGAGTTTACTGCTGTGGCTAACAATAACCGTAACCGTGATAATTATTATTGGTTAAAAAGTTACGCTGAAGGAAGGATTTAAATTAACCCAAAATACCTAAAGGGTTAAAAACAGGAATTAAAAATAGGGAATCTGTTTTTTCATCATTTACATTTATATGTTAAACCTCTTAGTTGTATTTATATAGTTAAAATAAACTCAAATAAAGGAGAATAGTGTATGGATAAATAGTTAAAGGTAACATAGCTAACTCAAATATGTTCTAGAATCCCCATAAGGCTTTCTCGGGCTTTTTGTATTGATGAAGGAAAGAATCTCTCACAAAATGACAATTTGACAACAATATAATAATGTCTATATCAATGTTAACTAGAATGTTTTACAATGTTTTTGACAAAAACGGCAAATAAAGATATCCGTTTAATTGAATATTAACTCATAAACCACGCTACTCGACACGGAGCCTCTGCGGATATATCTTTTAGACAAAGGAGTGACCTCCATTTCTTGTTTCGCAAGGTATCAAGCCTAATATGTCTACTACTCCGTGTAAAGTCGTGCATCTAATTTTGTAAGTATATTCGAATCTCAAATAGTGTGATAATGTGCAAGCGAAATAAAATGAAAATTTATAATAGACCCTAATGACGGAAAATACAAATTCAGATTTAACGACTTGCAAAAATTTATTATGGTGACGCGAAAGAGTTAAATTTAGGTGAAGATAAAAAAATTTGTAATTACTCGTAGGCACAGAATTGGACCGATAAATCAAAGAGTCATATTGACAACTCTAGATATGTATGAAAGAATGAAAGATCGATTAATGATCTGGAAAACAATAAACTAAGGGGTTTAGTATAGTGCTATTTATTAGAGTGATTGTCTCAGATAGCTTCTAGGGCAATTTCACAGTAAAGGGCATCGTACATACAGCATTAAGGATTCAATTAATATATTATCGATTTGGACAAAGCTTAATATTCCGTTATTATTATATGTCTAGCTTAATGAAGTAAGCAGTGATAAAATAAGAAAGTATGTTCTCAAAAAAGGAGAGGTGGGTATGAGAATACAAACGCTAGTCAAAGATATTGATTTGTCATTGTTTGATAAAATGGAGATTGAAAGTGAAATTATTAAAATATTTTTATCACAAAACAATATTAGAGTAAAAGATATAAAAAATTCTTTTCTTAAACAGCTTATTGATGCAAACGAAAATGAGAAGTTGAAAGATTTTCTGATCTCAATTAAGGAAACTTGGTCATTGAAGGATATAGAAAATTTATTTTATTCATTATACGAAAATAACGAAAAACAATCGAAAGGGATTGTTTTTACACCAAACTATATTATAGATTATATCCTTCAAAATACAGTTGATTTATATAATTCACCTACAATATGTGATTTTTCCTGTGGTTGTGGTGCTTTCTTAATTAGAGCAATTGAAAGGTTATACCAAAAGGATAAATCAATTGATTTAATTAATATTGTTGAAGAGAAGATATTTGGAATAGACGTTTTAGAAGATAATGTAAGAAGAACGAAAATTCTATTGTCTTTACTTCTATTGAAATATGGTCAAGACAAGGAACATATTACCTTTAATATATACTGTTATGATAGTACCAAGAGAGATGTTTTAAGCGTATTCTCTAACGAAAAAATATTAAATGGTTTTGATTGTATCATAGGAAATCCACCCTATATTAAAATTCAAGATATGGACTTGGAAACAAGAAATTACCTTACTAGTTCTTATACAACATGTACTAAGGGTAGCTTTAATATTTACTTCTCCTTCATAGAATTAGGAATGAAATATTTGAAAGATACTGGTAAATTGGGGTATATTGTTCCAAACTATTTTTTGAAAATGCACTCTGCACAACCATTGAGAGAATATTTGATAAAAAATACGTACATTTCATCGGTAATTGACTTTAAAGATAATTTACTTTTTGATGGAATACAAACTTATACCGCAATAATTATTTTAGATAAAAAACCAAAAAATGAATTTTCTTACGCAATTATTAAAGATTTAAAGGATAGGAATTTGTCACAATTGGATTTAGAAATGAACAAACTAAGATATAAAGATGTAAATCCCGAAACAATTAATTTGCTAAACAGTGTAGAAAAAGAAAACATTTATAAAATTGAGAATGCTGGTGTAAGACTTAAAATAAGTACTGGTATTGCCACGCAAAAAGATGCTTTATACATCTTAGGATTAAATAATCAAGATATTCTTGATGATAGCCAGGAATTCTATTATAAGGAGTATAAGGGGAAACTCTATCCAATTGAAAAATCCATTACAAAGAAAATTATAAAAGGCGGATCAAATATAGATTTTGAAGAAGGAAAACCAAAAAAACACACTAAAATTATATATCCCTATCAAAAAATCGGTAATAAAATTATGGTGATACCTGAGGATCAAATGTCATTATTGTACCCTAACACGTTAAGATATCTAGAGGCGGTAAAAGATGAGCTTGCGAAAAGAAATAGTGGAAACCCACAAGTATCTGTTTGGTATGAATATGGTCGTTCTCAAGCACTAGATTGCTTTGGTCCCAAAATAATTTTTCCGACTAATTCCAACAAACCTAAGTTTGTATTATTTGAAGATGAAGCTTTATTTAATAATGGATATGCAATTTATGATACTCCTCAATTAAGTTTATTCAATAATAATAGTCTTAACTTAAAGGTATTACTAAAGATACTCAACTCTTTTGTAATGGATTATTATATTAAGCTAACGAGCTATATGATAAGCGGCGGGTACTATTGTTATCAAAAAAAATATATTCAAAATTTCAGCATACCTGAATTTAGCGAAGAAGAATTGAACTTTCTTATCAATTGTAATGAGAAAGAGAAGTTAGACGAGTTTTTAATTAAGAAGTATGATTTAAGATTATAATAACTTGACAAGAATAAGGACGTATGCTTACCCTAATTATATATTAATATTGATAGGGGGCATACGTCTTGCTTATTACTGATGTTTTGCTTAATATGAAAAAGGATATTGAGGAATCCATTACGAATGCAACAGTTAAAGGGTCGAGATATGACAGTAAGGGAAACCCATATAGAGATGGGCAAGCCGCAAAAGAAGCATTAATTCGTTCGCAAGGATTAATAAATCATTTGCATGAATTTATAAAGAGTGAGCTTATCAGAAATGATGTTAATCCAAAGAAAATTTTCCCTCCTATTAAGGCTACTAAACCAGAACTGAAAATTTCTGGATTATTAAAACAGAAAGATCAAGATATCTGTGTATTACCAGATAACATTCCAGCAAGACCTCAAAAAATTGATTGGGGACCCTTGGCACATGAAAACATTACTGATCAATTTGGAAAAGAGCTTACAGAACAAATACTAGTTATAAATATTAGAAGTCAAATGAGTAGTTTAGCAAAGAATGCCGATACTTTGTTTGAACGGACTTTTGCAGAAGCGTTAAACCTACACTTAGCTTACCCTAAAATGTGTCTTGGTGAAGTTTATCTTATCCCAGTTTATGAATATGATGATTCAGCAATGAAGAGCAACCAGGTCAAGTTCAAAAAAAATAAAACAAATGTAGCTAAATACATAAGTTTCTTTGATTTTATAAACGGTAGAACTGACCCAAGTTCTGATTATAACAAGTATGAAAGATGTGCCTTATTAATTGTAGACTTTAATCATCCTGTTCCAAAATTGTACCAAAACACTAGCGAGCTAAAAAAAGACGGATTAGTACCATCCAATTTTCCAATTGAACTTCGAAATATATCAATTGATAATTTCATTGAGGATTTACTTGATACATATATTAAGAGGTTTAACAACAGAAATATTTTTATGTCTTGATATTTTTATAGGTCGTTAATATTTCGTAATCTAGCGTAAGTTATTAGTTGTTTTGTATGGACGATGAATAAAGAATGGATTTATTACCGAATAAAAAATTATTTAGCTTCATTATTGATTTGTAAAACTCAAAAGTATTAAACAGCTATAAAATAATTGTTGGATTTTTATTCGGGGAGGGGAATGTAAAAGACCGTCTAAATTTTAGACGGTTTTTCCTTTTGAGAAATTATATTGTAATAGTCTTCCTCTGGAATTGATTTGATTGCCTGTTTAAAAAACATTCCCCAATGTTGCTTATTATTAATAAACTGTAGGTCTTGTAGGATTGATTTAATAAAAATTTTTTGGCTCCATATTTCAATGTTTTTAAGTGGTACATAAAATTTAAATCCTGTAAGTAGATTTTTTTCAAACTCATTTGAAGCTGAAAAATTAATTTGCTCGATATCTCCGTCAATTTCAAATGAACCAAGGAAAAACATTCTTTTTTGACCTGCTAAATAAATAATCACTTTATCAGATCGTTTTAGTTTCTTAATCTGACGATTTAAAGGGTACGTGTCCTGAAAAATCCAAATCTTTTTGTTTAATAGGTAATCAACAATTTTTTCAGCTTCAATACGATAATGATCTTTTTTTACATCGTTCACAACAAAAATATAATACATTACTTGTCATCCCTCCTTGCTATTCACTCTATATGATAATATAAATGCACATTTATCCCAACCCTTTGCTTATGTCAATTGTTTTTGGTAATTAAAAAATGTACCAAATGGCAAATAAGAGTATGCGTTTGATTGAATATTAACTCATACGCCACGTTACTTGACATGGAGTCTCTGCGGTCATGATTTTATGAAAAGGGACCAAGTTATATTATTTTGCAGGCAAAAGAGTCTATCATGACCACCACTCCATATCAAGTTATAATTATGCAGAAATACGTGCATACGCTTAATTGCCAAACTGTTTCTGATTGCCACTAACATGCCAATTTTTTCGGTCTGAATTTATGTAATTTCAAAACTAATAAGTCCACAAGTCCACAGATACATTGATGAGTTGAATTGGTCAAGTTCAACTTATTTTTCTATCTCAAAAATGATTAGAGCTGACCATATGTATTAGTTTGGACTAATAATGTTTCTCTAGACCCACACGAATTTGAAATGCTAAGATATTTCTTGTTTTGGACATGGCATTAATGGAGGAGGTTCTTGATGGAATTATATGACGATATCAAACAAGGTGAAAAGGGTGCCTGGGTCAGCATAGTAACGTATATATGTCTATCTGCTTTTAAGTTAATTGTTGGTTATTATTCGAACTCTGAGGCTTTGTCTGCAGACGGTTTAAACAATACCACGGACATCATCGCTTCCTTTGCTGTTCTAATCGGATTAAAGATATCGCGAAAGCCGCCTGACAAAGACCACCCCTACGGGCATTTTCGTGCCGAAACGGTTGCAGCTCTTATCGCCTCATTCATTATGATTGTGGTTGGCTTTGATGTTTTAAGAAAAGCAATTTTATCTTTATTTGATACAGACATTGTAAGCCCTGATATAAAAGCCGCTTGGGTTGCTTTGTTTTGCTCTATTGTAATGTATGTTATCTATCGTTATAATTTTAATCTTGCGAAAAAAATCAATAACCAAGCACTTATGGCTGCTGCACAAGATAACCGTTCAGATTCAATCGTAAGTTTAGGAACTTTTGTGGGGATAATTGGTTCACAATTTGGATTGCCTTGGCTGGATCCGCTTACGGCGGTTATTGTAGGCATCATCATATGTAAAACAGCTTGGGATATTTTTAAAGAGGCATCACACACGCTAACAGACGGTTTTGATGGCGAAGATGATATAGAGAAGTTTAAAGAAACAATAAAAAATATACCAGGGGTTATTTTGGTAAAAGACATTAAGGGGAGGAGGCACGGAAACAGCATTTTATTGGATGTGACCATACAGGTTAGGGCTGAACTGAATGTGAAGGAGAGTCACGATATTACCGAATTAATTGAGAAGGAAATGAAAAATAAACACGGGATTCACTACGTCCATATTCATATTGAACCAGTAGACGTTGAAAATAAGACGGAAACTACATAAATAAGCTATTATGAAACATGATTAAGGAGGAAGTTGATTTAGTACGCAATCACGAACACCTCATTGTTCCGCTAGGAGAAATTAAGAAAAGTCTTATTATTGCGAAGTTATTACCTTTGGAATTATTATGGTCTTTCAGTTTTTGGGGAATGATTACAAACAACTTTTCGATTCTTTTAAATAGGGGATTTTTGTTAGGTCATAGAATTTGGATTCTACGACCTTCCGTGCTATAACAGGGTACAGAATGTTCAGCAACCAGAGGTATTCTTTCGATAAAAATAGGTTACAGAATGTTTAAGGAGAGTGAGGCGTATGGATTTTGCCACCTATCTTAAGCAACAAGAGGTGCGAGATAAAACGATAAAATCTTACCTTGCTACAATTAACGAGTATCTTCAATGGCATGACGGGCTTCCAGAACAGGAAGAAATGATTTCGCAATTGCTGCTTTTGGAATACAAATCTTATTTAAAGACAGTCAGAAAAAATCACCCCAAGACAATCAACAAAAAGTTGGCAGGGATGCGAAAGTGGTTAGAGTATTTACAGGCGACTGGACAATTTAAAGGAATAATTCAAATCAGGGATGAGGCGATATCGGAACTGGAACGGTTAAGAGAGCCGAAATATCTGGATAAAGATGAGGTTAGGGAGATCAGAAAGGCGATTGAAAAAGAACCAAACGCCTTTTTGCGTGACCGTGACCGATGCATGATTTATTTAATGTTATATCTTGGGTTACGCCAAGAAGAAGTAATCAATCTGCAAATAAGCGATATTATTCGTACAGCAGGAAAACAAAAAGTGATTATTCGGGAAGGAAAAGGCGGTTTTTACGATGAATTGCCACTAGAGAGTGTAGAACTCCGAAAAGCGCTAGACCAATGGATGGAACAACGTTCGAAAAGCAGATTTGCCAATAGCCCTTATTTGTTTGTCAGCCGACGGACTCCACAGGCAGGGAAAAGAGCTGTGGTGAAAATGATTGAGAGAATACGAAAAACATCAGGGGTTCAATTTACTTGCCACCAGTTGCGCCATACCTTTGGAAAACGAATTATTGATGAAACAGGAAACATTAAAAAAGCGCAAGAATTGCTCCGCCATCGTCATACTTCTTCGACCGAAGTATACACTTTGCATCGCCAAGAAGAGTTAGTCGGGGTTCTCAGAAAGTTGGACGATTTGATTTAGCCATTTTGTAAAGGGGATCTCTTAAAAAGATGCACGAAGATATGATTCGCAAAGATGAAGACGTGATACGAAAAGACATAGAAGAATTTGAAGAAGGCTTTCCTGACGGAGTATATGCTATACCACGTGATCCAAAGGCTCCAAAAGTAAAAGTTCGCGCTTTACACGATTATTGTAAAGAAAAAGGGATCAGACCAGAGGATTTGACCTCTGAAGAAATGGAGAAGTTTCTTGAACAAAAATAGCAGGATGATTAGCGTGGCTTTTGGACAAAAAAACATATTCCATAGTCAAACTGGCGAAGGAAACCCTTCGCTTTTTCTTTTTTCACAATTTTTGTTTGCAAGAGAGTATCAAAACATTACAAATTAAGGGAATAGGGTTTAGATAACGTTGGATTTTGATTTTTCCAACCCCGAGAAACAGCCACCTTATCATAAGGTGGCTGTTTTTGCACTTACTATCGTTCCCGTTAGTCCAAAACTGAATCACTTTCCTCGTTTTTGCGTTCGTCCGTATTACTATCATTGTCTTGAATTTTCTGGATAATTTCTCCTTCACCAAACCCCATCTGAAGTTTCTTTGGCTTAAAAAAGTGTTGCATGTATATTGCTCTCATGTCGCTGTGCAAAGTGAGCTTATATTTTCGATATTTAATAATATTTGCATTAGGAGGCTCCAAAGCCTCGAGAATTCCAATGTTGTGTCCGTTGGAGTCCTGTACGATGACTGAGTCTGTCAGTATATTCTGGGTCACTATCTTATTTGAGTCGGATTCTATTTTTGATAAAAGTAAATAGAAAATGTTTCCATTAGTGATATTCGAGTTATCGACTTTAAGCAGTACCGCTCCACCATTTTGTCCCTCGCCAAACCCCAGTTGAGCCTTTATAGATACATTGTGATAACGATTAGTTATGTAGTTGTGGTTGTTTTGTTTTAAATGATCGAATACCATTTTAGTAACTGTTTCGAAAAATTTTAATGTCGCATCAAATGAATTAAGCATTTTGTCTTTAAGTTCTTTAGAATCATGAAATCTCTCCTTTTTTTGAAATTGAGGTATTTTTTGTTCAATTTGTCCGTCATTCAAAAATAAAGTGGATTGAACATCGATTGTATATTGGTGCTTGGTTATATTGTTAAAATCTTCTATGTAACAAAATTCTAAAGTTTTTGAAAAATTATCCAGTTGATTAAATATTTTGTGATACTCAGGCAGTTCTTTGAGTCTATTCTTTATGACTAGAAAGCTTGCTTTGTTAATATCCACAGCAATATTCCCTAATAAAGCAAAATTTATAAACTGGGCAAAATTATCAAAAAATGAATGTAGGTAATGAAAAAAAGATCCTACGATTTTTTCGATTGCATCATCGTCTAACAGCTTAGTACCGAAATATTCCACTATGGTGATTGGAAAAAAATTGATCTTTCCATTATCAAAAAGCTCTTTGTTCCATTGATCATAGGACTCTTTAATTTTATCGTTGACGAAGGTAAGTGCGTTTAACTCAATCTCTGCATACCTAAGTTTTTTTGCTGAATTTTTTAGAAACTGAAGTGCATCAATGACTTTGTTTTCAAAAAGTAGCTTCTCATTTTCGTAATTGACTAAATCTTCATATACTCGTCGTACATTCATACATAAACACCTCTCCTTTAGAACAATACAACAATCTATTTACTTTTTGTCCTTGAAGCTTAGTTATTGAATTATTCTTGAATTGCTGTCACAATTCCTTTTTGCTCCTAGACTTGAACAATTGTATTTGATAATTGAATTTTGAGCCACTCCGATTACATTTTTGTGAGCCACTTTAAACTTGACAAATGGTAAATCTGGGGTGTCTTGACACGGAACCTCCAGAGGCATGGTTTATATCGAAAGGCGGCACATCAAGGTGTTTCGATAGGCAATAAGCCTATCATGCCTCTCACTCCATATCAAGACGGTGATTTTACTGGAAATGGAGTGGCTCACGTTTTCACGAACGAAGTGGCTCAATGTTATGTGAGCAAAAACAACCAATACTACCTGTTAGTTCAATAAGGAAAAATTAGCCTCACGTTTAACAGAGTCTTTGGAGAAAAATGCGTTCCATAGTATAATATCGAAGTTGAATTATTGCCATTGAAGTATTCTCCTATAAAAATTCAGAAGGTAAATAAATTGGCGAAGGATTCCCCTTCGCTTTTTTTTTTTTTACGTTTTAGCTGTAAAATCAATCAATATCATATTTGTGAGGGGAGTTTTCATTTATGACAAATGAAGTGGCAATTAGTTACGCTGTTCTTGCTTTGAAAAATTTAGGGATGGATAAAGAGAGAATTCAGCAGATGGCGAGTGAAATGAGATGGTTATTTGATATGCTAACGGAAGAGGAAGCTATGTCGTTAGCGAATAAGCTCCTTTAAAAACGGAAAAATTCCAACCAATTGTTCAGTGGTTGGAATTTTTGCTTCGAAGATGCTAATTGGTTATCTATCCGACGAAAATGCTAAAATCAATAGAAACAATGCCTTCGATATAGCGAATATAAGTATAGCTTAGATTAAATGTATCTTATCTAATGGATATAAAAGATATATTGTATACAACTAATTTATTTCTTGTTTATGGAAGTTTCTTGAAAGATAACCGAGGTTTCATTAAAGATACTTATATGTTTAGAACTATCTAAAACAAGCGATTCGGTACATTTGCAAGGCATTAAGCCACAAACGATATACATGTCAATCAATTAATAAAAAAATATACAGAAAATCTGTAAAAAAGAAACGCATTTTTGAAAAAAAACAGCGATAATAAGTTTTTGCTTACGGTTCGCAAAGTATGGTAACGCATCAGTTAATTATTCATATTCAGGCGCTCTCAAAATAGCTGCTCTCTTCTTTAAATCCTTGTTTAACCTCTAATTTTGTGGAATGTAACCTTTTTTCCAAGTTCGACTTTACTTACTTGCCAACCATAGTCCATCCAGCCTTTTGCTTGGCTATTGCCGTAGTGATTTGCCCACCATTCCCGATATTTTATTGCAGAAGGCGGTAATTTGAATCCGAGAATGCTCTCCATTTCGTCTATAGTAAGGGTGAGAGTTGATATGCCTTGTTTTTCGAGATATGCCCCTAATGGTTGATATATAGTCATTTTTCTCTCTCCTCTCCCATTTTACTTTATCCTATAACATACAGCTTCAAGGTGACAAGTAAACGGAGATTGGGAGTATAGAAAAAATAATAAAATTCTAGAAATAACGATGCAACGGAGAATGGAAGGATTAAAACAATATCTTGTTGAATTAGGCTTTAGGAAATGCTTGTTGCAAATTAAGGGTAAAAAGAGGTGTCAAACCATGACAGTTCATTTAATTACCAATGATTTATTAGATCAATTTAATGAGTTGCTGGGTATGACTGAAGCGAAGCTCAATATTGTTTCTCCTTTTATTGGTATGCAGACTGCTTCTAGGTTGGCGGATTGGCTTATTCAAAATCCTAATGTAAAATGTAACATAATTACCCGATTTTATCGAGAAGAGTTCATTGAAAATGTCAGTAGTGTCTTTGGTCTTGAAAAGTTACTGCTCGCTGGGGCGAAAATATATGCTTTGATAGATTTACATTCTAAACTGTATATGTTTGATTCTCACTCTGTCATTATTGGTTCGGCAAACTTTACTCACGGCGGTTTTGTATCAAACCATGAGATTGCTGTTTTACTGAGCAATGAGCCAGAAATTGCATCCAAATGTATAGAATACTTTGATGATTTGTTATCAAGGATTGAAAATGCAGGGGGCGGTTTAGTTACACAAGAATGGATTGATGAGGAAAAAGAGGCAATTCGTAAAATAGCCCCTAATAGAAAGGATAAATCCGTTACTTACTCGAATGAAGCAAAAAAGGGTGTGAAGCTTTCTAAGATTGTTAAACTAGATTCTTTTGAAGAGTTTATCCAAAGTACGCCAAAGATTAGCTTAACACAGGAAGAAGTTTGGCTGAAATTTGAAGGGACTGGGGAAGACCGCATTCCTAATCATTTGAATTACCAAGAAATGAAGGGTGTGCGGAAAAGAAACCTTAATCGAACATTTTTTCCAACAAGACCAAGTGGTATCAAAAAAGGTGATTTGTTATTTTTGACTATTGTTAGCTACGATGAAAATAACCAGCCAACCCCGATGATTGTTGGGTATGCTCGAACAGATGGATATCATCATGACAATGTTGCTGTTGCTAGTGAAATAAAAGAAGAACCTTGGAAAGAAAGGTTTCCATACTATGTAGGGTTTACAGGTGGTAAAGCTATTAAGGCTCCAATTAAGAATGGCATTCGTTTAATTGACTTATATGCCAGCCTTGGAAAAGCAACGTATCCTTCATTACAACAAAAGTCAAATGTTAGCTTAAAAACATTACACAGTATGCATTTTAGAAGGTCACACATTCGTATTACAAGTGAAGCGAGGGACTATCTGATGAAAGAGCTAGATAAGCTGTTTACTAAATATGGGTATATTCAGCTAGGATAAGTATCAATAATAGTAAAGGGCGATAAGCTTCCATTTGCTTATCCGCCCTATTAGATATGATGATAGTTTATCAGTTACATAAGTTCTTCCCGAATAAAAGTAATTTTTGTGTTGGTTAACTCATCTATTAAAGGTATCCCAAATAGTTGGATATCCTTCTTGTCTATAAATGCAAGGAACTCCTTTATCTCATTCTGTTCTTCAATTAGGTAACTCTTATTCAAAACAACAATTCCAAAGAAATATCCTTTGGAAATTTTGAATTCCGTTGCAGATAAGAAAGCTTCGCTTCTCCTCTCTGAAAGAACTAAGCTGGCATAACATAATGCAAAAAACAACGATATGGCTATCGGTATATCTAAAGGGAATGAAAAACAGAAAACAAGAAAACAAGCGATGGTGCAAAGAAAGATGGAAACCATTAGCAATATCATTTTTTGCATGGAATACTCCACAATTCCCCGATATATCATCGCGTATCACTTCTCTTATTGGTAAATTAAGAATACTTCCAACCCGTTGATTAACAAGGCGTTTTCTAACAACTTGTATCTGTCAATGTGAATATGCAGTGAGTGGTAAGAATACATAACCACGACATCGAATTGGTCAGCATTTTTTATAAGGCGGATTAACTCAGGTCGAACTTCATAGGAGTCGCAGTAATCCAAGAATAGTTCTGCCTTTTCTGTTGGTATACTATGTTCCTTAGCAAATTCGGCAATAGCTTCTTGCTGTTTTGCAATTGTTCGGATTGTTCTTCCACGAATGTAAAACGCTATCTTTTTATCGGTGAAGTTCATGGCTGTTCCTCCTTAGCAAATAAGCAGTGAATACTGCTTGTGTTTCGGCAAGCTTTTGTTAGTAAGGAGCAGGAGATGCAATATTTTCAACTGGCTTCATTTATGTTAACATTGTTTTTTCTACGTTTGACAATAACGAGATGCAAGCTGCCTAATGCAATCAGAAATAATCCTGTATAAAATATAATATTTGGTGTAATGAGTGTATCTATAAACCTAAGCATTGTTCTTGCCCCTTTCCTTATTAAGTTATATTCCAGAATTTAGAATTTTATAGAACCCAGTATAAAGGGCGGGGGCAAGAATGCCAAGGGTAAAGTTTGATTTTTAATGAATTTTTCACGGAAGATGCTTGAGTTTTGCTTCATTCAGCATAATACTTTCTACACCGAGAATATTTTTACACATATGTATCGCTAAGCCTAAGCTATCGCTCATATCTGTCGTAAAGTCAGCAGGCTGTTGAAATAATGTATAATAAAATTGATGAACGGTTGATTTCTTTACATTTGGAATGCCAATCACTTTTTTGAGACCTGCTCTCCACGTATTAACGTGGATGGTATGGCAATCAATGCTTCGAGTATAGAAATAGTATGTAAGAAAAAAGTGCAAATAAGCCAGTTTCTTATATGTAGTTAAGCTAACGCCTCTATGTTTTTGAATATCTTCTAACACGGCTATTGTGATTGGATAAGATGATAACAGCTGATCTAAAATCCGTTCTAAGCTAATGATACGTTCAAAGTACGAAAGCTTTTTATCGAGCTTAATGATTCCGTATTGAATAAGGGAACAATGCTGATTGCTATGTATATGCCATATCGAATAGCCTAGTGCTGTAATGGATTGGTCAAGCGATAGAAGATGAGCCATTTCGTGTACCGCCTTTCTAGATGCCGATTAATATTGTCTCATAATCAACATTTGCTCTATCTAGATCAGCTGTATTTAAAAATTCTTTTAAACCCATTTCTTGATACCATTGTTCTTCCTTCTCTTGCTTTTGCCTTTCTTCTCTTTCAGCTTCTGCCATTTTTTTCTTTAAAAATTGCTCATATGTCGGGCTATCCCAAGGTTGTAGATAGTATTCGTCTAATAAGGCTTTAAGGAACTCGATATTATTTATACATCCTGATTTCAATTCCTTCTCAATTTGTCTCATTTTTTTCTTTATCCATTGGTCAAATCTTTTTTGGTATCGTTCATTTTGTAATTGCTCTCTAAATTTATCTTGGTCTTTTAAAGATAAACCACAAGCAGCTGCGGCGTTAAGCAAATATTCATCTTGAATGGTTGCTAGTAAATAAGCGTACAATTTTTGCAAGTTATTCATTTGTTCTTTAAAATATACGGAAAAAATGGCTTTTTGAAGAACCATATAATTCATTTCCCCGTAGCGTGTGGTGTAGAACTTCTTTATGGAAGAGAAAAGCTTAAATACAACCTCTTGCTGTTCTTGTACGTTGAACCCGTGTTTTGTCATCAAACAAAAAATCTGGTATCGTAATTTTGTTTCCTTTTGCTGTTCCTTGTCTTTTGGATAGATTTTAAAATTGTTAATGTTCTCCTTGGAAAAGTCGATTTCTTTCCAGTTCCGTTTTGTTCGTTGTTCAAAGGTGCCATTTAGGCGTTCGCGTAAATTGTTGATGTACGCTAGCCATTTTTCTTCGCCTATCCAGTTTTTATAAAACACCCCTACTTTAATTGGCTTTGTCGGTTCGGTTGGAAACAGTGGCACTCCAAAAATAGTGGGAGTTCCTTTTGTTCCGTTCTCAATAATAAATCCAACACTCTCTAGTTCTTGCCAGACGGTCATGCCATTATGCTTTTTGCTTTTTTGCCTAAATGCTGAGGGGGATACGCCTAAATCGGAAGCTAAATCTTCTTTCAAATATGGGAACTGAAAATAATCGCCAATAATCGTGGTTTGTTCTGAAGCTAAGTGCATAATATATTTGTAAAGGCGATAGCCAACTTTAAAAGCTAATGGGCTAAGACTGCTTTCGTGGACTTCACAAAACCATTTCCAAGCTAATTTAACTAATTGATTTGGTTGATAATGATCGTTTTGATAAGTTGCCATTTTGTATTTCTCCCTTCATTTTGTCAAATTTGTCAATTATATTTTTAAAATTCAGATAATAATTGTGATGATTATGCGTTTAATCAATAAATAAGGCTTCTTGTTGTTCAAATACTTCTTGTTCAAGTTGTTCTTTACGGTAAATATCCTCAAATTCTTCACGTGTTAAGCCAAAATAGCGCTTTTTGAAAATAAACTCGGAATACTCGACCAACAGATGCAATTCTTCGGCTGTAAGTTCTTCTGTCACTAGGTGGTTTTGGTCTTCATAAAATGTAATCCCATAGAAATATTGAAGCGCATAGATAAGGTCATTTAAGGAACGGTGGGCATACAATTCGGTGTCGGTTTTCGTTCCAGAGTCGGCATTCATCCACTGGAACATTTGAATAGCTTTTGTTCCAAGGAAAGGAAGGTAGTTCCCATTTTCAATGTTTTCTAAAATTTTAAGGTCATAAATGCTTCCTGTATGTATGGTTTGATAAGGCTTATCCATTTGTTCTTTCGGAATAGCGAACTTCATTTCAACCAGCTCCTTAACATTTTTTGATAGGGTATTGTCATCATATATTAAATTTTGAAATTGTCAAATTTGTCACTGGAAAGCTTAAAATTTGCCGTATGTAAATTCAGAAAACTCTACAAGTACATATAAATCTTCAGAGGTCAACTCCTTTTGCTGAATAAAGGGACATCGTTCTAAACTATATATTAAATCGCCAATTGTTCTGGTTCGGAATAATCCCGTTTCCCCTTTGTTGATTTTAATCCAGCCAAGAACTTTCCCTATATCTGGATGAAAACTTAAACCGAGGATTCTCTCTAAGTATGTTGCAATAAATGAATAAGAGTAGCCGTCCAACATTGAGTAGATGTTCTCTAAATACTCGAAGCAAATGTTGCCTGTTGGGAATATGTTAAAATACCGTTCATTGGTATCTAGGGTATTTATAAAATTTCGCATTGTTTACTTCACCTCTGTATTAATTTGTAGATAGGTTGTTTCGTTCAATAAAGCAAAGAACTTGTTTTCTTCGATGACGGTAAGGATTGCATTATACAATTTTTCGTTATTGCGATTTAAGCGTCTTGATAGTGTAATACGGACAATTCCATTGAGCAATCGGGAAATGCCGATTCGTATTCCCCCAGATACGTAAAGGCTATATCCATTTTGATGGGCTGTTGGTTCAACATTTGTAAACGGCATAAAAAGTTTCATAACACTTTCAAAGTCTGTCGTTGAATAAAAAACTTTTTTGCTGATCATGCAACATTCCTCCTATGTCTTTGTTTATTGCGTATTATAGTTATATATCAAAAAGTGAAAATGTCAAATTTGATGAATGAGAAATGTAAAATATCAACCGTATTCTGGGAAAAAAGGCTTGGGATGAGAACTTACGTGTGGTTTTTTGCATCCAGAAAAATGCTTTTATCAGAACGTCTCTCTGTTTGTTTCTTGATAAAAGGTGTTAGGTCTAATTCATCAAAGATTATTCAGTTTAAATCCGAACATCTATTTTTGCCGAGATTCTAGCTAGGCACTTTTTATCGAGGACGCATTTTTAAATGGACTATCGTTTTCAAACGCTTTGCTGGGGGAAAGGGCTTTTCGAATGCTTTCTCGGTAAAAGGGTTGATTGTGGGACAGCAATGAACCTCTTTTTCACACGATGATGAGGTTTGGACATAACCAGGGGTGGATAGTAATTTTTATGGAAAATACACTTTTTATCCAGGAAAACGTCCCAGTGTTTTGGGGGAGAGCGTCGGTCCTTTTGTTTCTAGGGAAAAGGAGTTAGGTGCTGAATAGTTTTTAATTGAAAGGTGTTCTGGTTAAATGAAAACATCTATCTTTTGTCAAAAATCCAACTAGATGTTTATTATCGAGGACACATTTTTATTAGGGACTGCCTTGTTTAAATGGAAATGGTTATATTGTGGGTAATATAATTTATTATATTTTATTTTATATGTGCGCAGACTTTGACGGCGTTAGAATTTGACGCTGAATGATTTGTGATAAAAACGCTAGTTTCCTCAATAAATTTAGAGATTGAAGATAATGATGGTCAAAGAATGACAGTTAAGTAACAAGCAAAGAGATATTTTTAGAAAATTCAATCATTGGTTATACTTACGTATCCTAAAAATGAAAAGGAGCGTAAGTATGAGAAAACCAGAGAAAAAGTTAGATGTTCACTGCGGAAAACAGCCTTATCTGGTTGTGAAGCGCGGCGAATTATGGATAGCTGATTTAACGGGATTGGACGCTTATAACCGAAAAGAAGTAGTTCTACTTATTTTGCAAAATGATACAGGAAATCGCTTTTCGCCAACAACAATAGCTGTTTTATCAGCAACCGACGACCAAGAGGATGACCTATTTATTGAAACTATTTATCGCAAAAGCAGTTATGGAAATTTAAAAATTCGTCTGGATCTTCGCCAGCTTTCGACCATTGACAAGAAGGGGAGGCTAATCGAGCGGCTGGGGAGAGTGAATGGCAAAGCTCTTGAAAATATTGAGAGAAAGTATTCGGTGCTATTAGGGGAAGCATCTCCTGCTTTGTATTAGAACCGCTTTGTGATGAAACAAGGCGGTTTTTTATAAATTTTTAAAAAAGTTGTTGACAGAGAATTTATTGCCCATATATAATGACTATCACAGCTACCAATGATTAGCTGAAAATTTCTGAAAAAAGGGTGTGATTGATTAGGAAAAGAAAATTTGATAGAGTTTTATTCACCGAATATTAAACCCAAGTAGTTCCAGTGCCTGTAAAAGGTGCTGTAACGCTAAGTGCTTTCAATTGTTGGTCAAATTGGCGAGGGTTCAAGTTAATCCTGCTAGTTAGCCATACAGAAGGCACACAATCTGCTTAATTACTAAATGAAATGCTGTTGATTAACGACTTCCCAACGGGGGTAGTGTGTCCGTTAGGAAGCAAATATTGGCTTAGTTAGGGGTGAAGTGTGCCCTTATCTAAGTAACAGCATTGTCTTTTAAGCAGATAGAGTGTTACAGGTACTGGAATTCCTTGGGTTTTTATTTTTTATTCGAGGAGTTCTAGTGCAATCACTAGACTCCTTTTTCTTTTGTTCCTTGAAAACAGCATAGTTTTTACAACCTAAACGCGCAGTTCGCTTTGGTTTTATTTATCATTCTGTGAAATGTGCGTGAAACTTCAATGAACCGCTTTTGCAGTGGGGAGAAGTGATTGAAGAGAACCAATTGTTTTACAAGAAATTATGAAAATATAGGAGGTAATCACAATGAGTCATTATGATAAGTTCCTAAAAGAATTGGAAAGCACTTTAGTAACAGATATGGCAAATATACTTAACATTCCAAGAGATTATAGTCTGGAGAGCTTAATGCTTCTTGAAAATCGTCTTAATCTTATTTTTGAAATTGAGCGAAATCCCCAATTGCCCACTGTTTTATTCATAGGTTTTTATTTAGGTGAAGCCCTTGTCCGAAACTCTAAAGGGGCAAGTTGGAAAACTGACGATTGCTCTGATTTCTATGATATTTGCGTAGAAGTGCCGTCGAAGGTTGATAAAAACCAGAAGATTACCCTCTATCCTTTCAGAAGGGCAGCTAAGTTTTTAAAAAATCCCCAATATAGCCTTGTTGCAGTGTTTAAGGCGGTATGTACGCTTCAGAAAATGCAAAAGAAAGAGCTAAAAAATGCTGTGGAAAATAAATATAAACATAAGGTTTAAACTAATAACTTTCTTCCCGCCAGCCAAGAACACTATGGCGGGAAGAATCCATATAAAACCTGAAACCGAACACTCATATCTAAAAATGTTTTGGAGGAGATAGATATGTTACAGAAGAACGGCGAAATTATAATCACTACGTATGATTCAACTGACTTAAACGAAATAGGTATGTTGATAATTTCGGTACCAAGAAAGGATATAAATACAGGGAATACAGCAAAGCAATTAAAGTTACTGAACAAAGTGGAGAAGAGAAAAAATCAGCTAGCCAATAAAGTTGTACTGTTTTTTGAAGGGTATGAAGAAGATGAACGGGAACTCTACCAAATTCCAGAAGTAAGAAAATGGATGAAGAAGTTATTTAAGCAGAAACCCCATTTATTTTATTACTTATGCGATTTTACTGAAAGTATAGCGATTTGTTATTTATGTCTTGTTAAAGCAGAACCTGTAAAAAGAATTGACGGAATAACGGTATGCCAGATTGAGTACGACATAGTTTTTCTAAAGGAATTGTTAGACAATACAATCGCTTATGCAGAACAGTGTGGAGATAGCAACGAAGAAATATCGGCAATGATAAAACGCATTTTGGACGCCTTATTTAAAAATTCGGTATCCTTAGATGAATTATAAGAAATGGAGGATGAAAATCATGTTACAACAATTTAAAAAATCAATGGAACAAAACGGGATTACATTAACTACGCCACTACATATTGTTAAGGACTACTTATCCAAGACGCAGAATGAAATGACCGTTCAAGATACTATAAATTGCTTCTCTGAGTTTGACAGTAGCATACGAACCCTCGATTTATCGGATTGGGGGAGAAAACTTGTAACAGAAATTGTGCTTGACCCTTATAACCCCTTTGAATACGACAGAGCCGTTTCTGATTTAATCAGTAAGGTCGAGTACAAGTACGAATGTGATATTAAAACAATCACACTGCTGGAGCTTTTGTTCCTTGTCCAATTCGCTCACACGTATCTTGGAGAAACTTCTAATACAGCTGTATGCCAAGAAAACGAAGCAGTAAAACTCATTAACTTCAATAAAAAAGGCGTTTTTGTTTATCGAAATATTGTGGACGACTTGTATTATGACGGATATATCTTTGAAGGGACATATGACGGAGATTTCTATAAACAAGCCCAATTGTTACTGAATAACGGGTGGGTAAGCGAAGTTCGATTTATAGAAAACAATCAGCAAGTAAGTTGTTGGATATCTGATACTAAGCCAGACGAATTGCAGGTAAGCAAATCTTACGGTTTTTATGACAGTGGAAATTATCCTAATAACTATTTTTCATTCTGGGCGCATCTAGAGGTTGAAATGCTTTATGCCTTAAAAGATATGCAGACACTTACGGAGATTATGGATTTCATAAAGGATTTGCCTCCTAAGGAGGATAAACGCATTGAGATTCTAGGTAGCAGCGATGAAGAAGAAATCCCTTATTGATAATTTTCTATAATTTCTTAATTAGGCAGAATGGGCTGGGCTATACGCCCATTCCCGCCAAAAAAGCATAGCCTTATTACCGTCAAAACACAAGGAACGTAATTGGAGAATAAAGACAAAAATGGAAACTTAATTGGATTTGGGGAGAGATGCAACATGAAGAAATTACTTGGAAGCCTTGTACTTAACCGAATATATCAACTTGACGTAAATGTTGGAATGAAATTGATACCCGACAACAGTATTTCGCTTATTCTTGCAGACCCGCCTTACAATATTGGAAAAAAGGGTAAGTACCTTGAAGCAAACAACAGGAAGTTTCGAACTGTGAAAGAAGATTGGGATACCATAGACGATTTCGAATCCTTTACTTATTCGTGGCTGGAAGAAAGTTATCGCGTTTTGAAGCCAGGTGGTTCCTTACTGACCTATGGAACCAAGCATAACATTTATATGACGGGCTGGTTTATCGAAAAAATCGGGTTTCAAATCCGTACAGAGTATACGTGGTATAAGACGAACGCTGCTCCTTGCTGGACGGGCAGAAATCCAACCGAAAGCACCGAGAACATTATTTGGGCAAGCAAAGGAAATGGTTGGACGTACAATCTTGATTACGCCAAATCCTTAAATAACGGAAAGAATATCCGAAATGTGATTATAAAGACTTTAACGCCCCCAAGAGAGAAAAAGCACGGTAAGCACCCGACTCAGAAACCTTTGGAGGGACTAACTGATATACTGATAAATTTGCACTCTAATGAAGGAGATATTGTTCTTGTTCCTTTTTGCGGTAGCGGAACAGAATGTGTAGGAGCAGAAATTTTGAACCGCCAATGGATCTCGTTCGAGACAAATCCAGAATATATTGTTACCGCAAATAAGCGATTAGATAGCCTATACATAGATAGTTGAAAACCACTATACATAAACGAAGTTAAACATCAAAAAATTATCGGAGGTAAATCATGAGTAACCGAACAGATTTAATCATTGATCTAGATATATTACCGAAAGAAGAAGGAAACCCTAATTATCCACTTTGTATCAATATTTCTTATAAAGAACTGAAAAATGGAGATACGAGTAAGTTTTTCTCAAAGCTTAATTATTTTCGAAATACTGAACAAGGAAAATTGCAAAATAGGATCGTGATCCGATTTTATGGATATCCGAAGGAAGACGGGTATGAAGAGTTTGAGCTCGAAGTAATTAGGAAATGGGTGCAAAAATTATATTTTCATATGCCTCATTTATTCTACTTTTTATCCGAAGATTTTGAGAATGCGAGAAAGATATTTTTGTGCTTAGCTTCAATTAATACCAAATTTTATAACGGTGGCGAAATGGAAATTGATTTTTTTAAGGATGAAACAGAACAGTTGGTAAAGCAAATTTACTATTATGCAATTGCGTATGGACACAAAGAAAATAGTGCTGGATTAGAAGAGTTAAAGAAAGTGTTGAAAAGAACAGTTAAGCCATTTGATTTTGATATCACATAGAAATCAAAAAATTATTACATATGCAATATGAAATCTAAATCATGACTTTTGGAGGTAGATTGAAAATGAAATCAAAAAAATATAATTTACGTAAAATATCTCGTTTTTCTACTGTACATATCATTTTTTTTAAACTCTTAGTATCTGAAATTACAAATATCATTGAACACGAAAAACTAACAGGCAAATGCTCAATACATATCTTAGTGCAGGAAGAGCTTCTTAAACGTTTTCAAGAACAACAAGATTTCTTTGCCGAAGTAAAAAAGGCGGTTAACAAGAATACGAATAAGAAGCACATTTATCGAATTGAAGAATTAAATCAGCCAGAAAATCAATTGCATCTGATTGTTATTGAAGTTATTAACGAGAAGGGAAAAGGAGTATTAAGAAGGTGTTCAGCAGATGAAATCCTTAGCTATCTCCATTGTTCAATGTTAATATTAGGAATTCCTATTCCATACCATCTATTTTAACAATACATATTTCTTATTGAAGTAAGGCTCATTCTTACATATTGATTAAATTAATCAAATACATAGGACAAATTGACGTGAAAATATACATAATTTGAGGAACGTCAAGGAAGGGGAGAAATGCAATGTTTCAAAATAAAGAAACCAGACCGTATAGGATTAACATACATTATGGTGAAAAGGATTTGCACGGTATTGTTGACGATTTAGCATTACAGGTAATCAGTAAAAATGTAAATGAGTTTAGTTCAGGGAATTATAGAGCAAAAAAAATAAAGCTTTATGGACGGGCAGTATAAATTATTCATCAGGGTAGTCCCATCAACTTATTTATTTTCATAAGGTAAACCACTTTACATACATAATATATAGCTCATATAATGGTCCCCCTGGTGAATAACAAGGGGGACTTTTAATAGAATTTGGGGAGGAGAACAGAAAATGAGTATGCAGAGTGTAGATAAGAAACGAACTGCTCGATATGTAAGGGTCAGTACAAATAAGGAAAGTCAGAAAATGAGTCCTGAAAATCAGTTGGGCATATGTGATGAAAAAGCAAGAGAGTTAGGATTAGATATAAATAACGATTTAATTTATGAAGATAAAAGTACTGGAACAACCATAGTAGATCGTCCTGCAATTCAACAAATGCTTAGAGATGCTCAACAAGGATTATTTGATGCAATTATTTTCGCCTCGCTGTCAAGATTTGCAAGGGATACAGCTGATGCGTTAGATTTAAAAAGAAAATTGGTCAATGTTTTAGGGATAAGACTTATATCTATAGAAGATCATTATGATAGTGCAAAATCAGATGATGAGTTTTTATTTACCATAACTAGTGCTGTGAATCAGAGAAGAAGTGAGGAGATAAGTTTAAGCTCAAGACGAGGAATTCGCCAATCTGCAAAAAGAGGAAACTTTACAGGTAGCTTTGCTCCGTTTGGATATAAAAAGAAGATAGTTGATAAAAAACGGACACTAGTTCCCGATGAAGAAACCCGACATATAGTGAAATTAATCTTTGATTTGTATACTGCCCATAATATGGGGGAAAAAGCAATCGCTAATTACCTGAATGAAAAAAACATACCTTCACCAAAAGGTGGAAAATGGGGAATTACAACAATTCAGAGAATATTACAAAATGAAGTTTATATAGGAAGAAACGTTTTTTGTAAATACACAACCACATTAAGGTATCAAGACGTAAATGATTTAACAAATCGAAAAAAGGTACTTGTTCAGAGGGATAAAAGTGAATGGGAAAGAGCTGACGATCCGCAGACTCACGAAGCAATTATAGACGAACAGGTCTTTCAGAAGGCGCAGGAAATAAGACTGGAGCGTGGAGGAGGAAAACGTGGGGGAATCAGAAATAAAGTAAACGTTTTTGCTGGTCTTATAAAGTGCAAGCATTGTGGATCATCAATGGTGAGTATGAAATGTAAAAGTGGGAAAAAGAGTAAACAAACAGAAGAATACCGATATTTAATATGTTCAAAAAGAAGAAGGCAAGGGGAAGCTGGTTGCAAAAATAAATTCTGGTTGCCTTATTATCAATTTAGAGATGATTTAATAGAGGAACTCGTAACAAGAATAAGAAGCATTACATCGGTAGAGCAATTATTAGAAAAGCATAAAGACAAGATTAAAGTTCAAACAAAAGATTTTGAAAAAGAAATAAAGCAATTAGAAAAACAGCTTGAACAAACTCGCTATTTACTTCTTGAACTTCGAAAACAAAAAATGTTAGGTCAAATCTCTGAAGCACAATTTCAATTCGAGGAAAAACAGTATAATAAGGAAATTTCTGATCTGGAGAATCAGCTTGCTAAAATAATTGAAAATCAGAAGAAAAAGGATGATATTACACAATTATATAATGACATAATGGATTCATTAGAGGAATTGTTAGATTTAGACTACGATGAATTTGACCAACTTCATCTTACTTTAAAAAAACTTATTGAAAAAATAACCGTTGATCTTCACGGTAACATTGATGTTAAAACGACATTTGGCGTAAATTTGACTGACCTGACGGAAGAGAGCAGAAAAAGTGTGACATCTTCAGTTTAGGTTTATGTATTGCCTATAACATAAGTGGGCATAATAAAATAATATGTGTTTCAAACCACATTTCGAATGCGATGCAAAAGCTTGGGGTGAAGGGGCGCTCTCAAGCGGTCATTGAATTGCTTCGAATGGGGGAGCTTGAACTATAATCCATGCCGGCTATCCTTAGTCATAAGGTAGCCGGTTTATTATTGATTTTTGTATTGATTATACAAAAAAGTGTAGTAAAATGGAGTTGGCTTGCGTTTTTTAGGAAATCACGTGCACGATCGGGGAGATTGTATGTCGTTTAAGGTCGAAGAAAAAGCCGTTATCGAATTGGAGAAGTCGCTACGGTACATCGCTGCGCTTTTGAAGCAAAAAGGGCGAGAAATTTTAACGAACTATCCGATTACTCCGCCGCAGTTTGTCGCTTTGCAATGGCTGTTAGAAGAAGGCGATATGACGATTGGTGAACTGTCCAATAAAATGTATTTAGCATGTAGCACAACGACCGATTTAGTCGATCGAATGGAGAAAAACGGCCTTGTTGCAAGAGTAAGAGACCGGCACGATCGGCGCGTCGTACGCATCCACCTTCTGAAAGAAGGGGAACGAATTATTGAAGAAGTGATAAAAAAGCGTCAGCACGATTTAGCGAACGTGCTAGAAAACTTTTCCGAAGAAGAAATCATGTTTTTAGAAAAAACGTTAAAAAAGTTGCATCAAGAAATGAAAAAAGAATGAGGCGATCACTTGGAAAGACCAATTGGTGTTATCGATTCAGGAGTTGGAGGGCTTACTGTCGCAAAAGAAATGATGCGGCAGCTGCCGAAAGAACGCATTATTTATCTTGGCGATACGGCGCGTTGTCCGTATGGTCCACGCCCGGTGGAAGAAATTCGTCAGTTTACATGGGAAATGACGAATTATTTATTGCGTTATGATATTAAAATGCTCGTCATTGCGTGCAACACAGCGACCGCAGTTGTGCTAGAAGAAATTCGCGAGAAACTCCCGATCCCTGTCGTTGGTGTGGTGCATCCTGGGGCGCGCGCGGCATTAAAAGTAACGAAAAACGAGCACATCGGTGTGATTGGTACCATCGGAACGGTGAAAAGTGGTGCCTATGAAAAAGCGCTAAAATCGATTAATACTCACGTCCACGTGGAAAGCTTAGCATGTCCGAAGTTTGTCCCGCTTGTTGAAAGCGGAATTTTTGATGGCGCCGAAGCGAAGCAAATTGTGGCGGAATCACTAGAACCGTTGAAAACAAGCGATATTGATGTGCTCATTTTAGGCTGCACCCATTATCCGCTATTAAGCCCGCTCATCCAGGCATATATGGGAAAAAAAGTGAAACTAATTTGTTCCGGGGACGAAACGGCTCGAGAAGTAAGTGCTATTTTGCATCATAGCAGGTTGTTAAATACAGGGGAACGGCGCGACGACCATCTTTTTTTAACGACAGGATCGAAAGAGTTGTTCCAAAAAATTGCGTCGCAATGGTTTGGACAACCGATAGAAAACGTGCATACGATTGAATTGTAAAAAATCCTTTAGCCGACTTGGCTAGAGGATTTTTTTATTCTATTTTTCCAACCGGCTCGTATACATAGTAGTACAAACTATCGTTAGGAGGGAATGAGATGGTGAAGCGGCGAACAGTGAAGCTTGTCACCTCAATAATGGTTTCAGCGATATTGCTTAGCGGATGTGGATTGTTTAAAAAAGAACAAGCGATAAAAGAGGTGGATCCCCCACAAGATGTGAGCTATTTAAAAGAAGGTCAGCAGGTGACGAATAATGCAGCAGGAAAAGAGGAGAAAGCAACCGAAACAGTCAAGCGCGAACTGTACTTTATCGATAAAAATGGTTTTGTCGTACCGCAGACGCTTGAACTACCGAAAACCGATGCGGTAGCAAAGCAAGCGTTAGAATATTTAGTGCAAGGTGGACCGGTGACGGATATGTTGCCAAACGGGTTCCGCGCTGTCCTTCCAGTGGATACGCGTGTGCTAGGGGTAAAAATTGAACAAGACGGTACGATTATTGCGGACTTTTCGCCTGAGTTCGCCAAATATAAACCGGAGGATGAACGAAAAATTTTAGAAGCGATTACGTGGACGTTGACGCAATTTGATAACGTCAAAAAAGTGAAAATCCGAATTAATGGCCATGACCAATCGGTAATGCCGGTAAACGGAACGCCAATTCAAGATGGAGTGAGCCGCGAAGATGGAATTAACATCGACACGAGCGGTGTCGTCGATATTACGAATACGCATCCTGTTGTCGTTTATTTTGTTGCTCAGCAAGGGGAAAAAACGTATTACGTGCCGGTTACTCGTCGCATCCCGAATAAAGAAAAAGATGACATTACCGCAACCGTGAACGAACTAGTCAAAGGACCGACGTATGGTAGTGGGCTTGTAAGCGATTTCCAGCCGGATGTACAACTCGTTGCTAAGCCGTCCTATGAAAACGGGAAAGTAACGTTGAATTTTAATGACGCCATTTACGGCAGCAATAAAAAGCATGTCATTTCTGATCATGTGCTAAACGCGCTTGTGTTATCGCTAACGGAACAAAAAGGAATAGAGAGCGTCGCGATTACGGTGAATGGAAAAGCCAATCTCGTCCGTGAAGACGGGAAAGCACTTTCCGAACCGGTCACAAGACCAGAAAATGTGAATACAGGTAGTTTTTAAAGCGATACTATGGTATAAAAAGAGGTAGGTTGCTCTACCTCTTTATTATTTGCTTTTGAGGAGGCTTTTTCATGCGAGTGGATGGAAGGGAAAGTAAGCAGTTGCGGCCAGTACATATCGAACCACATTTTATTAAACATGCCGAAGGATCGGTATTAATTACGGTCGGTGATACAAAAGTCATTTGCACCGCAAGCATTGACGATAAAGTGCCGCCGTTTATGCGCGGCGGCGGGAAAGGATGGATTACAGCGGAATATTCGATGCTTCCGCGCGCGACGGAGCAGCGAAACGTACGCGAAGCGAGCAAAGGGAAACTGTCAGGGCGAACGATGGAAATTCAGCGGCTCATCGGCCGAGCGTTGCGGTCGGTCGTGGATTTAGAAAAGCTTGGGGAAAAAACGATTTGGATTGATTGCGATGTCATTCAGGCGGACGGTGGGACGCGGACGGCTTCGATTACTGGCGCGTTTGTGGCAATGGTATTAGCATTTGCAAAATTGAAAGCTGACAATAAGCTTTCCGAGCTGCCAGTGACAGATTTTCTTGCGGCAACGTCGGTTGGAATGGACGAGGAGCACGGCGTGATTCTTGACTTGAACTATGTGGAAGATTCGAAAGCAAAAGTCGATATGAACGTCGTCATGACAGGCGCTGGCCGGTTTGTTGAGATTCAAGGAACAGGAGAAGAAGCGACATTTTCTCGCGAAGAATTGCAGCAATTGCTTGATACGGCGGAATTAGGAATTCGCCAATTAATCGATATACAAAAAGAAGTGCTCGGTCCGTTGGCAGAAATGATTCAAAATCGTGAGGAAAGAGTGAACGAATGATGAGAGAAGTAATTATCGCCACGAAAAATAAAGGGAAAGCAAGCGAGTTTCAAGCATTGCTTGCGAAAAAAGGGGTAGCGGTGAAAACGCTGCTTGATTTTCCAGACAGCCCCGATATTGAAGAAACGGGGAGTACATTTGCGGAAAATGCTCGATTAAAAGCAGAAACGATCGCACGGTATTTTCAAACGATTGTCATTGCCGACGACTCTGGCCTTTCGATCGACGCCTTGGGCGGAAAACCAGGTGTCTATTCGGCGCGTTATGCAGGCGAAGAAAAAAATGACAAGGCTAACATCGCCAAAGTATTAAAAGAAATGGAAGGGATTCCGTTTGAACAACGGACAGCCCGTTTTCATTGCGCGTTGGCGATTTCTGTTCCGAACGGTTCGACGACGATTGTCGAAGGAACGTGCGAAGGCTACATTACCGAAGCGCCAAAAGGGGAAAATGGGTTTGGCTATGATCCGATTTTTTATGTTCCACAAAAAGAAAAAACAATGGCAGAATTGACGAAAGAAGAAAAAAATAAAATAAGCCACCGCGCGGTTGCGTTAGCAAAATTAGAGAAACAGTGGGATCAAATTGTAAATGGGGAGTAATGATGAAAGTATTTATTGTTAGCGATAGTCATGGATTAACAAACGAATTGTTGGAGATAGCAAACCGGCATGCCCATGAAGCAGCGGCGTTTATTCACTGTGGCGATTCTGAGTTGTCCGACAACTGTAAGGAATTGCAGCCGTTTATTTCCGTCGGCGGCAACTGCGATTTTGTGAGAAGTTTTGCGAAAGAGCAAACAGCAGACATTCAAGGAATTCGCTTTTTTATTACGCACGGGCACTTGTATAACGTCAAAATGACGTTAATGAACCTTTACTACCGAGCGAAAGAAGTGGGAGCGAACGTCGTTTGCTTCGGCCATTCGCACATCGCTTTAGCCGAAAAAATCGATGACGTATTATTCATTAACCCAGGCAGCATCTTGTTGCCACGTTTGCGAAAAGAACGGACGTATGCATCAGTGCAAATCGACAACGGACAAGCAATTGTCCAATTTTATGACCTCAACGGGCAAGAAATGCTCGACTTAAGAAAAATCTTTTCATTTTAGGCGGGAGGAAACTCCTGCTTTTTTTATGCCCCGAAGCAGCGCGTTTAAAAATTTTTTTCCACCGCTCATCCCTTGATGTCATCGCAATGTAAGCGCATTCAAATATTCGGATGAATCAAAATATTCAAAAAATAGTATTGACTCTTCCTTATTTTGGGCTTATTATAATTTTCAAATAAATCAAACGAAATAGAG
>NZ_JAILZV010000170.1 GCF_023512315.1 Anoxybacillus sp.
GGTTCATATATGGATTCCATTGATTCATCTTTCTCTCCCTTTCCTTTCGTTGTTAAGTATGTGTGATACATACCCACCATATTGTATGAATAAACAAGCAAAGGGTGTTTGCCCGCGTGGAAAATGGGTATTTATCCTAAATGATAATTTCGCTACAATAAAGGTAAAGTGCGTCGAGGTGAGCGAAATGGATGAATCAATGGCTGCTAAACTGTTAGACGATTTGCGTGATGGGAATATTGCTGAGCTGTTCGTTAAGAAGGAAGATTTTCTCGTATTGCGCTCAGTGCTTGTGAAACGAGATGATTTTAAACATTTTCGTGGCATCGCCCAGCGCGGTGGGCACGTTATTTATCATTATTTAAAAGAACCGCGCAGCTAATTCCCTCCGAGGCGTTCGGAGGGGATGCTCCTTAACTTTTTTAACGCGGAAACGCGCCATTGTTTTACCGTTCCGATCGGAACGCCTTCTTCTTCAGCAATTGTTTTAAGCGATTTCTGTTCGAGCACATAGCCAACTACCCATTTCCGTTGCCGTTCGGTTAATTCATTTAACAGATCCTCTACCACCATCCGATCTTCATTCGGCACCAGCGCTGGGAGCATATGCATCATCTCGTCTGTCAACGCACATTCCTTTGTCCGTAATTGTTTTCGTAGGTGCGACACCATCGCCCAGTACATTTTTTTATACGCAAACGAAGAAAAACTTCCCTTTTCGCGATCAAATTGCTGTGAAGCTTCCCATAACGCAATGAGCCCAATTTGGTAATACTCATCCCATTCGTTCGTTACATGTAACTTTTTCATGATACTTACAATCATCGGCTTGTACGCTTCCACTACCTGTTCAAACGTCACGTCTAAACCCTTTCTGAAAGCGCGCTTTCGTATATTCCGCGGTAGTATTACAATAAAAAATCTTTCGTTTTTCGTCGAATACACGAATGAGGAAAATGAGCTGTCACCAGTGAAAAAATACGCCATACGAGTAACAGGATCACTTTATTTTCCGCATCGTTTGGCGAAAAATTGGCGATTTGCTTTCATTTTTTTGTAAAGCATGTATCCGCTTTTTTTATAAATATAGGAAAAAAGAGGCTTTACTTTCACAACAAAATGAGGCAAACTATAACAAATACGATGTAAAGGAGAGTAAGAATGGAAAAAGCAGAAGTAGGCAACATTATTGAGTTTAAAAACGGATTGCGTGGTGTTGTGGAGAAAGTGAATGAAAACTCCGTCATCGTAGATTTAACATATATGGAAAACTACAAGGAGTTAGATTTGCAAGAACGAACCGTCGTTAATCATAAAAATTACAAAATCATTAAGTAAAAAACCGGCCGCAGCTGCGGTCGGTTTTTATGCAAGTGTTTCGACTTCGTCTGACTCATAAATATAAATGCCTTTTCGGCATGCGGTCGCCGCATGAACCATGGCACGTGCGACTTGTTTTGCTTCAATCGGCTTATACTTTCGCCATTTACCGATAAATAAAAACGGCAGGCGCCCGAGCACTAATTCCGCCGTTTTTTCCGCAAGGCGAAATTCTTCTCGCTTGCCAAGCAATAGCGACGGGCGGAAAATGTGAAGCGATGGGATGGCTAATCGCTGCAGCGCTTCTTCCGTTTCTCCTTTGACGCGGTTATAGAAAAAAGGAGAATGCGGATCAGCCCCGATAGCAGAAACCGTTAAAAAGGTTTGCACATGGCATTTTTCTGCGAGCGTCGCTGCCCGCATCGTATATTCGTAATCCACTTGAATAAATTTTTGCTTTGTTTTCGCCTTTTTCATCGTCGTGCCGAGGCAGCTGAACACATCATCGACATAAAAATATCGTTCGTATAATTCTAATTGGTTAAAATCGATAACGACTTGTTCTAGCTTCTCGTGCTCGATTGGCAATCTGCGCCGTACAAAAACGGTGACTCGTTCGTACACGTCCGATTGCAAAAGCAAGGCGAGCAATTCACGCCCGATGAGTCCACTTGCTCCGATTAATAGAGCCGTCCTGTCTTCCAAGACAAATACCCCCAAAATAAAAAAATCAATTGTCATTATATATAAGTTTCGCGAAAAAAACTACTACTTTTTTTGAACTTTTTTTTAAAAAAAAATCCCCTGCAAAAGCAGGGAGATTTAGCGATTGTCTACTTTTTCTGGGTATAAGTCATGGTTCATGAGCCGGTATTCTGCCATTTTTTCGTATTTTGTCCCTGGACGCCCCCAGTTGCAGTACGGGTCAATCGAGATGCCGCCGCGCGGGGTAAATTTCCCCCATACTTCAATATAACGCGGCTCCATCACGCGAATTAAATCGTTCATAATAATATTGACGCAATCCTCATGAAAATCTCCGTGGTTGCGAAAGCTAAATAAATAAAGCTTTAACGACTTACTTTCCACGCATTTTTTATCAGGGATGTAACTAATGTAAATAGTAGCAAAATCTGGTTGCCCGGTTTTTGGCATCTACTTTAGAAAGTAGGTGGACTATATCATATTCTTGCTCAACTGCGATATCGAGCAAGAACCCTTGCGCTTCCACCATGAGATTTAAGCCTCATAGTGTACTCTACTCTCTTCCCTCATCACTACTCTAACTCGCTTCATGATGAAGTGATTTCGATAGTCTCTGCACCTTCCCTAAAAAATGAAACGCTTCATTTTTCAGGGCTTGGCTCAGGGTTGGAGAAATAGGGCTCTAATAAATAAAAAAGCTTTTTTTCTTCGTTGATTCTAATAGTATGGTTTTGTTGTTTATGAATATCCTGATGGCAAGGAAGACATAAACACCGATATATTTGACTAAAATGACGCTTGTGGAACTGATGCATTTCAGTAATTACAGACAGCGTGTCTAATCGATTTTGTTTGCTTAAAAAGAAGCAAATAGCTTCGAAAATTTTAGTGAAAGAAAGTACGTGATGCCCATTGCATGCGAACGTCCTTACACCACAAGCTTCACAAGTGTAATCTTTCTCAATCACAATCTGTCTATTCCACGTATCCAAAACATACTCCTTTACACTCAAACGATTAATCTCAGGATAAGCATGGGTACTGTAAAATCCACCTTTCCAGTTTGAATTGTTACGCCCCTTTTGTCTATTCGATAAATTTTCTTTAAAACTCTCCGATCTTTTCGCATTTTTATTACCGATGGAAATTTTATTTTTAACCTCCTGCGCTATTCCCTCTCCATAAATCTCTTCATACCTTTTACCCTTGTACATTTCATCTGCTTTTCTTTTGTTGGAAATAGAATATCGTTTCTTTTTTCTTTGTACAATGTTTTCGTAAACTTCTATACCGTATTCTTCAATAATTCGCTCTTTTTCCGAGTGTTTAGGAATGTCATGAATTTGCCGCCATCTTTCAAGACTAGACCAATCCATTTCTAGTTCAATACATAGTTCATGAATACTTTTCCCTAAATAAATAAACTGCTCAATAAACCAGTCTTTATTTCTCCATGGAGTTTGTGACAATACAAACACCCCCATACGAACATATATTCCTATGTTTGTATTGTACACCATATAATGAATATTTTCTACCCTATTCTCTTTCCCTGAATTCACAAGGTTTAGCCGACAGTGTTACCACTGAAGTGTGCCCTTATTGACACAAGCTTGTAAACTCTGGGCAATTGAATTTTACAAAATAATCGCGATCGGGATGTTTATTGTCAAATACTTCTAGCACCTCTGGACTGTATTCGAATAAATATTTCGTTCCTTGGTTGCCAAGGAGCGTAACGCCTTGCAATTCTTCTTCTTTTCTTCCTGCCATCGTTTTTTCCCCTTTCGTTATTTATACTCCACGCTTATTTCCCCATAAAAGGGTATGCAGCTGCGGCAAAACACGGACATCGTTCATGTCGGGCGAATGTACGACTTTTTCAACGAGCCACTCAAGCTTATGAAGCAGTTTCGCACGCAACGTTCCGTCATCTGCTTCCCTCACTTCTTCATTGCCGACTTGCAAATAAAACGGAATTATCGGATAACGTTTGTGCACATCCGTCGCATATGCAAAATCATCATCATCAAATACGACAACTTTTAAACTAACGTTTTCTTTTCTTCTTGCCTTCACAAGCTTCTCGATGATGTCATCGAGTACCGCAAAGTCCGTCTCCATCCCTGAACTTGGCGGCTTCGGTGAAATCGTTAAATCGTCAATCGCATAAAACCAATCTTGCCAACAGCTTCCTTGCGTTTCTAACGCGACGCGAATATTTCTTTCTTTTAACATCTCAATCAGCGTATCGAGCCCTTTCAATAGCGCTGGATTGCCACCGGAAATCGTCACATGACTAAAACGATTCCCACCTAACGCAATGAGTTCATTCCAAATGGCTTCCGCTGTCATTTGCTTTATTTCCGCTTTCGCTGACCCATCCCACGTAAACGCGGAATCGCACCAGCGGCAGCGGTAGTCGCAGCCAGCCGTGCGGACGAACATCGTCTTTTGCCCGATAACCATTCCTTCCCCTTGAATCGTTGGCCCGAAAATTTCAAGCACCGGAATTTTCGTCATTAGCGATTCCCTGCTTTCGGCCGGTAGACGACGTAGCTTGTCGGGGACTCTCGCACAAATACTTGAACGCATGTTGGACGGTTTGGCATCGTATCAAGATGTGCTTGCACGATTTCGGCAATTTTACGTGCGACTACTTCAGTCGTCGGAAAATCTTCGGCACGCGTATTGCTAAATAAATCTGTATGGTCGTTGATTAACGTATGGTCGAGTTTGCCATGCACGATTTTCTTTAGTTGCTGAAAATTAATTAAAAAACCAGATTCATCAAGCTCATCGCCCGCCACTGTAATGTTGACAAAATACGTGTGTCCGTGCATGTTCGCACATTTTCCTGCCGCTTCGTGCGGAATAAAATGTGCTGCCGCGATTTGCATATCTTTATTTAACTCATAGCGAAAATTGTGAAAGACTTGTGGGTAAATTTGTTGAATCATTCGTTCATCGCTCCTTTCTCTGCCATATATTGCTCTAATCCACGTTTACGCAATTGACACGCCGGACATTCCCCGCACCCGTCCGCAATCAGCCCGTTGTAGCACGTCAACGTCTTCGTCCGCACAAAATCAAGCGCCCCTAACTCATCGGCTAGCTTCCATGTTTGTGCCTTATTCAACCACATCAGTGGGGTATGAATAACAAATTGGTAATCCATCGCTAAATTTAGCGTAACGTTTAACGACTTAATGAAAATATCACGGCAATCCGGATAGCCGCTAAAATCCGTTTCACACACACCTGTGACGAGATGGCGCGCCCCTTTTTGCTTTGCAAGCACGGCCGCAAACGACAAAAACAGCAAATTCCGTCCATCGACAAACGTTGACGGCAATTCACCTTCTTTTTGCTCAATCGCAATGCTACTACGCGTCAACGCATTTGGCGCCAACTGGTTCAATAACGACATATCGAGCACTGTGTGTGGAACGCCAAGTTCGTTTGCAATCGATGCTGCCACTTCAATCTCCAGCCGGTGACGTTGGTTGTAGTCAAACGTCACTGCTTCTACTTCCTGAAACTGTTTCAGCGCCCAAAATAGACACGTCGTGCTATCTTGGCCGCCACTAAACACAACGACTGCTTTTTCTTGTTTCATCTGTCTCGCGCTCCTTTCTTGTTTGTAAGAAGAAAGAGCATTCTAAAACAAAAAGCCATACCCTCCTAAGGATATAGCTTTCCCTAGTTTTTTATAGAGGGTTGTTCTAGAACCTCTCCCGCCCAAATGGTGCGGAGTTCTTCTATAAAGTTTTTTTCCTCCCATACTATATCATACTTCTTTCGTTCATACTAGCCTTCCCTTTCAAACGTTTC
>NZ_JAILZV010000171.1 GCF_023512315.1 Anoxybacillus sp.
CGGTACGTGTCGTTTTTATACCCAACCATCGAATCGCACGTATTGACCGCCCGATAAACAAGCGCAAGCGGCGCCCCACCGATAAGAGCGTAAACGAGCGGAGCAGTAATGCCATCGCTCGTATTTTCCGCCACCGTTTCGACGCAAGCGCGCACCATTTCCGATTCACCAAGCGTTTCGGTATCGCGTCCGACAATCATGCCTAATTCTTGCCGCGCCTTTTGGATGTCGCCATTTTCAAGTGGAACAAGGACGTTCGATGCTGCTTCGTGTAAACTTTTTGCGGCGATCGTCGTAAAGATGCACACCGCTTCGACGATGACGCCAACTACCGGCGATAGCTGATAGCTTAACGCAACAAGGGCATAGCTAAGCGCGAAAACAGCGGCAATGACGACGATTACTGCCAACATTCCTTTCCACCGCCGCGCACGCCCTTTATTAAGACGACGGTCAAGCGCAGCAATCAGCGCCCCCATTCCTCGCACCGGATGCGGCAGCGAGCGCGGATCACCGATGAAAGCGTCAAGGATGACCGCACCAACCATCGCATATAAATGGTACATCATCGCTGTTCCCCTTTCCGCTTTTCATAGTTTCGTAACGCACGTATCGTCGCTTCATATACCGCGCGGCCGATTGCTTTGCCCAGTGCAGTTGCCGACCCTGCGTAGGCGTATTCTCTCCCTGTTTGTGAGGCGGCGACGGCGATGCAGTCGGTCGATGTGCCCGTAGCAGTCGTGTTCGTCGCCGGATCAACCACTCCTTCATCGCTCAACGCTTTCGTTTTCGCTTCCGTTGCTGTCATGACCGCCTGCACAAACGCTGCATCTGTCAACGAGCCATCAATAAAAATCATCGTATTAATCGTACCGACCGATGAAGAAGCGTTTTGCTGCCATGCTTTCGTGACATCGACCGCATTGCCGACGCCAGCCGTCACCATTACACATAAGGAAACGCCGCTATCTTTTTCGTAAACAAACGCAGCGTCTTCGACATAGACCGCTGTCATCATGCCAATCGTTTGTTGCACATCAAACGAGCGCTCGCGCAAATATTGCTTCATTTCTGCTTCGGGGTCACTAGAAGTGTATTGCTTCGGTACATGGCGATTGACAAAATAACGCGCCCATTGAAACCCAGCGCCAACAACGGCAGAAGAAAGCACTTTAAACGGGGTTTTCGTTGTGATGACGAGCTGCTCGCTCGTTGTTGTCACGGTGATGGATGCCAATCCTTCGCTCATATGCTCTACATGCGGCAAAAACGTTACAATTGGAACTGGCAACACCGGGTGCGCTTGCCGGCGTACCGCCACGTGAAATACGCGCCCAATCGTTGCTTCTTCCATCAGCTCGCTTGGTGTACCGCTCGTTACCACACGGCCTTCATGAAGCAACAAGAGACGGTCGCAGTAAAGGCTTGCTAAATGAAGGTCATGAAAAATCGCCACGACCGTCAATCGCTTTTCGTTCGTCCATTGCTTCAACTCATCAAGCAAACGCACTTGCTGGGCGATGTCCATATGGTTTGTCGGCTCATCTAATAACAACAATTTCGGCTCTTGGGCGAGCGCCCGCGCCAAATAGACGCGCTGGCGTTCACCGCCGCTTAGTTGGTCGATTGGCTGTTGCTGCTTCGCAAGCAAGCCGGTTTTTTCCAACGCTTCTTGCACAGCTCGTTCGTCTTCTTCTGTCCATTTCGGCAATAGCCCGTGCTGATGGGCGTAGCGCCCAAGCTCTACCGTCTCTTTTACCGTATAGCCAAACGCCGCGTCCACACTTTGCGGCAAAACAGCAACGATGCGCGCCAACTGTTTCCGCGAAAAAGAAGCGAGCGGCACGTCGTTCCATACAATTTCTCCTTCTTGTAGCGGCAGTTCTTTACTTAATAATTTTAATAACGTCGTTTTTCCGCTTCCGTTTGATCCTAAAATGCCGAAAAACTCCCCTTGCTCAACAGCAAACGATACACGATGTAGCACTTGTTTTGTTCCGTACCGATATGACAACTCGTTTACTTGCAGCATTTTGCTCACGTCTTTCTTTTGAAAAATAAATAGGCAAATAACGGTGCGCCAATTAACGCGGTAATGACACCGATCGGCAACTCTCGCGGCGAAATGATCGTTCTCGCCACTAAATCTGCCAGCACTAAAAACGCGCCGCCATATAAAAGCGATAGCGGCAAAAGCAAGCGGTGATTCGGTCCGATTACGAGCCGCACCATATGAGGAACGACTAACCCGACAAAGCCGATCGCTCCAGAAACAGCAACTGCCGCCCCCGTCAATAGCGACGCACCGATTAAAATGGCAAGTTTTCGCTTCGCCACGTCGACACCGATATGGGCCGCAACCGCTTCCCCGAACGCAAACGCATTTAATTCACGAAGATTGACGATTAGCAACACGCTGCCTACTAGGAAAAAAGGAGCGATCATCAGTGTGTAATTCCAGCCGCGCATCGCAACACTTCCCATTAACCAGCCAATCACTTGCCGCAATTCTTCGCCTGATAGCGCAATCATTAACGAAATAAGTGCACTAAAAAACGCACTGAAAATAATGCCTGTTAATATAATGGTTTCAATCGACAAGCGGCGATCTACTTTTCTTGCAAATAAAAGCACAAGAAAGAGAGTAGCGATGCCAAACGCGACGCTGACAAACGGCAATGTAAAAGTGCTAAAAAAAGGAATTTGCCAATGAAAAAATAGCACAAGAACCGCGCCGACGGAAGCACCGGATGATACCCCAAGCGTGTATGGATCTGCTAACGGATTTTTCAGCAACCCTTGAAAAGCTGCGCCGGCAAGCGAAAGTGCTGCGCCGACGAAAAAAGCAAGGACGACGCGCGGCAGCCGAATCGCTAACACGATTTGCACAAGATTGTCTGGAATATGGTGTTTACTTGCTATTCCTATTTGCGCCAAAAAAATGTCGATAATAGTAGAAAAGGGAATCGATAGAGCGCCTATCGATATCCCTAATAGCATCGCAAACGCTGCCGCAAAAGCAGCGCCTGCATAAATCATCGTATTATTTAAAGACGTCCGGATAAATGACTTTTGCAAGTTCCTCTACTCCTTCGACAAGTCGTGGGCCTGGGCGCGATACTAAGTCGGAGTTGACGTCATATACCCGTTTGTTTTTAATCGCTGGAACGTCTTTCCAAGCCGGGCGCGCCAACACTTGGTTGACGGCATCTTTCACATAGTAGCCGTAGGTCGTAATAATGACGTCTGGATTTAGCGCAACGGCTTTTTCTTCGGTGAACATCGGCCATCCTTCTTGGTCGCCGGCTACGTTTTTCGCTTGGATCGCTTGCAGCATATCATCAATAAACGTTCCTTTGCCAGCTGTATAAATTTCTGGCGCTGGCGATACTTCTACCCATACGTTCACCGGCTGCTTAACGTTTTTCGCTTTTTCCTTTATTTCTTCTAACTTCGTTTTCATATGATGAACGATGTCGTTCGCTTTTTCCGTCGTGCCAGTTGCTTTGCCAATAAGTTCAATCGAATGATATACATCATCAAACGATTTTGCATCATTGACAACGAGTACTGTAATCCCTGCGTCTTTTAGCTGTTTAAGCCCATCTTTTGAGTTATGCGCGCTCGACGCGTGGGCAAGCACTAAGTCTGGCTTCAACGAAATAATTTTTTCAACGTTAAATTCCATGCCGCCGATTTTTTCTTTATTTTTCACATCTTCTGGATAGTTGTCAAAATCGCTCACGCCGACAATTTTATCCCCTAATCCTAACGCATACGCGATTTCTGTATTGCTCGGAATGAGGGAGACAATTTTTTTCGGCTCGGCTTTAATCGTCACGTCTTCGCCAAGACCGTCTTTGACGGTGACTGGAAATGACGCTTTCGTTTCTTGTTTTGCATTCGATTCACTCGGTTTGCTTGTGTCGTTGCTGCACGCCGCAACCAAGCCGAACGTTAGCATAAACACAAGCAAAAGGACATACTGCTTCCACTGCTTCATCTTTTCTCCTCCTAGTATGTAATAAAAATGCTCACCTCGGACGAAGTGAGCGGGAAACGACATCATACAGACATACTACGTTGCCGTTTCGCCATCTCACTCCCCGAAGATAGGAAACTGACGCAAAAAAGGCAGGTCTACTGACTCATGCTTCCTCCTACTTTGAACCTTCCCGTACAAATCGTACAGTGGTTATTTCATTTCGTCTGCATTTACAGTTGCGGGGACAGTTCTGGACTTGCACCAGATTCCCTATTAAGTCTTCCGACACCTTTTTTGCCTTATATGCAATTGAATTTTTCGAACAATTATAATATTAAAGGAAGAGTCGTTGTTTGGCAATCCATTATTTATAGCAAAAAACACAAAAAACATCCATGAGCAAGTTTTGATCACCACCCACGCATGAAAATAACCGCTCATGGATCCGTTATTTTCACAGAAAAAATGTGAAATTTTATACTTTTCTTTCGTTGAATGTTATTTTATGGTATAATACTAAAAAGGAGGGAAACTCATGGGCTGGATGATCCTTATTGGCAGTCTGCTTCTTTTCGGCTTTTTGCTCGACCGCATCGCGAAAAAACGCAACATCCAAATGAATCCGAAAGAAGGGGCAAAAAACGCCACCGACGCAGAACGAATTTACGTCGAAACGTATTTGCACCAACAACGAGAAACGAACAGTCATCCTTACGTATAAAAGGAGACTGCCCCGCAACGCACATGCGTTGTGGGGCAACCCCATTTTACAGTGGCAACGTAAATGTAAACGTCGTGCCTTCGCCAAGTTTGCTATGGACGGTGATGGTGCCTTTATGCGCTTCGACGATGTTTTTCGCAATTGCAAGCCCAAGCCCTGTTCCCGAGCGGCCGCGCGTACGCGCTTTGTCCGCCTTGTAAAAACGTTCAAAAACAAACGGCAAATCGTCTTCCGGAATGCCTGAGCCAGAATCTTGCACATGAATAACGACCGAATCCCCATTTCTCTCGACCATTACTTTCACCGACCCGTGCTCGTCCGTATGGCGCAGAGCATTGTCGATTAAATTCGTCAACACTTGCTCGATGCGGTCTGGGTCGATGACAACTTCCGCGTCGCTATGAAACTCTGCCGATAAATCCACCCCTTTTTCTTTTGCTAATCCTTGAAACTTGCGAATGACGCGTTCAATATATGGACGAAGCGCTACTTTTTCTAAATTTAACGTAATATGCCCTGCTTCCATGCGCGCTAAATCTAACAAATCGTTCACAAGCCGACCCATGCGGAGCGATTCATCATAAATGACTTTCGCCATCTCTTTTTTCTCTTCATCGGTTGCCGCAATATCGTCAATAATCGCTTCGCTATACCCTTGCAGCATCGCAATCGGCGTGCGCAATTCATGCGATACGTTCGCAACGAAATCTTTGCGCAATTTATCTAGTCTCCGCTCCTCCGTCATGTCGCGTAACACCGCCACTGCCCCGCGCACCGTCGTTTGGCTGTAAAGGGGCGTCATTAAAATGACCCACGTTCGCCCTTGCAACGTCAGCTCCATCGATTGCTCTTTCTCTTCGTCCACAACGCGCGAAAATAAATTCGTCACTTGCGGTGGCAACGCCTCCATTACTTCGCTTTCGTTCCCTTGCTCGAAATACCACGATTGTAAAAATCGCTCCGCCGGCGGATTCGTAATTAAAATTTCCCCGTCCCGATTAAACGTAATGACTCCGTCCGCCATGCTGCTTAAAATGCTCGCCAACTGCTCTTTTTCTTGGTTAAGTGCATTCATGTTAAACTGGAGGCGCCGTCCCATTTGGTTAAACGCCATCGCCAATTC
>NZ_JAILZV010000172.1 GCF_023512315.1 Anoxybacillus sp.
GGAACGCCGTATGTAGTCGCTTGGCGCCATACTGTTTCCGTTTGCGGCTCTACCCCGGATTGCGCGTCAAGTACCGCTACCGCACCATCTAATACACGCAATGAACGTTCAACTTCGACTGTGAAGTCTACGTGCCCTGGTGTGTCGATGATGTTAATGCGGTGACCTTTCCATTGCGCAGTCGTTGCAGCAGACGTAATCGTAATTCCGCGCTCTTGTTCTTGTTCCATCCAGTCCATCGTTGCTGCGCCTTCATGGACTTCCCCAATTTTATGAACGCGTCCTGTGTAGAAAAGGATACGTTCTGTCGTTGTTGTTTTACCGGCATCGATGTGAGCCATGATACCAATATTGCGAGTGTTTTCTAAGGAGAACTCTCTTGCCATCTTGGTTTTTTCTCCTTCCTTTAAGTAAATATCGTGTGATAAAAAGTTGCAAATATAGGAATATAGGTGAGGAGCATAGTTGCTGCCTTCACCTATTCCTATTATACAATACAAATGAACGGCTTAATGGTGAAAAAATGATTACCAACGATAGTGCGCAAACGCTTTGTTCGCTTCTGCCATTTTGTGCGTATCTTCGCGTTTTTTCACCGATGCACCTGTGTTGTTTGCTGCATCTAAAATTTCGTTTGCTAGACGCTCTTCCATCGTTTTTTCTCCACGAAGACGAGCGTAGTTAACTAACCAACGAAGACCTAATGTTGTGCGGCGGTCTGGACGAACTTCTACTGGAACTTGGTAGTTCGCACCACCGACGCGACGAGCGCGTACTTCAAGAACAGGCATAACATTTTTCAATGCTTGTTCGAATACTTCCATTGGATCTTTGCCAGTGCGTTCACGGATAATATCAAATGCTGTGTAAAGAATTTTTTGCGCTTTTCCTTTTTTGCCATCGATCATAATTTTGTTGATCAGGCGTGTAACAAGTTTAGAATTGTAAATCGGATCTGGTAGCACATCTCGTTTTGGAACCGGACCTTTACGTGGCATAGTTTTTCCTCCCTTCAAGAAAAAAATCCTGTTTTTTTACTTTCAGCAACAGATTATTTTTTCGCTGCTTTTGGTTTTTTCGCACCATACTTCGAGCGGCCTTGCATACGGTTTGCTACTCCAGCAGTGTCAAGCGCACCACGAACGATGTGATAGCGTACCCCTGGCAAGTCTTTTACACGTCCGCCACGAATTAATACAACGCTGTGTTCTTGTAAGTTATGCCCGATACCAGGGATGTATGCTGTTACCTCGATACCGTTCGACAAACGTACACGAGCGTATTTACGAAGCGCTGAGTTTGGCTTCTTCGGCGTCATTGTACCTACACGTGTGCACACCCCACGTTTTTGCGGAGATGCAACGTTTGTTTGTACTTTTTTGAAGCTGTTGTACCCTTTATTTAAAGCAGGGGATTTAGATTTTACCACTTTTTTCGTACGGCCTTTGCGTACTAGCTGATTAATTGTAGGCATGATAAATTTCCTCCCTTCACACGTAAGTTCAAGCCCACACATCCAGGTGGCTCATTATTTATGCAAAAACAAAGTTTTTGTAGTGAAACCACAAAAACAGTTTTAACGAATAATCGCAACAGCTGCTGCTCCCACTTGGATTTTGCACGCTTTTCCGAGTTTCTTCATCGAATCTACTCTCGTTACAGGAATGTTCGCTTCGTTTGCTGCTTCAACGATTTTATCCGTGATCGCTTTATCAGCATCTTCTGCTATCACTACTTCCCGCACGTTTCCTTCTTTCAGAGCACGCACTGTTTGCTTTGTTCCGATAACTACTTCTTGAGCCTGTAATACTTTTTCATAAGACATTTTAAAATATCCTCCAAAGTACCAGGTTTTTGGAACACCTTTATTACATTAACATTTTCCTACGGCATTGTCAACTATTATTTTCGTTGTCGGCAAGCAAAAACTTGCCGACAACAAATTTATGGAGTTGGTACTTGTTCTTGTTTTTTCACGACAGGTTTGATTTTTCGATAACGTGCCATTCCTGTTCCAGCAGGGACGAGTTTTCCGATAATGACGTTTTCTTTCAAACCAAGTAGTTCGTCGCGTTTTCCTTTAATTGCTGCATCGGTTAGGACACGAGTCGTTTCTTGGAACGACGCCGCGGATAAGAACGAATCCGTCTCAAGCGATGCTTTCGTGATTCCAAGCAGTACTGGACGGGCTGTCGCTGGGCGTTTCCCTTCTAACAGCACTTTCGCGTTCGCGTCCGTAAACTGATGAACATCAAGCAACGTGCCTGGGAGTACATCTGTATCTCCTGCGTCGATTACGCGCACTTTCCGAAGCATTTGGCGAACCATAACTTCAATATGTTTGTCGCTAATTTCTACCCCTTGCATCCGGTATACTTTTTGTACTTCACGAAGCAAGTACTCTTGCACGGCTGTAATGTCTTTTACCTTCAGCAATTCTTTCGGGTCAATCGAACCTTCTGTTAATTCTTGACCACGTTCAACCTGTTGTCCTTCTTGCACTTTTAGTCTTGCGTTATATGGCGCAGTGTATGTGCGTGTTTCGACATCGCCTTTTACGACGATTTCTTGTTGATGATCACGAGTTTCGGTAATCGAAACGACGATTCCGTCAATTTCAGAAATAACAGCTTGCCCTTTCGGATTGCGCGCTTCAAACAACTCTTGAACACGCGGCAAACCTTGAGTAATGTCATCGCCTGCAACCCCACCGGTATGGAACGTACGCATCGTCAACTGCGTACCAGGTTCACCAATGGATTGCGCAGCGATAATCCCGACTGCCTCACCCACTTCTACTTCCGAACCAGTAGCAAGGTTGCGTCCGTAACATTTTTTACATACACCGTGGCGCGTGTTACATGTAAATGCTGAACGAATCCATACTTTATCGATGCCTGCTTTAATAATTGCATTGGCAGTATCTTCGGTAATCATTTCGTTTTCACGAACGATAATTTCGCCTGTTTCCGGATGTTTGATCGTCTTTCTTGCATAGCGTCCAACTAACCGTTCTTCCAATTTGACGATGACTTCTGTTCCGTCCGTCAATGCTCTTACAAGCATGCCGCGGTCTGTTCCGCAATCGTCTTCGCGAACGATAACGTCTTGGGCAACGTCAACAAGACGACGTGTTAAATATCCAGAGTCAGCTGTTTTCAATGCTGTATCTGCCAATCCTTTACGCGCACCGTGTGTGGAAATAAAGTATTCCAATACGGTGAGTCCTTCCCGGAACGACGATTTAATTGGCAACTCGATAATGCGTCCAGCTGGGTTGGCCATCAACCCGCGCATACCGGCTAGCTGCGTAAAGTTCGAAGCGTTACCGCGGGCACCAGAGTCGCTCATCATAAAAATTGGGTTACGTTTATCGAGCGATTCCATCAACTTGCTTTGAATTTTATCTTTCGCTGCACTCCAAATGGAGATGACACGTTCATAACGTTCTTCATCGGTAATTAATCCGCGTCTAAACTGCTTTAAGACCGTATCGACTTTTGTTTGCGCTTCTTGCAAAATTTCTTGTTTTTCCGGCAAGACAACGATATCAGCTACACCGATTGTAATTCCGGCTTTCGTCGAATATTTAAAGCCAAGGTCTTTCATACGGTCGAGCATTTTCGACGTTTCCGTAATTTTGAAACGTTTAAATACTTCTGCAATGATATTCCCAAGTATTTTCTTTTTGAATGGCGGAACAAGTTCGCGTTTGCGAATTTCTTCTTTGACGTTCACGCCTTTGTCAAGGAAATATTTATCCGGTGTTCGTTCTTCAATATTTTCTTGCGTCGGCTCGTTAATGTACGGGAATGATTTCGGTAAAATTTCGTTGAAAATCAATTTCCCAACAGTAGTGATGAGCAACTTATTGTTTTGCTCTTCTGTAAACGTTTCGTTTTTCAATGAGCCGGCATGAATAGCAATCCGTGTATGCAGATGGACGTATCCGCTATGGTAAGCAAGCAACGCTTCATCCGTATCTTTGAAAACCATGCCTTCCCCAATTGCGCCTTCGCGTTCCATCGTTAAGTAATAGTTTCCTAATACCATGTCTTGCGAAGGAGTAACGACTGGTTTTCCGTCTTTCGGGTTCAAAATGTTTTGCGCTGCAAGCATGAGTAATCGCGCTTCTGCTTGTGCTTCTGCCGATAACGGAACGTGCACTGCCATTTGGTCGCCGTCAAAGTCTGCGTTATACGCCGTACATACAAGTGGATGTAGACGAATCGCACGACCTTCGACAAGCGTTGGCTCGAACGCTTGAATGCCAAGACGGTGCAACGTCGGGGCACGGTTGAGAAGCACTGGATGTTCTTTAATGACCGATTCTAGTACGTCCCATACTTCCGGATGCACACGCTCAATTTTTCGTTTGGCGCTTTTAATATTGTGCGCTAATCCACGCTCGACTAGCTCTTTCATGACGAATGGCTTAAACAATTCAAGCGCCATTTCTTTCGGTAGCCCGCATTGGTACATTTTCAAGTTCGGACCGACAACGATTACCGAACGACCAGAGTAGTCGACACGTTTTCCAAGCAAGTTTTGCCGGAAACGACCTTGTTTTCCTTTTAGCATATGCGACAACGATTTTAACGGACGGTTGCCTGGACCTGTGACTGGACGTCCGCGTCGACCATTATCAATAAGCGCGTCAACCGCTTCTTGAAGCATCCGTTTTTCGTTTTGCACGATAATGTTCGGAGCGCCGAGATCTAACAACCGTTTTAAGCGATTGTTACGGTTGATGACTCGACGGTATAAATCGTTTAAGTCTGATGTCGCAAAGCGGCCACCGTCTAATTGAACCATCGGACGCAATTCCGGTGGAATAACCGGAAGAACATCCAACACCATCCATGCAGGGTCGTTCCCCGAATTGCGGAACGCCTCTAATACTTCCAGCCGCTTAATCGCCCGCGCACGGCGTTGCCCTTGCGCTGTTTTTAACTCTTCTTTTAACGATTCGACTTCTTTTTCCAAGTCAATATCTTGTAGGAGCTTTTTGATCGCTTCTGCTCCCATCGAAGCTTGGAACGAGTTGCCGTATTTTTCACGATACGCTCGGTATTCTTTTTCCGAAAGAAGCTGTTTTTTCTCTAGCGGCGTATCGCCTGGGTCAGTGACAACGTACGACGCAAAATAGATCACTTCTTCTAAAGCGCGTGGGGACATGTCTAAAACAAGCCCCATGCGACTTGGAATCCCTTTAAAATACCAGATATGTGAAACAGGAGCAGCTAGCTCAATATGCCCCATTCGTTCGCGACGCACTTTGGCGCGGGTTACTTCCACGCCACAGCGGTCGCAAACAACACCTTTATAACGTACGCGCTTATATTTTCCACAATGGCACTCCCAGTCTTTTGTTGGACCGAAAATGCGCTCACAGAACAATCCATCTTTTTCCGGTTTTAACGTCCGATAGTTAATCGTTTCTGGTTTTTTCACTTCGCCATACGACCACGAACGAATTTTCTCCGGCGAAGCAAGACCGATTTTCATATACTCGAAATTATTTACATCTAGCAAGGGGCCTACCTCCCTCTCAATCTCCAGGTTTTACCCTTATTGCCTCATCGTTTATTCTTTTGTGACAATTTCTTCTTCCTTTTCTGGCACGATGCCGACTGTCATCGCGTCCGCTGGTTGCACATCGTCATCGTCATCAAAGTTTTCCATGCTAATTTCTTTATCATCGCTTGAAAGAATCGTAACATCCATTCCTAAACTTTGTAGTTCTTTAATCAATACTTTAAACGATTCTGGAACGCCTGGTTCTGGAACGTTTTC
>NZ_JAILZV010000173.1 GCF_023512315.1 Anoxybacillus sp.
TACCTTCTTCCGAAATTTCCGTTCGGTCGAATCGGCACACCAAACGATGCCGCGCGCCTCGTTCGCTTTTTAGCAAGCGACGAAGCCGAATGGATTACCGGACAAGTCATTCATTCCGAAGGCGGATTTTTGCGGAGATAGGGTGAACGGTCACACAAATACATAACAAAAAAGCATTGTTATTCGCTTTTTTCCCTTATTTCCGTACCATTTATTTTTCATTTTTACGAGTACGGACGCTATGCTATATTACATGTTGTGTGGAAATAAAGACCAGCCCCATATAGAGGCTGGTCTTTTATGTCCGCACTTGCCCATTCCCGTATACAAGCGTTTTGGTTGTCGTGATGGCGCGCAAGCCCATTGGACCGCGGGCGTGCAGTTTTTGCGTGCTAATGCCGATTTCCGCGCCGTATCCGAACTGTTCGCCATCGGTAAAGCGAGTAGAGGCGTTATGGTACAATACAGCGGCATCGACGCGAGCAAAAAATTGCTCCACGTGTTCCTTACATTCAGAAATAATTGCTTCGGAATGTTTTGTGCCGTAGCGCTCAATATGCTCTATCGCTTCATCGACTGTTTCAACGAGCTTCACTGCTAAAATCGAGGCTAAAAATTCGGTTGCCCAGTCGGCTTCTGTCGCTTCACGGACGAACGGATATGTAGCCGCAAGCTGTTTGTCGCCGCGCAGTTCGACCCCTTTTTCATGCAGCGTTTCAAGCAACTCGTTTATATATGGCCACTTTTGATGAATGATGACCGTTTCAACCGCATTGCAAACGGACGGGCGCTGCAGTTTAGCGTTTATGATAATATCAATCGCCATTTCTTTTTCGGCAGAGTCGTCAATGAAAATATGGCAATTGCCGACGCCTGTTTCTAACACAGGAATCGTGGCGTTTTCGACGACCGATTGAATAAGGCCAGCGCCGCCGCGCGGAATGAGTACGTCTACATATTCTTTTAAACGAAACATATGTTGTGCCGTTTCGCGATTCGTATCTTCTAGTAGTTGAATCGTATCGGTTGGAACCGACGACCGTTTTAGCGCCTCTTGCATGACGGAAACGAGCGCTTTATTTGAATGAATAGCCGATGAACTGCCGCGCAATAAGACAGCATTTCCTGTTTTTAAGCAAAGGCTAGCCGCATCGACGGTGACATTTGGCCGTGCTTCATATACCATGCCGACGACGCCAAGCGGCACACGAATTTGTTTTAAGAGTAGCCCATTTGGTCGCGTCCATTGTTCAATCGTTTCACCAATCGGATCTGGTAGGTCGATGACTTGTCGGACGCCATTGGCGATTTGTTTGATGCGTTCTTCTGTTAATTGCAAACGATCAAGCAGGGAAGGAGAGAGACCGTTTTCTTTCCCGTTCGCCATATCTTTTTCATTTTCGTGTAAAAGATATGGCATTTGCGCAATTAACGCTTCTGCGATCATCGCGAGCGCTTCGTTTTTTTCTTCCGTAGACAATATTCCTAATTGCTTGGCTGCTTGCTTTAATTTTTTCGCTTTGGCGATTAGCTCGCTCATTCCTTTTCGCTCCTTTCGTTTTTAGCAGGCAGAGATCCTTTTTAAGCATACTAAGTTATCGCGATGAATCACTTCTGGGCGATGGTGGAAAGAATATTGTTTTGCGGTTTCACTTGCCATTCCTTTTACTTTTTGTAAGTCATCCGCCGCATAGTATACTTGACCTCTCGCGATGATTTCTCCTTTTTGGTTCACGACATTGACGACATCTAGTGCTTGAAACGAACCGAATACGTTTGTTACCCCAGCAGGTAATAAACTTTTTCCTTTATGCAAAAGAGCTGTTTCTGCTCCTTCATCAATTTCAATTGCTCCGGTGACTTCGGAATGGTACGCAATCCATTGTTTGCGCATTTGCATATGTTCTTGAAAAGGGGAGCCGATATACGTCCCGTCGCCTTTTCCTTCTAAAATATGTTTCAATTTTTCTTTTCCTGTTCCTGTACCGATAAAGACGCTGACGCCGAAGGAAAGCGCCTTTTGCGCGGCAAGTAGCTTGGATTTCATGCCCCCTGTTCCGACTGCTGAGCCACTTCCGCCGGCTTGTTCCATCAGTTCGTCAGTAATTTCCGCAAGAAAATGATATTTTTTCGCTTCTGGATGGCTTGGGTGTTGGTCATATAGCCCGTTAATGTCTGTTAAAATGATTAAGGCATCGGCATGTAAAAAACCGCTCACAATCGCAGATAATAAATCGTTATCGCCAAACGTTAACTCTTCAACAGAGACAGAGTCGTTTTCGTTAATAATCGGAAGTACTCCGCGGTCGAGCAACGTTGAAATCGTCGCAAACAAATTGCGAAATCGCTCGCGGTCGTAAAAATCTGCGCGTGTTAACAACAATTGCCCGGTGACGATATCAAACGAACGAAAGGCAGAAATGTAGCTTTGCATCAGCACCCCTTGACCGACTGCGGCAGCTGCCTGTTTTCCTGCGATTGTTTTCGGCCGCGAACGATACCCAAGCAACCCAAACCCAGCGGCAACCGCTCCGGAAGAAATGAGAATGACATCGTGCCCAAGTTGCTTCATATACGCCAGTGCTTCAACATGTTCACGAAGCTTTTGCTCCGAAAGCGTGCCGTTTGTCTCCGTTAATGAGCTACTGCCAATTTTGACGACAATGCGCTTTTTTTTCACTATTTCACCCCTTTACTACAAAATAAAAAACGCTCCTCCGCCCTTGTTGAAAAGGACGGAAAAGCGTCGTTTCCGCGGTACCACCTTTTTTGGCGCTAAGCGCCCACCTCTTGCCCTGTAACGTAGGGGAGACGGCTTATGTTTGCATAAGCGGCCATATAGGGCAGGTTCAACCGACTTTCCGTGAGGAACCTTCCAGCCTATGGGTTCCACTCTCTTGCACGTTCCATCGATTTACTCGTCCCGTACCGTTTTCGATATAAATGATTTTTTCAGAATTATCTATGGAAATATTCATTTTGTCAAGCCCGAATTTTCCCATCGATTCCGCGCAGTTTCCGCTCGTGTTGCATCGTTTTTGCTGAGAGAAAATCCACCGTTTCTTGCGTTTCGGTGAGCTCGACGCGCAAGCTAGCGATTTTCGTGTCTAACCGATCAAACCGCTCATTTACTTCTGCACGAAACTCTTGCATTTCTGATCGGAGCTGATCGCCCATTTCTTGCATTTCTGATCGGAGCTGATTGCCCATTTCTTGCATTTCTGATCGGAGCTGATTGCCCATTTCTTGCATTTCCGCTCGGAGTCGCTCGCTCATTTCGTGCATTTCATGGTGAATTTTTTCCGAAAATAACTCTAACGCTTTCACAACTTCTTGTAATAATACATTTTGTTCCATTGTCTTCTCCTTCCTTGTGTCAAATAGTGGTAAACGATCTGTTGCGAACGTGAGGGACTATGATTGGCGATAAAGGCTGCGAAGTTTTCGTTCATGCTGGAGCGTTTTAGAAGAAAGCAAATCCACCGTTTCTTGCGTGTCGGTCAGTTCATCCCGTAGCCGATCGACTTTTTCGTTTAGCTGCTCAAATTGTTCGTTCATTTCTCGTTTAAGCGTGTCGATTGTTGTTTCTAAATTGCTTTCAACGCCACGGATTTCTGATCGGAGCTGCTGTCCCATCTCCTGCATTTCCGATCGGAGCTGCTGTCCCATCTCCTGCATTTCCGATCGGAGCTGCTGTCCCATCTCCTGCATTTCTGATCGGAGCTGCTGTCCCATCTCTTGCATTTCCGATCGGAGCTGCTGTCCCATCTCTTGCATTTCCGATCGGAGCTGCTGTCCCATCTCTTGCATTTCCGAGCGAAGCTGTTGCCCTATCTCTTGCATTTCGTGATGAATTTTGTCTGAAAAGAGCGCAAGCGCTTTGACAATTTCTTTTACGATCGTTTCTTTTTCCACTCTCTTTCACCTCCCTTTCCCTATTATAAAATAAAGAAAATGAGAGAGAAAAGAGGAAAAAAGGCCCCTCATCTTGCAAATCAATGAGGGGCTCTCCTTATTCGGCTTCGTCATTAAACTTGTCGAGCATAGAAATGGTGTCGATTAAATGATTGTTAAAAATTTGTCGGGCGATGGCTAACAGTTCTTTAATCATTGGGTCGCGTAACGAGTAGACAACGCGGTTTCCGTCTTTTGTTCCGTAAACAATGTTTTTGCTTCGCAACACAGCGAGTTGTTGTGAAACGGCAGAGCCTTCACTGCCAATTAACGTTTGCAGTTCGTTGACGTTTTTATCTCCTTCACACAATAATTCTAAAATGCGAATTCGTAACGGATGAGCGAGCGCTTTAAAAAAATCCGCTTTAAATTGCTGTAGTTCTAAATTCAATGCTTATTCTCTCCTTTATTTCTTGATAACTGTTCATATCGATCGAGCGCCAATAAAATTCCTTCGATAATCGCTTCTGGTCGAGGAGGGCAGCCAGGGACGTAAACGTAGACAGGAACAATTTGATCAACACCACCGTAATTAGCATAAGTACGTCCGAACATTCCACCGCCGCATGCACAAGCCCCAATAGCGACAACCATTTTTGGCTCGGAAGCAGCGTTATACGTTTTGATTAGCGCCTCTTCTAGATGTCTTGTCACCCCGCCAGTTACCATTAGCATATCTGCGTGGCGAGGGGAGGCGACAAAGTCGACACCAAACCGTTGAATATCATAAATTGGATTAGTTAATGTATTCATTTCAAAATCGCAACCATTGCAAGAACCGGAATCGACATGACGAATATGCAGCGACCGTCCGAGCACTTCTTTCATTCGTTTTTGTAGCGTCCATCGCAAATCCGTTGTTTGCTCTTTTCCGCTTTTCATTGTATCATACTTCCTTTCCCACTGGTAAAAGTTTCGCAACAGTCGTCTGTTTCTTTACGGTTAGTTCGTCTTTGTTTTTTGTCGCTAGTCGATACTCGTTTGTGATGTGAATGGCGTCCGTATCGCATACCTCTGCGCAAATACCGCAAAAAATACAAGTAGTATAAGATAAAGAAACAGTAATGGCATCGCCGTTTTGTTCGAGCGTGATTGCTTTTGCAGGGCATGCGGTTGAGCATGCTTGGCAACCGGTGCATTCATTTGAAACCAAAATCGGTTTTCCACGAAAACGTTCAGGAGCGTCTGTGAATAAGTCTGTTTTTGTTACCGTTTTTGTTTTCCATATTTTCTTAATAAGATCAAACATTTTTATTCCTCCTTTTATCGGTCGCAGCAAGCATAGCAAAGTTCAAAACTTTTATTAATGAGCGGAAAATCAGGAACGATATTTCCTTTTACTGCAAGCGGAACCGCAGGCCAGTTGCTGTAAGTAGCGGAACGAACTCGATAGCGGTAAATCGTTTGGTCCGGACCAACCATGAGCCAATGCACCGTTTCTCCGCGTGGCGACTCGCACCATCCCATTGCCGAACGATAGGACGGTAGTGGCGGGAGAGAAGTGAACGTATCGCCGCTAGGAAGGGAGTGCAATAGCTGTTCAATCATCGCAATCGATTCCGATACTTCATCGATACGAACACGAACCCTCGCAAGAACGTCGCCAGCCTCGTAAACGGGAACGTGAAATGGAACTTGATCATAGGCGGCATACGGCTGGCCGCGACGAATATCGACCGAGCGCCCCGACGCTCTAGCGGCTACCCCAACGACTTCTAACTGATTCGCATGTTCTAAAGAAAGCACGCCAGTCGTCGCCATTCGGTTCATGGCGATATCATGAGAAAACAGCAAGTCAACAAGTTCTTGAAACTCCTTTTTGACATA
>NZ_JAILZV010000174.1 GCF_023512315.1 Anoxybacillus sp.
GATGCTTCGACATGCAATGCATGCCAAAGCATCTTTTTCGTTACTTCACAACCGACAGCGAAAGCGTATATGGCTTCGTGTTCGGTCTAGCAAATGAATCTTCGACAACAAAATAATATTTTCCTTTTTTCAAAGCGACGGTTGCTATTTCGCTGTCGCCATCGCCATAATAGTCGAGCGTCTGCACGAGGCTTCCTTTTTCATTATAGATCGAAACAACGCCATCCATTGCTCCTGGAACGTCTAGTTGGACGAGTAGCTTCCCGTCTTTTTTCATCGTTAATGTATAGTAGTCTTTATCGCCATAGTCCACACCTGTATTGAGATAGCCGGATGCTTTATAGACGTTTCCTGTTTTTTGGAAACCTAACGGTTTGGACGGCACGTTGTTTTTCACGGCCGATTTAACGTCCTCATCGTTTTTGTTAAATGTTTCGATGCCGAAACGGTAGGATTGCAGTGACATTCCGTCCCAACTGTAGCCTTGGGTGACAAAGAAGTAGCCGGTATTTTTCTTCGCTTTAAACGAGCCATTGACGTTATAGAGCGAATCGAGCCCATTCGGCCAGAAATCGATCGCTTTTGCGGCTTCGTCCTTGTCAATCGTCATATTGCCGTTCGTGTCTTCGACGATCGTCACATACGGAATGAGTGTGCCGCGCAAAGCGGATGGCACGCTGTCTTTGTTTGGCAGCGGATTTGGCGCGACAAAGACAGAGAAAATGTCATCGGCGCTGCGATGTTTGTAGTAATACATGTCGACATCGTTCGGCAAGACGAAATTTCCTGTTTTTACTTCGTTTGGCTGAATGACCGTTGCGCGAATCGGTTCATTGTTATTTTCATTTTCGTCTTTTGGCGCAGCCATTAGCTTTTTCGATGTAAATGTATATGGATCAGCAACCGGTTGGTAGCGGTCGTTTCCGATCGAAAGGTAGTATTGTTTCCCTTCTTCTAATACGAGCGTTAACGGCGAAGCTTTTCCTATTAGGGAATTGTAGCCGTAGTAAGAGGCGACCGGCACAAGATCGTCGTTTTTCGCATCGTATTCATAAATCGTTGCTGCTGGAATCATCTCTTCCGGCGCTTGGAAATCAAATTGGTAAATCGCTGTTTCGTTAACCGAAAACTTATAGAAATCTTGGTCTTCCGGAAATTGAATATATCCTGACTGAGCAGCGCCGATGGTATAAGTAAGGGCGGTTTCTTTCAATTGCTGCATTTGTTCTTTCGCAAAGTAGCGCCACGTTCCGTCTGGTGCAATCACTACTTTTGGCTGTTTTGCTTGTCCTTCGACTGGCTGGCTTTCTTTCGTCGGCTGTTCCTCCCCAGAAGGCGGCATATCTTGTGCTGGGTAGCCATCTTCATCTGGCGGTAATGTAACTGCTTCCGCAGTGAGATGGTACGGAATAGCGGACATCGCAAGTTCTTGTTCTTCATTGCTTTGTGAAATCATTGGCATCATTCCGAAATAAAAGAAATCCGTGATCGGTACGCTCGATGCCTCTACGACATATCCAACCCCTGGCTGTGCGGTGAACGTCAACGTTTCCCCTTTTCCAACCCCATTGTTGTTCGCCATCACCATTGGGTAAGGACCTTCTTGTTGTGCCCCGTTTTCTTCCTTCGGTCGATAAAAATCATCCGCCGCATATACACTAAGCGTGGAATCAATGCCAGGAACGCCAGACAGGTTAAATTTCACCACTGTCGGCTCCGCCACAGTAAATTTGAAATAGTCTTTATCCGCTTCTTTAGCGCCTTGCTCCGGAAGGAACGTCAATGCTCCGCTATCAAATGGGAGCTCGCTAATCGTCATCGCTTCTGTTGGGGTCAATTCGTCTGCTGGAAGCTGAGCGATTTTTTGCAATGTTAACGTGTAGTTCGATTTCCCTTCTAGGCTGTAATGACCATTCACATCTTTTACTCCAATGACGAGCGTGCCATTTTGCGGCGCCGTAAATAATTTTCCTTCCGTTTCGCCTGCGCGTGTATCATTGACGTTGATTGGTTTGTCGGATTGCTTTTTCCCTTCTGGATAGAAGCGAAGCACTAGTTTGTAGTCGTAATCTTTCGCCCCTTCTAACACAGATTGCACGCTTTCTCCCGCTTTTACATCGACTTTAAACCAATGAATTTCTTCCGGTGTGGTGAAGCTTCCTTTTTCCGTCAATGGCTGCTCCGTCAACGAAACCGGAGACGCTTTGTCAAGAATCGTTTCGTCTGTCCATTCGGCTTTCTCAGGCAACTTTTTCACATCGTATTGCAGCGCCGCCACTGGATTGACAAGACCGTTGCCGTATGTTAAATCATAGCCTTTGTCCCCTAAATCGGTAGCGGTGCGCTCTAGTATCGCTTCGACTTGGTATGGTTTTAAATTCGGATATTTCGATAAAATGAGCGAAGCGACGCCAGCGACGACCGGGGATGCCATCGATGTCCCACTCAATTCTGCAAACGAGGAGCCTTTGGCTGGGTCGTAAAACGTACTATAGACGTCTACCCCTGGGGCGACGACGTCGACAGAAGGACCGTAGTTGGAGAAATCAGCGAGATGGTTTTTACTATCGGTCGCTCCGACGCTAATGACCCCTTCATATGCCGCAGGATAAGAATAAAGGTCGGTTGCATCGTTCCCGGCAGCAGCTACGACCGTAACGCCTGCATCAATCGCTTGTTTCACCGCATCTTCTAAAATCGGTGAGTTATAATAGCCGCCAAGGCTCATATTAATGACTTTTGCCCCTTTTTCCACCGCATATAAAATGCCTTGGGCAATCGTGTAGTCACTCGCTCCCCAGCCACCGTTAAAGACGTCAATTGGCAAAATTTTGACGTTTGGATTCATTCCGTGTGCCCCGATGCCATTATCAGCGGAAGCACCAATAATACCGGCGACGTGTGTGCCATGAATATCTTTTACCCCAGGGTTTGCTGGATTAGCGGCATTATATGACGGCAGTAGCTGCGCTTTTAAATCAGGATGCTTCATATCAAGTCCTGTATCAATGACTGCCACCGTCACATTGTTCTTTCCAGCCAGCTGAAGGGCTTTGTCGATTTGTAAAAGCGCTAGCGGGTACATTTTGTTATTTTTCGGGTCGTTCGTTCCTAGTTTTTTGTATGTAAAACTAGGGGTTACACTGGTCACTGCCTTTAGCTTCGCATAGCTTCGTGCCACTTCCTGCATCGTTTTTCCTTTTTGGATCGTCACGACATCATATCCAAGTAGCGGGAACGATTTTTTGACGGTCGCTCCAAGGCTACGATGCACGTTCGCAGGAATCGGTTGTTTGTACTTGACGATAAGCGTATCTTCGCTCATTTGCTTTTGTGCTTCCTCTAGCTGCTTGTAAGCCAGCGGCGCTTTCCGAACATTGTACGGCTGCTTCTTCCATTGCTCCAGCGGCGGGCGTGTCGTTGCGAACGCAACGTTTGGCAAGACGAGCGTCGAGGCTAGTCCGACCGAAAGCGCTGTTTTCTGCCATTTCTTCATAACAATCCTCCTATTCTTTTAAAAAACGTTCATTATTCATAGACGAATAGAAATAAAAAAAGTTTCATCATTTGAAAAATTTTTCCTCACGCTTACATTATAATCCTTTCTCTTAAAAAAAAAAAGAAATATTTTCCGCCAAGATGAAACAAATATCGAACAATGGTATACTTATATGGAGACTATTCGACAAGCTTGGAGGAGACGCAAACGATGTTGTCTTACATTAAAAAGTTAGTGAATTACGATGAGCGAAGATTAAAAGGTTACTATAAAACAGTTGCTCGCATTAATGAATTAGAGCCTGACATTGCTCGTTTATCCGACGAAGAATTAAAAGGAAAAACAGCGTATTTCCGTCAGCAGCTTCAAGAGGGAAAAACGGTGTTCGATATTCAAGCCGAGGCGTTTGCCGTTGTGCGTGAAGCAGCAAAACGAGTGCTTGGCATGCGCCATTTCGATGTGCAATTAATCGGCGGGTTAGTGCTCACCGAAGGAAATATTGCCGAAATGCCGACAGGGGAAGGAAAAACGCTCGTCGCTTCGCTTCCTAGCTATTTGCGCGCATTAGAAGGAAAAGGCGTGCACGTCATCACGGTCAATGAATATTTAGCGCGGCGCGACCGCGAACTGATCGGGCAAATTCATGAATTTTTAGGCTTAACCGTTGGTTTGAATTTGCCGATGATGGAAACAGCGGAAAAGAAAAAAGCGTATGAAGCGGACATTACATACGGCATCGGCAGCGAATTTGGTTTCGACTATTTGCGCGATAACATGGTGCTCTATAAAGAACATATGGTGCAACGTCCGCTTCATTATGCGATTATTGACGAAGTGGACTCGATTTTAATTGATGAAGCGCGTACACCGCTCATTATTTCAGGTACAGCGCAAAAGTCTACAAAATTGTACATTCAAGCGAATGCGTTCGTTCGCACATTAAAACGGGATGTCGATTATACGTACGATGAAAAAACGAAAAGCGTTCAGCTCACGGAAGAAGGAATGAACAAAGCAGAGCGTGCGTTTGGAATCGACAACTTATTCGATTTAAAACATGTGACGTTAAACCATCATATTAACCAAGCATTGCGTGCGCACGTTGTCATGCAGCGCGACGTCGATTATGTCGTTGAAGACGGAAAAATCGTCATCGTTGACCCGTTTACCGGTCGCCTCATGCGCGGACGCCGATATAGCGATGGGCTTCATCAAGCGATCGAAGCAAAAGAAGGGCTTGAGATTCAAAATGAATCGATGACGCTTGCGACGATTACGTTCCAAAACTATTTCCGTATGTATGAGAAGCTTGCGGGGATGACGGGAACAGCGAAAACAGAAGAAGAAGAGTTTCGCAACATTTACAATATGCAAGTGATCGTCATTCCGACAAATAAACCGGTCATTCGTGATGATCGTCCAGATTTAATTTATCGCACGATGGAAGGAAAGTTTCGTGCGGTTGTCGAGGATATTGCGGAACGTCACGCGAAAGGACAACCTGTCCTCGTCGGTACGGTGTCGATTGAAACGTCTGAATTGTTGTCAAGCATGTTAACGAAGCGCGGCATTCGCCATAACGTATTAAATGCGAAAAACCATGCGAAAGAGGCAGAAATTATCGCCCAAGCAGGTCAAAAAGGTGCGGTAACGATTGCGACGAACATGGCAGGACGCGGAACGGACATTAAACTTGGCGAAGGTGTGCGCGAGCTTGGCGGTTTAGCGGTCATCGGGACAGAGCGTCACGAAAGTCGCCGCATCGATAATCAGCTGCGCGGTCGTTCTGGTCGTCAAGGAGATCCGGGGGTATCGCAATTTTACTTGTCACTTGAAGATGAACTGATGCGTCGCTTCGGTTCAGAAAATATGATGGCGATGATGGATCGTTTAGGTATGGACGATTCACAGCCAATTCAAAGTAAAATCGTTTCAAAGGCGGTTGAGTCGGCACAAAAACGCGTCGAAGGAAATAACTTCGATGCACGTAAACAACTATTGCAGTACGACGACGTATTGCGTGAACAACGCGAAATTATTTATCGTCAACGTTTCCAAGTGCTTGATTCAGAAAACTTGCGCGATATCGTTGAAAAAATGATTCAATCGGTCATCGAGCGCGTCGTGCGCATGCACACGCCAGAAGATGAAATGCCAGAAGAATGGAATGTGCAAGCGATCGTTGATTATGTGC
>NZ_JAILZV010000175.1 GCF_023512315.1 Anoxybacillus sp.
GGTGGGTCGCCATCGATGCTGCCGTTATTGCCGTGCATTTCAATTAACACATTGCGCAACTTCCAATCTTGGCTCATCCGCACCATCGCTTCGTAGACCGAAGAATCGCCGTGCGGATGGAAGTTGCCGATGACGTTTCCGACCGTTTTCGCGGCTTTGCGGAATCCTTTATCTGCGGTATTGCCATCGACGTACATCGCATATAAAATGCGGCGTTGCACTGGTTTCAACCCGTCGCGCACGTCAGGAAGCGCCCGTTCTTGAATAATGTATTTACTATAGCGGCCAAATCGGTCGCCTAGTACGTCTTCTAATGGTAAATCAAGTAGTCTCTCCATTATACTTCCTCCTCTGCGACTAAGACGTGCTCATTATCTAAAATGTTTGTGTCGTCTTCTAGCCCGAACTGAACATGTGCTTCAATCCATTTGCGTCGCGGCTCGACTTTATCCCCCATAAGCGTTGTCACTCGCCGTTCTGCTCGAGCGGCGTCATCAATACGGACGCGAATGAGCGTGCGCGTTTCTGGATTCATCGTCGTTTCCCATAACTGGTCTGCGTTCATTTCGCCAAGTCCTTTGTACCGTTGAATCGTATAGCCTTTCCCTAATTTTTTGGTCGCTTCTTTTAGCTGCTCATCCGTCCATGCATATTGTACGAGTTCTTTTTTGCCCGTGCCTTTGCTAATTTTATAAAGCGGCGGAAGGGCGATATACACTTTTCCTGCTTCAATCAGCGGGCGCATGTAGCGGTAGAAAAACGTTAAAAGCAATACTTGAATATGCGCACCGTCCGTATCCGCATCCGTCATAATAATCACTTTGTCATAGTTCACGTCTTCTAGCGAAAAATCGGCACCAACACCGCCACCGATTGCGTGAATGATCGTATTAATTTCTTCGTTTTTAAAAATGTCGGCAAGCTTCGCTTTTTCCGTATTGATGACTTTTCCACGCAGCGGAAGTACCGCTTGGAAGCGACGGTCGCGTCCTTGTTTTGCTGAGCCTCCTGCAGAGTCGCCTTCTACTAAATACAGCTCATTTTTCTTTGGATTGCGCGTTTGTGCTGGTGTTAATTTCCCGCTTAATACCGCCTCTTTTCCTTTTTTCTTTTTGCCGCTTCGTGCCTCTTCGCGCGCTTTTCGTGCCGCTTCGCGCGCTTGGTATGCTTTAATTGCCTTTTTGACGAGCATTGTCCCGATGTCTGGATTTTCTTGTAAAAAATACATTAAATGCTCAGACACAATCGCATCGACAGCAGAGCGGGCTTCGCTCGTTCCGAGTTTTCCTTTTGTTTGTCCCTCAAACTGCAATAAATGTTCCGGAATTCTGACCGATACGATCGCCGATAGACCTTCGCGAATATCAGAACCTTCTAAGTTTTTATCTTTTTCTTTTAGTAAGCCTGTTTTGCGAGCATATTCGTTAAAAACACGCGTCATTGCTGTTTTTGCACCAGCTTCATGCGTGCCGCCGTCTTTTGTGCGAACGTTATTGACAAATGACAGCACGTTTTCCGAATAGCCATCATTAAATTGAAAGGCAAATTCGACTTCGATGCCGCCTTGTTGCCCTTCGAAATAGACGACTGGATGAAGGGCATCTTTTTCTTCGTTTAAATAGGCAACGAATGCTTCAATGCCATTTTCGTAATGAAACAATTCGCGCATATCGGTACGTTCATCGACTAATTCAATTTTCAACCCTTTTAATAAAAAAGCGGATTCGCGCAACCGTTCGCTTAACGTTTCGTAATTGAACGTCGTCGTGCTAAAAATGGTCGGGTCTGGTTTGAATTGAATCATCGTTCCCGTCTTTTTCGTTGTTCCGATTTTTTCTAATGTCGTGACCGGTGTTCCGCCATGTTCAAACCGCTGTCGGTAAATAAATCCGTCGCGATGAATGGTGACGATGAGCCATTCGGATAAGGCGTTGACGACGGAAGCACCAACCCCGTGCAAGCCACCGCTCGTTTTATAGCCGCCTTGACCAAATTTTCCACCGGCATGCAAAACGGTTAAAATGACTTCCGGCGTTGGTTTTCCGAGTTTATGCATGCCGACTGGCATCCCGCGACCTTCGTCGAGTACAGTGATGCTGTTGTCTTTATGTATTTTAACAAGAATATAGTTGCCGTATCCCGCAAGTGCTTCGTCGACGGAGTTGTCGACAATTTCATAAACAAGATGATGCAAGCCGCGGCTATCGGTGCTGCCGATATACATCCCTGGACGCTTTCTAACCGCTTCTAGCCCTTCAAGTACTTGGATAGCATCATCGTTATATTCGTATATTTTCTGTTTTGTCACGCGCATACCCCTTTCAAAAACAAGAACATTTGTTTCTGTTTTATTTTAGCATAAATTTCGGAAACGTCTATGCTTATTTTGCCAGCTAACTTCTGAAAATGGAAATGACCATCTTTCGAAAAAGATGGCCGAGTTTCGTTTACCTTTTTTTTGTTAGAGCGTGCTCTACTTTAATACAGCGATCCATCACAACAATATATCCTTTTTCTTTTAAAAACGCATATACGTCTTCATGAACAACACCTAACTGTGCCCAAAACACATCGGCATCGATTTGGACGAATTCGCGAGCGACCTCTGGTAAATGCTCCGAACGACGGAACACGTTCACGATGTCAACGTGTCCTTCTACGTCTTTTAACGATTTCACCGCCGGAATCCCTTCCCATTCCTCAATCGTTGGATTGACCGGAACAATCTCATACCCAGCGTCCTTCATCGCTTTTGCGACCATATACGATGTACGATCTGGATTGTTGGATAAACCGACAACGGCAATGCGCTTTGCTTTTTGTAAAATTTCCGCGATCTCCTCGCGGCTTGGGTTCATAATTGGCATGTTTTTTCTCCTTTCGAACGCTTTTTTGTAGTATTTCTTTATCGAACAAGAAAAATCCTGCCAATGTCAATATTTTTATGTCTATGATAGCGTGTGCTCACGTTATTAACATGTTGCTATTTTGGTAAGTGGGAGATGCATCGGTTCGTTTTTGTTTAAAAAAATGCGAAAAAGACAATAATACAAAAGATAATTTTCTTGTCATGCCATCCACTGTATGCGTATAATAAAGTTGAACAGCATAAAATAAAACAGGACATTGGCGGCAACCAATGTCCCATCCATACACAGCTCACTGCAAGGAGTGCAGTGGCCCAGAAAAGCGGATCGTAACCCACCCTCACTTAGGCCGAGCAGGGTGGGTTACTTTTTGTCTTTGGATACAGCAATGACGGTCACAATCAGCGATGCAAACGCAATCATTAGATTCACTCTCTTCACTAATGATAATCAACCGTAACGCTTTTTCATTGAATCGAAAGTGTCAATTCCTGCAAAGCCCTCCGCTTCAACGATTCGGGAAACGGAGAGCTCAGTCTTCATCTTTCTTTTTTTTGTTGCTCTTCTTCTCGTTTCTCTTCTTTAAGAGCTTTTTCTTGTTTTTCTAACGATTTAGGCTTTTCTTCCTCTCGTTCAGTTTTTGGTTGCCCTTCCGGTTGTTTATGATTTTCTTGCTCATTATTAGCTTTTTCTTGTTTGTCCAGCTGTTTGCGTTTTTCTTCCGGTTTCAAAACTTTCTTTTGCTCTTTTTCTAAATGCTTGCTATCGTTGTCTTGTTTTTTTGGCACTTCCGTTTCCTTTTTTCCATATTCTTCTTTGGTTTTATGTTCGTTTTCTTTAGCTTCTCTCTTATTACGATTAGTCTGTTGCTCTTTATGTTCCATTTGTTTATCCTTTTCGGTTAAATTTCCAAACATTTTTTTGATTTCTGCCACCGATTTTTCTTTTACTTTTTCAATTGTCACTCCTTTGTTTTCGGCAATTGCTAATTTATTGGGGGAAACACCTAATTTTTTGGCCTCATCATGCGTCCGTTTGCTTATTTCGATCAATGTAACCGCCAGTCTTCTTTTTTGTTCAATCATATGGATCGTTTTTTCGATTTGTTCGTCAATCGCTTTATCCTTCTTATTGATATGGGTGATGGCAATCATCACATCTCGCCCATTTTTTAAATAACCGTTCTGTTCACTTTGACTAATGATTTCCTCTGTAACATCGGTTAACGTTTTACCTCTCCAATCATCCATCGAGTGAATAATGTTCGTGCCGTCATCGTTATATGCGCGAATGGCTGTAACTGTTTGTTTGTCATCGATGGACATCTCAATGCTTGGATTTATATCGACCGTCACGTATGCATAAGCTTTGCCCGTATTTAGGTTGGTTAATAATGGAATCACAGCTAACAGCAAGACTAGTGCCATGGAAAACTGAGGGATTTTTCTTGCAAATAGCTTTCGTCCTAAACTTGCTTTTTCTTCTTGGGACGTTGTAAATGAAATCTCCTCACCAATTTGATATTCCTTTATTTTCTTTACTTTTAGAAACTCACCGTCACGGGTCATGACGATATAATAACGTTTATGTTTTTCCATAATAATTCCATTCCTCATTTTTCCATCCCCTTTAAATACTCTTTCAAATAAATATAGTCTTCTGAAAGGAGAATCACGAGCGCAATTAAATATTTTCGGTTTCTTTCAAGTGTTTTGCGGCTCACATCAACTAGATTGGCCACTTCCTTAATCGGCAACTTCTTCGTATCGAACAATTGCTTTTTTAAATTCTCGTTCCTTAAGATCGTTTTCGCTATGAGTAAAGATGTTTCTCTTGCATCCTTATGCTTAGGGGAATGTTCTGTTAGATCAAGCATTGTAATCCCAAATTCTTTTAATTTTTTAGTATAGTGGAAGATTTCTTCTTTTCGCTGTTCCGTTTCGATTTGTTTTTGATATTGCTCACTCGTTGCTTTAATTTCGTATGGATTTTCCATATCTTCTTCTCTGTCATCGAGCGAATAGCCGTAATTCTTTTTTTCCTTTCGGATGTAATCAATGACCCGACGTTTAATCACCAAGCTTGCAAAAGATAAAAAGTTACTCCCTTTATTGGGCGTATATTTTTCAATCGCCTCGTTAAAAGCAATTAGTCCTATGCTAAATTCATCATCATATTCTGGATCAATTTTTCTTTTGCATACTTCGGAAACTTTTGTGGCGATAAACGGTTTGTATTGTTCGATAAAATCGTTTATTTTTTCTGTTTCCCTGTTTTGGAATTGTTCAATCAATTTTTCTATTTGATCGTTCTTTACCTTCCTAAAAAAACTGCGAAGCATCTCTTCACCCCTTGCCTTCCTTAAACATATTCGCCACTCGCGCCATTTTTATGGGGGTGTTATCATTTATAAAAGTATACATCAAAAAAGCCCTCCGTTGAGAGAGGGCTTGATTGGTAATTATTCATCATCTTCGTCTTTGTTTTCTTTATTGCTTCCGTTCCCATTCTTTTTTTCATGTTCTTTCTTTTCTTCTGCCCGTTTTTCCTCTTCTTTGCTAGCTTTTTCTTCATGTTTTTGTACTTTTTCACGGGCTTTTTCCTCACGTCGTGGATCCTCTTTTGCTTTCACTTCGTGTTTCTTAGCCTCGTCTGTTGCCTTTTCTTCATG
>NZ_JAILZV010000176.1 GCF_023512315.1 Anoxybacillus sp.
ACGACTTGCGATAAATCCCACGCATTCGACGTTCCGACATCCATAAACTCAATAAACCGCAACGTAATACCGGCTTCTTTAAAATATCGTGCCATCAGCAAAATTTGTGAATCGTTCCAGCCTTTTTTCACGACCATATTTACTTTCACCACAAGCCCTGCTTCTTTTGCCGCTACTATTCCGTTTAAAATCGGTTGAACGCCAACGCCGACGCCGTTCATTTTTTTAAACACTTCATCGTCGAGCGCATCTAAGCTTACGTTCACCCGCTGCAATCCTGCCTCTTTTAACGCCCGAGCCATTTTCACTAAATGAACGCCGTTCGTTGTTAATGCAATATCCCGTATTCCACGAATCGCTGTCAATCGTTCAATAAACGAAGGCAATCCTTTTCTTAACAACGGCTCGCCGCCAGTAATTCGAATCTTTTCAACCCCTAACTCGGCAAAAACTTCCGCAACAAGCACCATCTCATCCAACGTCAGCAATTCCTCTTCGTGCAAAAAACGAAAGTTAGGGCCGAAAATTTCCGCCGGCATACAATAGACACAGCGAAAATTGCATTGATCGGTCACAGAAATGCGCAAATCACGCAACGGACGATTCCATTTGTCAACGATAACCGGCTTTGTTTGGCTCATAGCGCATCCTCTCTTCAAGTATAAATTCTCTATCCATCGTTAGTTTACGCATCGTTCTATTTTCACTATAGGGAACAACTGTTCATCGCGCTGTGACATCGCTCACACAGCAAAAACAGTATTACGAATAAGTATACCATACCAATCGGAAAAACAACGTCCGAAAACGTTCTACAAAATTTGTGACATTCTTGTGACATTTTTCTCATTCTCTAACCATGTGTGATATGTATCACATCTAATGAAAACGGTTATTTTTACAATAAAAATAGGGGAAAGCGAATAAATGAGAAAAATTCCACCACCGAGGTGAAAAAACATGATGACTGCCCTTCAAGCGTTTGAAGAAAAGAAACGGTTTGTGCATTTAAAGGAATTGCTCCGTTCAGCGAACCATATTCAAAAAATAAAAAAAGGAACGTTTTTATTTCAAGAAGGAATGGCCGCGAACGAACTATATTTAATTCTTTCCGGAAAAATACAAATGAGCAAAATGTCGCAAGACGGCAAAGAGATGTGCTTTCGCATTTGCAGTGCTGGCGAAATTATCGGGGAACTCACCTTGTTTACAAACGAGCCGAAATATTTATTGAACGCTAAAGTAATGGAAGACGGCGAAGTTGCTGTCATTAAAAAAGATTATTTGGAAGAACAGCTGCTTCTCAACCCGACATTAACGTTTGAGTATATGCAATGGCTCAGCAACCACGCCCGCCGTACGCAAACGAAATTTCGCGACCTCATTTTGCTCGGCAAAAAAGGCGCGCTTTATTCCACTCTTATTCGCATGTGCAATAGCTACGGCATTCGCTTAAAAGATGGCAGCATTTTAATCGATTTGCCGTTAAAAAATCAAGACTTAGCAAACTTTTGTGGAACGACGAGAGAAAGCGTTAACCGCATGCTCAACGCCTTAAAACAAGAAGGCATTCTTTCCATTCATAAAGGAAAAATCACCATTCACGATCTCGACTATTTAAAACGAGAAGTGCAATGCGAAAACTGTCCAATAGAAATTTGTCGGATCGAATAAGAAAAGCGGAGGCGACTGCTTAGCTGCGACGGGGCGAATGTTCTTCCCCCGGAGAGGTGCTCGCCACCTCGAGGGGGAAGGTTATTTGACCCCCGAGCAGCTAGGAGCCGCAGCTAGACACGAAAAGCGGAGAACGATCCTTGGCTAAGCCAAGGAAGCATCCGACGGACGCGCACGCTTTCGACGAGACGTGCCCCGCACGTCGACGGAGAAAGCACACGCGACCGAGGATGCTAGTTCGTAGCTAGACAAGAAAAGCGGAGGCGACTGGTTAGCTCTCGAAGCCAAGCGTTCTTCCGACGAGAAGCGCTCTTTGCTTCGACGGAGGAAGAACGCTTGGCACAAGAGAGCTAGGAGCCGCAGCTAGACACGAAAAGCGGAGGCGACTGGATAAGCGTTCCCTCTCGAGCGTTCGAGAGGGAAATGTCCATGTATATCGTTTCTCTTTTTTCCGTTCGTTATCCCATCTTCTGCAACAGCTGTTCGAGTGGTTCATCATACACCGGCACGGTTGGAAGGGAAGCTAAAAAATAGCTGCCGTAGGAAGCCGTGACTAGCCGCCGGTCGAACACAAACAACACTCCGCGATCGTCTTTCGTGCGAATTAGCCGCCCAAAGCCTTGCTTAAAGCGAATGACTGCTTGCGGCAATGATAGCTCATAAAACGGATTGCCGCCTTTGGCGCGAATATAATCGCTTTTCGCTGCCACAACCGGGTCATCTGGCGGGGCAAACGGCAGCCGAACGATGACGACCACCGATAACGCCTCTCCTGGAAAATCAATTCCTTCCCAAAAACTGCTCGTTCCAAACAACATCGCCTTCTCAAATTGCTGAAACGCCTTCGTCACCTTCGCCGCACTCCCGCCTTGTCCCCCTTGTGCTAACAGCACAAACGTTTCATCATCATTCCGCTCTTTCACAATCGCTGCCGTCAAGCGCAGCAATTCATACGACGTAAACAACACGAGTATTTTTCCGTTCAGATGTTTTGCTATTGTTAATAAGTGCGACGCAACCGCCTCAGCATACTCCTCAAGCGGCACGGCAGAAACAGACGGCAAATCGCTCGGAACCATCACTTTCACTTGTTCCGCATACGGAAATGGCGACGGAATCACTCGGCAAATCGGGTAAAAATCTTCTAGTCCAAGCCGCGAAATCAAATACGAAAACGATCCGTTCATCGAGAGCGTCGCAGAAGTCAATACGACGCTTTTTTTCTTCGCAAACAGCTCCTCGGCAAAAAACGACTCTACATCGATTGGCTGTGAATAAATCGCCGTGGCGTTCGCCGCTCCTTTCGTTTCCACTTCCATCCACCGCACAACGAGCGGGTCGGGCGCTTCTATGACTTCCCGAAGCGTTTCCATCGTCAATAACAGTTCGTCAATATCGGAAAAAAACGACATCGACGCAAGCGTTGGCGCGCTTCTCTTCACCTCATCTACCTCATCTGCCAATTTTTTTGTTTGATCCGCAATCCGCCATAGTAATTCTTTGATCGCTTCCCAATTTCGTCCGTACTCTTTCTCTGGATCAAACCGGTAGCGCAGCCGCAAGGCGTTCGTGTTCGGTTGTTTCGTGAACACATAGCGACGAACGAGGCGAAACCATTCGTCGCACTCAAGTTGCAAATCGCGAAGCCGCGCTTGAATCGACCATATTTCTCGATCGAGCCGTTTCTTGAGCTGAAATAACGAACCCTCTTCGTCCCCCGTCCCGATACGTGCCAACAGTAGCCGCAGTGCGACATATTCAACATAGCGACCAAAGTAGCTCGAGGCTGTTTCTTCCAAATGATGCGCTTCATCGACAATCAAATGGTCATAGGCTGGAAGCAACGGAGTCGTTGCCGTGATATCTTGCATTAAAAAGGCATGGTTTGTAATAACAACATCCGCTTCGCTTGCCCGCTGACAGGCAAGGCGAAAAAAATCATGCTCCCCTGCTTCTTTCTGCTCATCTAAATGCAACTGCGGCCAAAACAGCTGCCCGCCGGAAGACAGCTGCAATTCATCGACATCGCCCGTTTCCGTCTCTGTCAGCCAAACGAGTATTTGTCCTTTCGTTAGTACCGCATCGTACGTTTTATTCGGTTCTTGAAGAAACGAAAGGAACTTATCGAGCGACAAATAATTTCGTCTTCCCTTTAATAGCGCGACACGAAAAGGAAACGGAACAATTTGTCTAAGCAACGGAACGTCGCGCTCCATGAGCTGTTTTTGCAATTGGAGCGTATACGTGCTAATGACGACCGGCTTTTGTTGTTTTTTCGCTACATAAAGACTTGGAAGAAAATACGCTAGCGACTTGCCAATGCCTGTTCCTGCTTCCACGATGGCGTGCTGCGACGTGTCGAGCGCTTCGTAAACGACGTTCATCATTTCCCATTGGCCGGCGCGATGTTCATATTGCGCAAATGGAAGCGCTGGCTCATCCGCCACCCATTCCGTAAACGAATAAGTAGTGCCGCTTTGTTTTTCGATACGTTCGGGGCGTTTTTTTAACGCAACCCCGCGGTAATACACGTATCGGTCGTCGTTCGGTGCCGCCATTTTGTTCGCGATAATCGTATCTAAAATAGCATGCATTTCGCTTTTCCAGTCTTTGGACAGACGTTTAAGTTGTTGTAACGTTGCTAGCGGGAGCGATTGTAATTTTTGCAACAGCCGCAGCCAAAGCTTCGCGGTCACTTCCGCATCGCTGTCTGCTTGGTGTGGGTTTTCGTGACGGATCGCAAGCATTTGCGCAAGGTCACTTAATTTATAGCTTTCGACCGTCGGAAATAATATACGTGCCATTTCGACCGTATCAATCATTGGCGGTTTCGCGAGCGAAATGCCTGCCGCCTGCAATTCCGTTTGCAAAAACGGCCAATCAAACGAAACGTTATGGGCAACAAAATACGCACCGGCTATTTTTTCAGCAACTTCTCGCGCAACTTCCGCAAAAACGGGCGCCGTTTTGACCATTTGCTCATCAATTTGCGTCAGTTGTTGAATAAACAATGGAATCTCGCATTCAGGGTTAATAAAACGGGAAAACCGTTCGATAATTTGTTCGTTCTCGATAACCACTATCCCAATTTGCATCACCCGGTCGCCTTTTTGCGGCGCATTTCCCGTCGTTTCTAAATCGACCACGACAAACTTCATCGTCTCACCTCACATAACAAGAGGGGCTGCAAAACAGCCCCCTTTTACAAAATCGTATGCGCCGGTTCAGCGGCAATTAATTCTTTAATGCGGTTATTTTCATCCATAATCGCCACTTTCGGACGGTGTTCCGCTACTTTTTCTTCTGGAACGAGCGCATACGAAATGACGATAATAATATCATCTTTTTGGACAAGGCGCGCCGCCGCCCCGTTTAAACAAAAGACGCCGCTGCCGCGCTCCCCTGGAATAATATATGTTTCAAAACGCGCCCCGTTATTGTTGTTGACGATTTGCACTTTTTCATTTGGCACCATGCCGACCGCATCTAAAATATCTGCATCAATCGTAATGCTGCCGACGTAATTTAAATTCGCTTCTGTCACACGGGCGCGGTGAATTTTGGCGTTCATTAATGTTCGGAACATGTTGCTCCCCCTTTTCCTTCCAATCTCTTTCTATAACGCTGGGACATTCATCGTTATATTATCAATGAGCCGTGCGTTTGTAAACCGGACAGCAATGGCAATAATGATGTTTCCAGCCAACGTATCAAGCGGCTTTAGCTCTGGGTACGAATACACATCAACGTAATCGATGACACCGCTTGTATGCGTCGTCAAATAATCTTCAATAAGCGCGCGCACCGCTTGTGGGTCACGCAAGCCGTTTTCAATTGCCGCTTTCGCTTTTTGTAGCGCCGC
>NZ_JAILZV010000177.1 GCF_023512315.1 Anoxybacillus sp.
AAGCAGTTCTTTGACAATGTGAAACTGCTTTGCTTTCGCTTTTTCGACTTCGTATTGAAACCGATCTGGGATAATCGGAAGCGTCTCCAACTTCCATTGTTTCCATTCCGGACGGTATCGCTCCGGAGGGGCAAGCTGCAATAGATGTCCAACTGCCCACGTCATATACGCCCCTTTTGGAAATAATTCATTTGGCAAAATTTCCAGATACCCTTGCCTTTTTTTCGTGGAAAAAATCGATGCTAACGTCACACCTTGGTCTGGTTTTTCTGCAATAATTACTTTCATCGCATTCTTCCTTTCATAAATTACATCATTTCGCACATACTACCGATAAAATAAGGAAAGGAGCTTCTAGATGAAACGACTATGGCTCATTTTAACACTCGTTTTCCTCTTTGCCTCTGAAACAAAGGCAATAGAACGGACACCGTATACGTGGAATCTTGCTGACATTTATCGTTCCGAACGCGAGTTTACAAAAGATTATACTTTTGTTTCCGACATGCTTCCAACATTATCATCGTACCAAGGAAAACTGAAGAATGAAAGCACGGTCGCTAAACTATTTTCCACCCACGAACAAGTCGCACGAAAGTTAGAGAAACTGTCCCTGTACGCCCAACTGCAACAAGATTTAAACATTGAAGACAAAAAAGCAGCGCACTTCAAAGCAAAAGTCGAAACGCTTGCCGCGAATTATGCCACCACGGCTGCCTTTATCGAGCCAGAGCTTTTATCGCTACCAAAAGAAACGTTAGAGAAATGGAAAAACAGTAAGTCGCTAAAAACATACGCCCGTTATTTTTCGGAACTGCTCGAGCGAAAAGCGCATACGTTATCCAAAAAAGAGGAGCAGCTGCTCGCCAAACTTTCCCCGCTCGCCGATGAAGCAGAAAACATTTATCACTATGCGGCGCGCGGCGATTATACACCACCAGTGATGAAAGGAATAGATGGGAAAACGGTAACGCTAACCGGCGGAAACTTTTTAAAAGCATTAGAGCATCCGGATCGTACCTACCGCAAACAAGCATTTCAAACGTTTTTTGCAAGCTTTGAACAAATCCAGCATACCGCAGCAGCGACTTTATACGCTTCTGTGAAAGCGGATGAACTATATGCAAAAGCGCGGCGATACGATTCTGGTCTTGAAGCGGCGCTCGCTAATGACGACGTGCCAAAACAAGTATTTGACCAGCTGCTTTCGACAGTGAATGAGCGATTACCGTCACTCCACCGTTATATAGAGCTAAGAAAAAAGGCGCTGCGACTTAACGAAGTGCATAGTTACGACTTATACGTTCCGCTTGCATCCAAAACCGTAACGAAAACATTTCCGATGGAAAAAGCAGAGGCGCTTATTCTCGAAGGGCTAAAACCGCTCGGAAACGATTATGTGAAACAAGTAGAATACGCTTTCCATCATCGCTGGCTCGATGTATATCCTCGCCCGAAAAAATATACTGGCGGATATAATATTAGCGCATATGATACACATCCGTTCATTTTGTTAAATTACGATCAATCGCTCGATGAAGTGCTCACCATCGCCCATGAAATCGGCCATGCGATGAATTCTGTCTTAACGAACAAAACACAACCATACCATTATTCCGGCCAATCGATTTTTACTGCCGAAGTTGCCTCGACCGCCAACGAATGGCTCATGATCGATTATTTATTAAAACAAGCAACAACCGATGAAGAAAAGCTGTACCTTTTGAACCAACAAATTGACCAAATTCGTGGCACGTTATATACGCAAGTCATGTATTCGGAATTTGAGCAAGCTATTCATGAAAAAGTGGGAAAAGGAGAAAGTTTAACGGCAGAAACATTGAACGACATGTGGCTTCGATTGCTAAAAAAATATTACGGACCGGCATATGCCGCTGATTCCGAAGCGGCGCTCGGCTGGCTGCGCATCCCGCACTTTTACGATGCGTTTTACGTCTATAAATATGCCACCTCGCTCGCTGCTTCGTTTGAACTGATGAACCAAATAAAAGAAGATAAAACGGGCAAAGCAACCGAGCGCTACTTGCAGTTTTTAAGTGCTGGCACATCGGACGACCCGATTCCGTTATTGCAAAAAGCTGGGGTCGATATGATGTCGACAGAACCGCTAAACAACGTACTTACTTATTTCGACTCACTCGTTACGGAAATGGAACGACTGTTGCGCAAACAAGGAAAAATATAGCCGCTCCCTTTGGAAGCGGCTTATTTCTTAAGATGCCCGTCCGTTTTCTGCGGCTTTTGCGGCTTTCAACTGCATGCGAAAAATTAAGGATTGGATAATCGAAAAGCATCCCCCAACCACCCAATAAAGCGACAAGGCGGACGGAACAGAGCTTGCCCCCATAAAAATCATGAGCGGCATAATATAAACCATCATCGCCATTTGCGGCATTTGTTGCTCCGTCATTGATGGGGACAGCTTCATCGAAATAAACGTCGTCACTGCCGCTAAAATCGGTAAAATGAAATATGGGTCCCGATGGCCAAGTTCTACCCACAAAAACGAATGGGTCGTAATTTCTTCCGTACGCCGAATGGCGTAATAAAGCGCCATAAAAATCGGCAGTTGAATAAGCGCTGGCAAGCAGCCGCTCATCGGGTTTACGCCATGCTTTTGATATAGCTGCATCATTTCTTGTTGCAGCTTTTGTTGCGTTTCCATATCTTTTCCTTTGTATTTTTCTTGCAGCTTTTGCATTTCCGGGCGGAGTTTTTGCATCGCTAGCGATGCTTTAAACTGCTTGAGCATTAACGGCAATAACGCAAAACGAACGACAAGCGTCAAGGCGATAATCGCTAGCCCATAATTTCCGCCAAACCCATTGCCGAGCATTAAAAGTAACTTAGACATCGGATACACAAAGTAATGATCCCATACTCCTTGGCTATGTTCATTAATTGGTGCATTGCGGTTGCAGCCACTCAGCAGTATAGCAATCGTTAATAAAACGAACATCCATTTTTTCTTCATCATGATCCTCCTTGTTTGTGTTATTCATTATGCAACAAGGAGCCGCCTTCCTTCCTCATCGGAAACGTGCGGACGTTCCCGTGCTGGGATCTTCCGTTGGTTCGTAACAAATAACAAGCGAAACGAAAACGGAGCTCCCCGATTCCCTCGATGTTCGCCATATTGCTCCATTTCATATAGCATCACATGATTTAAAAATGATTTATATGTTCGATGGCGATTCATATAGCATTTCATCGCTATAAAAAACGCGCCGATCACTAACAAATATGGCAATAAATCCACGGGCGTTTCCACTCAGCCCACCTCTTTTCGTCCAACAATCTTACATACATAAACATAACAAATTCGCGCGCGAAAGAAAAGCAAATATTATCGACCGAAAGAAAGCGATCTTACCCATTCGTAAAACAGTTGGTGCTCGTTTCCAATATAAATAAACAGCGCAAACGAGCTGTAAAACAACAGCTTTTCGACGAAGTTCCCCGTCCGATAGAGCGGAAGTTTATATTTTTTCGTCTGAAACGGCCATAATAGCGGCACACCTTGAACCGATAAAAAATCTTCAAGGATATGAAACAAATACCCTAACACAAAACCGAACGAAAATGGGGAAGAAGATTCTATCAGCACAATAGTAGCAATAACGCCCCACACAATGAGCGAGTGCGTCATCCCGCGGTGACCAAACGCTTCTTTCACTTTATTTGCCATGCCGAACGAACGGCGGCCAACGTACGATTGGGGCTCATCAATATCTGGAAGTAAACTCCCGATCACGACTCCTGCCGTGTAGCTAGCGGTAAACGGTAAATTGGTATACGCAGCAGCTGCCGCTCCGATACAGAGAGAAACTATAACATGGGAATGATAACGCATTTTTATCACCTGCAATATCGTTTCGTTTATTATATCACAAAAAGAATATTTGTTCGCTTTTTTTTATTTTCAACATGTTTCCTCATCTTTTGACAGTTTTGTGACAACTACTCGGAATGTGATGAAGTTAACATCGATTCGTTTTCATTATGTTTATAGTAAAATTATACAAATTGATTTTCAAGGAGTGAACCGACGTGAAGAAGAAAAAATCTCCGTTCCTCAACCGTTTCAAATATATTCGCCCTATCGAACGGCACGCGGACAATCATAGCGAAGTGACGTATGGGGATCGCGATTGGGAAAACGCTTACCGTCGCCGGTGGCAACACGATAAAGTCGTTCGTTCGACACATGGGGTAAACTGTACAGGGTCTTGCAGCTGGAATGTGTACGTAAAAGACGGCATTGTCACATGGGAAGGACAACATCTCAACTATCCATCGACAGGACCTGATATGCCAGACTTTGAACCGCGTGGTTGTCCTCGCGGCGCAAGCTTCTCGTGGTACATTTACAGCCCGCTCCGCGTCAAATATCCTTACGTGCGCGGCGTGTTGATGGACATGTGGAGAGAAGCGTTGAAAGAGCATAAAAATCCGCTTGATGCTTGGAAAAGCATCGTTGAACATCCAGAAAAAGCGAAGCGTTATAAACAAGCGCGCGGAAAAGGTGGATTCGTCCGCGCCGAGTGGGATGAAGCGCTTAAACTTGTCGCTAGTTCCCTTCTCTATACCGTCACCAAATACGGTCCTGACCGCAACGTTGGATTCTCGCCGATTCCAGCGATGTCGATGGTCAGCCACGCAGCGGGCGCACGCTTTATGTCGTTAATGGGGGGGCCGATTTTAAGTTTTTACGATTGGTACGCAGATTTGCCACCTGCTTCCCCACAAATTTGGGGAGACCAAACGGACGTGCCAGAGTCAAGCGACTGGTATAACTCCGGTTACATTATTACGTGGGGCTCGAACGTGCCAATGACGCGGACACCAGATGCCCACTTCTTATCAGAAGTGCGCTACAAAGGCACAAAAGTTGTTTCGATTAGCCCTGACTTTGCCGAATCAACGAAATTTGCCGATGATTGGATGAGTGTAAAACAAGGAACAGACGGCGCGCTGGCGATGGCAATGGGGCATGTCATCTTAAAAGAATTTTACGTTGACCGCCAAGTCGACTACTTTATCCGTTATGCAAAACAATATACGGACTTCCCATTCCTTGTCACATTGAAAAAACAAGCGAACGGCCAATTCGTTGCCGACCGTTTCTTCAACGCAAACGATCTCGGTCGCCCAACGACAAACGGCGAATGGAAGCCTGCGCTTTGGAACGATAACACCAATACGTTTGCTATTCCGAACGGAACGATGGGTTCTCGTTGGGAAGAAAAAGGAAAATGGAATTTACATTTAGTCGATGAAGACACAGAAGAGCCAATCGATCCACGTCTTTCGCTACTAGGAATCGAAGACGACATCGCAACCGTACAAATTCCGTACTTCTCGCACGACGGAAATCAAGTGCTCGAACGCAATGTTCCGATGAAAAAAGTGCAAACAGAAACCGGAGAATGGTACGTCACGACCGTTTATGACTTAATTTTAGCGAACTACGGCGTAGACCGCGGCATCGGTGGAA
>NZ_JAILZV010000178.1 GCF_023512315.1 Anoxybacillus sp.
AGGGAAGAGGCAGAAAAGCTTGTGTTCAGTCATATGATTCTGTGTTTTTTTAGTAAAATAATGGATAATCAACACCCGTGGTTCAGCATATTATTCGTGAACTTATTGTCGAATTTGGAAAATGTGAAACTGAAGCAAAAGAGCTTATCAAAAAGTCAGGTGCTGTTAAGTCATTAATGGAAGACCCAATTGGTTTTCATGAATCTCCTTACCATTGGGCTTTAAGTATATTGACTGACGCTGATGATTTGGAAACGTTAGAAAAATACTTAAGTCAACAATAATCCCCAGAAGAACAAATAATGTGCTCTCTGGGGATTTATTTTGGCTTCTTTCTCATGCAAAACAACCAATTTCAACACTTGTTCTTTTGTTTCCACCTCGTTCATCTCGTTTCAAAAAGAGGGGCGTTCATGCCCCTATTCCAGATAATCGCACGATGCTATGCCCCTGCAATCTCTTCTGAATTTCGATTAATCTCATCGATAATGCTAATAATTCTACGTGCATCGTCTAAGTTGTCTTTAAACAAATCGACAATGCTTCCGACCGTTTTAAACGGTTCCTCTTGTAATACTTTTTTGTCCATCACGCCATTTTTTACAAAGTAATCGACGATCAATTTGACAAAGCGGCTTTGGTGAATGTTTAGCCGTTCGTTTGATAAAAATTCCGAAAACGCTTCGTTTGCTGCTTGCGGATCAAGCCCGACCGTTTTGCGAACAAGTTTCATAATTGGCGTGTCGCCAAATTCTTTTTCGTAATCGGCTTTCGTCCCGAGTTCGTTCCAAAGAATGTATTCTAATGTGCGCAAATCTTGCACGGTTAACTTTTTATTATGGCGCAGTTTGTAAATCGCTAGCTGATCGCGATGTTCATGAAGATAATGCTCGACTTTTTTGCGATAATTTCTTAAGTCGTTTACTTCTAACATCGAACCGTTTTCTTTCACTTCCAACACTTGATCTTTAAAATTCGTGTAGTAAATTTTCCTTGTTTCTCGTTCAAGAAACTTCACTAATTCACGCAACGCTTCGCGAACAGCTTCTAGTTCAAAAAGATCTGCTTCTTTCCAAAACTCTTCCGTCTGCACTTTTTCAATAATATTTTTTTGTTCCGCGACTTGAGGAATCGAACCGAGCTTAGATAATGCCTCCGCAGTGCGAATTACGCTCCGAATTGGTTTTGTGGCGTTTTTCGTTTGCAGTTTTGCTAGTTCAATCGTATACATAAGCAAATCAAACCGCTTCGCAAACTCATCATCGTTAAGCGGAACAATAAGCGGCGCGATGTATTGTTGGAGCTCATTCACATCCATCGCCGTCAACGAATCCCAATTCGCGCGATTTTTAAACTTATGCACATACTGAATGGATTGCCTTACGCGGAAGCTTTCTTCGTTTAATTTCTTGATTTGTGCAAGCACATCATCAATTAATTCATTGCGATAAACAACATATTCTTCCTCTTGATAACGTAAATGTTGAAGCTCTTTAATCATTTCAACTTTGGCGTGAAATAAGCGCTCTGTTAAACTTTCTCCTATTTCTCCGTCGATTCCTTTTGGGTTTTGACGGAAAAACTCAAAGTTCCCGCAATAATCGAAAATAAGAAAATGCGTTTTATCTTGACCGATTCCTAATAAATCTTTACATAAACGCGTGCCCCGTCCAATCATTTGCCAAAACTTTGCTTTCGAACGCACTTTTTTGAAAAAAACAAGATTGACGACTTCTGGAATATCGACACCCGTATCAAGCATATCGACCGATACGGCAATTTGCGGAAATTTGTTCCGATCCGAAAAGTCATCAATTAACGTTTGATAGTAGTTGACGCTATAATCAATGACGCGTGCAAAGCCGCCTTTATATTCAGGATACAATCGATCAAAACGCTCCACAATCCGTTCCGCATGGCGGTGATTTTTCGCAAAAATAATCGTTTTGCCGAGTTTGTCCCCGCCTTCGACGCGAATTCCTTTTTCCATTAAATCTCTCAGTACCGTATCAATCGTATCGTCGTTAAACAGCCATTCATTTAACGCGGCACTGTCAATATCCTCACCTACTTCATCGTCAAAGGTTTCTTCATATCGTTCTTTTTCTTCATCGGATAAGTCATCGTAACGAATGCCTTCTTCAAGAAACTTCAGGGTTGTTTCAATCGTCCGATAATCGACTAAATAGCCGTCTTTCACCGCTTGATCTAACTCATAGGCATAGGTCGGAACACCGTTTTCTAAATCAAACACTTCATACGTATTGCGGTCAATTTCGTCTTTTGGTGTGGCGGTCAGCCCGAGCGATATTGCGTCAAAGTAGTCAAAAATCGCCCGATATTTTTTATAAATGCTGCGATGCGACTCATCGACGATAATTAAGTCAAAATGTCCGACGGTAAAGAGGCGTTTGCCGTCTTTTCGCTTCGCTTCGTCAATCGCATTCATCATCGTTGGATATGTCGAAAATACCATACGGCTTTCTTCTGGGTTATCTTTGTTGTCAAGCAAATTACATAGCGTTAAATTCGGAAGCAGGTGGCTAAAGTTATTTTTCGCTTGCGTGACAAGCGTTTTACGGTCTGCTAAAAACAAAATATTTTTTACCCAATTATGGCGCGTGAGCACATCGACAATCGCGATCGCCGTTCGCGTTTTGCCGCTCCCCGTCGCCATGACAAGCAACGCTTTGCGCTGTTTTTTCTCGAGCGCATCGCATACAGCTAACACCGCTTCTTTTTGATAGTAACGATTGATGATGTTTTCGTTAATTTGCACATAGTTAAAAGGCTTTTTCATCATTCGGCGATCAATCAATAAGCTCAATTCTTCTTTGTTGTAAAATCCAGAAACTTTTCGCGCTGGATAATGAATATCATCCCAAATATACGTTTCAAAACCGTTTGTGTAAAAAATAATCGGGCGTTGACCGTGCATGTTTTCCATGCAGTCGGCGTACAGTTTTGCCTGTTGCTTTCCTTTGTTCGGATCAGCGGTTGTTCGTTTTGCTTCGATAACCGCAAGCGGCTTGCCGTTATCGCCAAACAAGACGTAATCGACATAGCCGACTCCTTCTTGATTCGGCATGCCAACGACAGGATATTCCACAACAACGTCCTTTTTAAATTCCCAACCCGCTAACTTTAAATCTAAATCGATATATTTCTTTCTCGTTTCATATTCACTTAACTCGTCAACTTGGAAATCGTACTCTTTCGTATTCGCTTCCCTTTTGGCGGTGAGAAGCGCGCGAAGTTTTTCGTTTTCTTTCATCATTTCTTCAAGACGCTTGTCTTTCGAACTTAACCGCTCATATAAATCTTTTAGCTCCTCTGGACGTTCACGCTTTTCCTCCCCCATTTGCAGCAGCGATTCGTCAAAGTCTGTCGCGGTATATTCATCGGAATAACAATAGTCAATCCAAGAAACAAATTGATGAAGATGATGCAACGAAAGAATCGCTTCTTCCCTCGTAATCATCGAGTTCGTATGAACCGCGACATTTCCCAGTTTGACAATGTAACGCAACAGCGGCAACAACTCTTCGTCAATAATTTCCATAAACCCATGATCGTGAATTAAGCTCGATAAATTGTCTTGATACGGCACTTTTAACGCGCTATCAAAGCTATATACCCATTTCACCGCAAGCTCTAGCGCCCGGCGCGTCAAAATCGCACACGTCGCCGGACTCACCACTAAACTTCTCTCCGCCTCGACACACGCATTCGCAAAACTTTCGTAATGGGGCTTGCCTACTAAAAAGTGAAAGTTAGATAACACTCAATCCCCTCCCTTGACCAGCACGAATTTCTTTTACATTTACTAATCGTTGAACAGTTCTCCCTTAAACGCCCGTTGCATAAGGGAGTTGAAGTTTTTTTCTAACTCAACTAATCCTTTTTTAAAAAGTTCTCTTTGAGATTCTATTTTTTGTACAATCCCAGCAAATTGATCTTGGAGTTGTTTAGGAGGTATATATATTTTTATTGATTTTAATTCCTCTGCATTAATATTTGCCATACCAACAATGTTTTTAGCCATTGAGTGTAAGATACTTTTTCCATACTTTGAGTTTAAGTACACAGATATAAATTCAGCATTCGCTTTTTCATTCGGAACTAGCTTCACCAAATATCCTGCAAAAGCCATCGGCTCTTCAAAGCGATATACGGCTGTTTTCCCTACTAGCTCTTTGCTATTTGTTCTATTAAATAAAAGCTCTCCCTTATGAACTAAGTATTTCTCGGTTTCCTTGTCATCTAAATCAACGTATTTAAGGTCTGTGAAATCCCAATGCCCCTCATAAGTAATATTGTTCATTCTTAATATAGGGTATTTTCCTCCACCCTGGTTTGCTTTCTTACTTGTACCATATTGTGTTTTCAGAGCTAAATCCTTTATAAATCCCATCGACCATTTTTTAGGATTCGTAGCTGGATCCCCAAACATCTCCAAAAACACACTTTGCGTTAATTGATCTAACGCTTCAATTTGGGCTTTTCGTTTGTCGATCAGTTCTTGGGCTTTGTCTAATAAAGTAACAATCTTATTCTGAAATTCTAATTTTCTAGAAATAGGTATCTGAACTAAGTTTAAAAAATTTTTTGTAATACCACCTACCGTTGCTCCTCGAAAATCTTTCATTAGTTGTCGATTACCATCTCTTGAATAAAGATAGTAAAAAACATATTTTGGTAATACCATTTCATTATTTATCTTTAGTTTAAAAACATGTTCATTTATTGCAGCATTTTTATACGGGAATGTATTATCTACAAACGCAACCTTTCCGGTAGTTGCTCCATCCTTAACAATGAGAATATCTCCCCTGTCAATAACCCCTTTTTTCAAATTATTAAAGAAATCTTCTGGAACATATTTCATATTATCGAATTTGAAAGTTCCATCCGACTTAATATGTTCCCCTCCGATACTTGGAATACCATCAGAACTCACTCCACCTTTAGGTCTTGATCCACTTTCTAGACTTACTGTTAACTCGCTTAGCTTTATATAGTTCATCATACCAATCAACTACCCTCTAATCATTTCTTTCAACTCTTTTATTCCCTGTATAATTTCTCTTTCTAGTACTTCTACTTTTTCAAGTATCACACTCGGCGCTTCATACTGCACTTCTTCATACTCCATCTCTTTGTACTTGTTAATCGACAAGTCATAGTCATTTTCCCGAATTTCTTCCACAGGTACAAAGAACGACTGCTCTGTGCGCTTTCGCTCTTTCTCTGCTTCACGGTGATGGAAGCGCGCAATGATGTCGGGAATATCGTTTTGTTCGATTGGATTGCGTTTGTCGTCCAATGAGTAGCCGTCCGCTTTCATGTCGTAAAACCAGACGTAATCTGTTCCGCCGACGCCTGTTTTTGTAAAAATCATAATCGCTGTCGAAACTCCAGCGTACGGTTTAAATACACCGCTTGGCATCGAAATAATTGCTTCTAGCTTATGGTTTTCGACAAT
>NZ_JAILZV010000179.1 GCF_023512315.1 Anoxybacillus sp.
GTACTATACGACACGCCCCGTTAACCCTTTGCGTAAGAAGCAATCCATCGTCGTGTTATGTGGCAAGCTATTGAAAATTCTATACGCGGTTTGTGTGAAACAGCAAGCATTTGATGAGGAACGAATGATGCAAGATATCTTTTCCCAATCCCAATCCCAAGCGCAGACAGCCTAGAGTCGCCTCCTTTCGCAAAAAGAACTGTCTGAACAACCAGATGACACGGAGAAGCTGGCACCATTTCATCCATTCGACCTAGAGTCCCTTAAGGAGCTTAGGCGGCCTCTGCCTAGTGAAGAGACCGAACGAAGGAATGTTGGCACAAGGATGCCCAGAGACATGGGAGGGTTCGTCCTCATCAGTTGTGCAGAGATCCAAGGTGCATCGCATACACATCTCCCCACTGGTATAAAAAATACAAAAATACCCAGTGGCCGCGAAGCGCACCTATGGACTGTTAGATATCAACAAAAATGCAAAAGTATGTGATGAGTTTTGCCGAAAAATATTTTTTTGGCACCCCTAAGATGCCAGGAAACCTTCATATATCAACATTTCTAGAGGGGGGATGATTAATGACCAAACTTATTGAAATACAAAATAAAATAAAAAGTCTAGGTGCAGGTGAATTTCAAAAACTGGCTGATAGTTATCTCTTTGCTGTGGGATATAAAAATTTAATCTCTCTAGGTTCAGTAGTTGGTAGTAATTCAACAAGAAAAGGGACTCCAGATACTTACATTAGAACTGATGATGGTAAATATATTTTTGTAGAGTATACCACTCAAAAAGATGGGTTGTTTGAAAAAATAAATAGTGATTTAGATAAATGTTTTGATGTCTCTGTGACAAACATAGAGATAGAAAAAATAAAAGAAATAATATATTGTTATACTTCTCAGCTTTATCCCGGAGAAATGGAGAGGTTAGTACAAAAATGTAAAGAGAAAAACATTCTTCTTACATTAATTGGTGTAGATAAATTAGCGCAAGAGCTTTATCAGAACTACCCTAAGTTAGCAAAAGATTTTCTTGGGGTGGCCGTTGATACTGGGCAAATTTTTAATATTGAGGATTTTATAAAAGAATATGACAAAAATAGTATGTCCACTCCGTTAGGGATAAATTTTTATTTTAGAGAAAACGAATTAAATGAACTTTTAAGAGCAATTGATCATCATAATGCATTAATAGTAGCTGGTAAACCAGGTGTCGGGAAATCAAAGTTAGTCATCGAAGCATGTAAAAGATATACTAAAAAATATTCTTCGTCTAAAGTGTGGTGCATCAAAAGTAACGGTCAAAATCTTTATGAAGATTTAAAGATTTATATTTCTAAAAAAGGCGATTATCTGATTTTTATTGATGATGCAAATCAAACAACACAATTAGATATTATTTTAGAATATTTTCATGAACAAGATAAAGGCAAAAATGTAAAGATCATTGCAACTGTCCGAGATTATGCACTTCAAAAGGTAGTTGATAAATTTCAAGAACACTCAGATCCTTACATTATGAAGATTGACGTGTTGAATGATGAGCAAATTAGAGAAATGGCAAAAAATGAGTTCAATATAAATAACTCATTGTATCTAGATAGAATTGAACAAATCGCACAAGGAAATGCAAGATTGGCAGTCATGGCCTGTAAAATTGCAATTAGAGAAAATAAATTAGAAAGTATAACAGATACAACCCAGCTCATGGAACTATATTTTAAAAATGTTAAAAAAGATCTTCTTAATTTGGAAGATGGGACAATCGTTAAAGTTGCGGGGTTAATTTCATTTTTAAATAACATTAATTTGAACGATTCAAATAACTTGGAGCTACTTTGTAAGATTGCAAATATTAAAGAGGAAGAGTTTATTGAAGCTATAAATAAACTTCATAATATGGAAATAATTGATATATATGAAGATAAAGTCGCAAAAGTGTCTGATCAAATATTATCAACTTATTTGTTCTACCTAGTGTTCATAGATAATAAAGTCTTAAGATATTCTGAATTAATTGATAGTTATTTTCCAAGGTTGAAGCGAAGAATTATTGAGAATTTGAATTCATTGTTCATACATTTTAACAATAATAAAGTAGAACAAGTGATAAAATCGGAAATAAATAGTTTATTAGATGTTTTCAAGAAAAACAATGATTCGAGATTCGAAGATTTATTGTTGACTTTTTGGTTTGTAAGAAAAACAGACACATTAATATTTATTAAAGAAAAAATAGACAGTCTACATTCTGATGTTACAGAGCCAGTTAATTATGATATAAAGAAAAACAATATTCCATCGACACCGGAATATATTTCAACATTATTACAATATCAAAGCAAAGAAGATTTTGATACGGTTCTTGAACTTTTATTCCAATACTTAGTGAATCAGCCAAGTGATTTTGCGATGATATATTCTAAGTTAATTAATGAACTAGGATTTAATAAGAACTCTTATTATGAAAAATATTTCTTTCAAAGAAGTATAATAGACAAGTTAATTGAAAAGGCGGACAATTGGTCAAATAAATTATTCTCAATGATGTTTCTTCGTGTTGCAAAACATTATTTAAAATTTGTTTTCGAACCTGGGGAGGCAAAGGGTAGGACGTATGTTTTATATCGGATACCATTAATATCTACCGAAGAGTCAAATGCTCTAAGGAACACAATATGGGCAAGTCTTTTGGAAATGTTTGATATTCCACAGTACTACAATGATGTATTGGACATATTAAATACTTATGGCACTGATGTTTATGGCGATATAGATGAAAAAGTAGTTGCTAACGATGCACAGTATATTAAGTTATTTATTAGACAAAAATTGAAAAAAGATGACTTTTTACATTGTAAAATTGCAAATCACTTATATAAAATGCTGGAAAAATACAACATTGATCTTGCGGATATTGAAATATCATTATTTCAGCAAGGCACATATAAAATATATTCTTTATTGAAAGGTGAAAATTATCTGGATGAATATGACTATAACAAAGAGCAAGAACTTAAACGTTTAAATATTGAGAATTACATTAAAGACTTTACCGTTGAGCAATATAAATCGTTTTTTCTATCCTGAAAACAAAATTTGGCAAAAAACAACCCCCACCTGGCCTTTGGAATATAATTTCCAAAGGAAGGTATTAAAGTTTATATATGGTTTAATTCCCTTATGCACCCACTTTTTCTACCTTCACTTCGTACCCTAACCCCTCTAATTTCTTCACCGTTTGACGCACGATCTTTGCTTCCCGTTGACGATCCCAATAGTCTGCCCCTAATTCTTTATACGGTTCCTTCCGAGTTAACAGGTAATAGATGATTTCTAATATCGTTCGTCCAACTGCCATACTCGCTCGATTCGCCCCTCTTCTTGCGGCGATGCGGTGATATTTCGCGGATAAATACGTATCCTTCTTTCTCGCGGCGGCACGGGCACATTCTACTAAACACGCTCTCAGCTTCTTGTTCCCTTTCCTCGTTCGGCTTGATAACCGTTTCCCCGCACTCTCGTAGTTTCCTGGTGCCATGCCTGCCCACGATGCCAGATGGCTCGCTGATGCAAAGCGACTCATATCCGTTCCGATTTCCGCCAAAATTTGTTCCGCACTTTGCCGCCCGACTCCCGGAATCGTATCTAAGAGCTCCAGCGCTTCTTCAAAAGGGCGCGTTCTCTCCTCGATCTCCTGATCTAATCGCGCAATCGCTTCATCTAGGTATTCCACATGCCGCCATTGTTCGGCTAACATCATCCGTTGATGAGGGCCGATTACCCCATGTAATGCGCGCTGGAGTTCTTCCACTTTTTGTTTCAATTTCCCTTTTGCGAGCTGAGCGATGACCATCGGATCGTTCTTCCCTTCGATCAACGCACGAATCATTTTTCGTGCCGATGCCCCATTGATATCGGAGACAACGGACGACAACTTGATGTTCGCTCCTTCCAATACTTTTTGAATCCGATTCAATTCCCGCGCTCTTTCTTCGATCAAACTGCGGCGATATCGAACGAGTTCTCGCAGTTCTCGTTGGGCTCGGTCCGGAATATAACTTCCTTTCAACAATCCATGGCGAAGCAAGTTGGCGATCCACTCGGCATCCTTCATATCCGTCTTTCGTCCAGGAACCGCTTTGATGTGCTGTGCATTGACGACAAGCGTCTCGATTTGTTCGAGTTCGAGCAAATTGTACAACGGTTTCCAGTATACGCTTGTCGATTCCATCGCCACGTGCGTCACCCCTTTTTCTTTCAACCAGTTCACAAACTCCAGCAATTCATCGGTCATGGTACCGAATGTTCGTATTTCTTTTCCTTCAGGGGTGATGGTACAAGCGGTAATGGATTTTTTATGCACGTCTACTCCACAACAACGTTCATATAATACCTTCATCGCTTTCCCTCCCTGCTTCCTGTCATCATCAGCTGGTGCAGTAGCCTATGACGAAGCATTCTATCCTGCGTGCTTCCCAACTCGGGAGCGACATTCCGTGGTGCACCAGGCTACTGGGGTCCGTCTATCTTTCGGACTCTTGCGTACCATAGATGCATCGACCTCACGACCCCAGCTGCAAGGAGATATTTCGACAATATTCGTTTTCATCCTTCCGATGGTGCCGAATTTTTTTCGGCATGGGGGTCTATCTTGTAAAGCTTTTGATAATATAGAATCAGGTTATGACGAATATAAATTGGGAGAGGGTATATGGTTAGTATTCTCAATATTATCTAATAATACAAAAATTTTCCCAGAGGTAGTCGAATGTTATTTATCCCTAAATATACGTTTAAGTTTACATCCATTAAATGTAATTCAGAAATTAATTGAAACTATTGGTTTTTCGGATACAGAAGAATTAATAAGTAAATATGATTATTTTAACAAGAGTAATTGGTTATACTACTTTTTTGCTTCCATTCCTAAAGAGAAAGTAAATTACACTTATTTGGAAAAAATATATAAATATTTCAATGAGAATGAGGAAGAAATTATAGGTTGGAATAGAGATCTTGAATTTCTTCAGAATTTCATTGAAATTGATCCAGATATTTTTGTTAAAGTAACAAAAATTATGCTCAAAAAACAAGAGAGTGAAAAATTCTCTGTTATTCGGACCTTAAGTTCTTTGTTTAATCGTTATATTTCAGATCCAGACATTTTGTTACAACGATATGCAAGCGATAAAAAAGTATTAAGAGATACCTATTTTTTATTATTAAAACTTGATCGAAATCTTGACTATGATGGGAGGTTTATTAAGGAGTTCATTAATAAAGATGATGAATTTTTAAGTGAGTTTATTAAATTCATTGTTCATAATAAAGATCATTTTCATTTTTATTCGAATGATTTAGATTTCACCTTTATGTGGGAGTTGGATAATGCAGAGGAATTGATATCTTTATCAGTCAATTATCTTGAAAAAGAGCTAGATGGAAATTCATATTTATTAGAGAACTATGT
>NZ_JAILZV010000018.1 GCF_023512315.1 Anoxybacillus sp.
ATCCCTTTACACAATCTCCTTCATTTTCCTTCAAAAGGAAGCCCGTGATTACTTTTCATAGATTTTTTGACGCTACCTATTTAACTCTTTAACATTATAAATGATGATTGACATTTCATGCAGCGATTCCGTATGTTATAAATAGCGATATAAAAAATATTTAACTTTTCAAAAAATTATGTTAACATGAAAGAGCAGGGGTTTCTCATGGCAGAAAAAACGTTAAAAGAACGAATTATTGATACCGCATTGCGCTTGTTTGAACAATACGGGTACCACGGGGTCACCGTCGATCGGATTGTGACAGAAAGCAACGCTTCGAAAGGTGGATTTTACCATAACTTTAAATCAAAAGATGAGCTTCTTTATCATATTCACGACGTATTTATTACGTATGTATTAAACAAAGCGCAAGAAGCATACAAAAATTACCATAAACCGACAGAGCGGTTATGTGCCATCGTTCAGTCGTTTGTAAAAGTATTCCATTTGTATAAGCCGCATATTACTGTTTTTTATCAAGAGTCTACGTATTTACGGCCGGAATACTCGCAAAAAATTAACGAAAAGCGCGACGAGTTTAAACAAGTCATTTTCCAAGTCATTCGCGAAGGGATAGAAGCCGGGGAATTCCGTCCGGAACTTTCTGTTGAAATTACCGGTATGAGCATTATTGGCATGGTGAACTGGACGTATAAATGGTATAAACCAAACGGCCCAATGACGATTGAGCAAATCGCGATCCATTTTATCGATTTCATTTTGCATTCTGTCTTGACGGAAGAAGCGAAGAAAAAAATGGAAAATAGCGCCTTTTTTCTTGCGCATAAACAGATGATTTAACAGAAAATTACAACTAACAAATTAAGCCACTGATTGAGTAACGCAAACAAACCAACTAGTCGGTCTTTGCATTCTTTATAAACCGACTAGTCGGTTCTAATATATTAAACAATGGGGGAGAGAACCGATGAATTTTGAACTAACAAAAGAGCAACAAATGATTAAAGAAATGGTGCGTGAGTTTGCGGAGAAGGAAATTGCACCAAACGCGGCGAAATGGGATGAAGAAGCGTATTTTCCTGTCGAAGCATTCAAAAAAATGGGCGAGTTAGGGCTTTTAGGCATCCCGTTTCCTGAACAATACGGCGGAGCAGGCGGTGACACGATTTCCTATGCGATTGCTGTTGAAGAAATTGGTCGTGCATGCGGCGGGACTGGGTTGAGCTACGCGGCAGCTGTTTCACTTGGCGCAAGCCCAATTTACTATTTCGGGACAGAAGAACAAAAACAACAATGGCTAGTTCCGATGGCAAAAGGCGAAACGTTAGGCGCGTTCGGGTTAACAGAACCAAACGCTGGTTCTGATGCTGGTGGAACGCGGACGAGAGCGGTGCTTGATGGCGATGAATATGTCATTAACGGCGAAAAATGTTGGATCACAAATGCTGGGCACGCTAGACAAGTCATTGTCACCGCCGTCACCGGCAAAGACGAGCGCGGCAAAAATATTATCTCGGCTATTATCGTCCCAACCAACACCCCTGGCTTTACGATCCGTTGCAACTATGACAAAATGGGCGTTCGTGCTTCTAATACGTGTGAACTTGTTTTTGAAAACGTGCGTGTACCGAAAGAAAACGTGCTTGGCGATCCGACGAAAGGATTCAAACAATTTTTATACACGTTAGATGGAGGACGCATTTCCATCGCAGCACTTGCCGTTGGCATCGCACAAGCCGCGTTCGAGAAAGCGCTTCAATACGCAAAAGAACGTACTCAATTCGGGCAGTCCATCTCCAAATTCCAAGCAATTCAATTTAAACTTGCAGATATGGCGATGGAAATTGAACTCGCACGCAACATGGTACACAAAGCGGCATGGTTAAAAGACCAAGGGAAACCGTTTACAAAAGAAGCAGCTTACGCCAAGCTTTTCGCGTCAGAAGCGGGCTTTCGCGCGTGCAACCAAGCGATTCAAATTCACGGTGGCTACGGCTATATGAAAGAGTACGGAGTGGAACGGCATTTGCGCGACATTAAGCTAATGGAAATCGGCGAAGGAACGTCGGAAATCCAACGGCTCGTGATCGCTCGTCAACTCGGATGCTAAGCGGCTGGAACCGTACGCAAGGTGAAACAAGGGGGTATTTTATGGTCGACATGTTGAATATTACAGTAGGGAAATTGCTCGAGGAAAAAGCAAACGCGCACCCAGACCATGAAGCGGTCGTCTATGCGGATCGCGGCTTACGAATGACGTACAAACAATTCGACGACTATTGCCGTTTCGTTGCTCGCGGGCTGATGAAATTAGGCATTGAGGCAGGAGAGCATATCGCCATTTGGGCGACGAATACCCCAGAGTGGCTCGCTTGCCAGTTTGCGACTGGAAAAATGGGCGCAGTGCTTGTCACGGTCAACACGAACTATCGGACAGCCGAATTAGAATATTTACTAAAACAATCGGATTCTACTACGTTGCTTTTAATCGAACAATATCGCGACTCTTCGTATATTGACATGATTTATGAAATTGCTCCGGAGTTAAACGAATGTGAACCTGGACAACTAAAAGCAAAACGGTTACCAAAATTAAAAAATGTCATTGTGTTAAGCGACAAACGGTATCCTGGCACGTACTCATGGAACGACTTATTGGCGATGGCCAACGACGTAACAGAAGAAGCACTAGACGAACGAATGAACTCCCTTGACCCGCACGATGTCATCAACATGCAATACACCTCAGGAACGACCGGGTTTCCAAAAGGAGTCATGTTGACCCACTACAACATTGTCAACAACGCTTACAACATCGCCCAATGTATGAAACTAACAAAAGACGACCGTTTATGCATTCCGGTTCCGTTTTTCCATTGTTTCGGTTGCGTTCTCGGCACATTAGCATGCGTTTCCGTCGGCGCAACAATGGTACCGCTGCAAGAATTTCATGCAAAACAAGTATTGCAGACAGTGCAAGACGAAAAATGTACCGCATTGCACGGCGTTCCAACGATGTTTATCGCTGAATTAAACGACCCAGACTTTGAAACATTCGATTTATCATCTTTACGTACGGGAATTATGGCAGGCTCGAACTGTCCAATCGAAGTGATGAAAGCAGTTATCGAAAAAATGGGGGCGAAAGAAATTACGATTGCTTATGGGCAAACGGAATCATCTCCGGTCATTACGCAAACGCGAACAGACGACCCAATTCATTTGCGCGTCGAAACGGTCGGCAGGGCCCTTCCGAACGTCGAAGTGAAAATCGTAGAACCAGGAACGAATAACGAAGTACCGCGTGGCGTACAAGGGGAATTGTGTACGCGCGGCTATCACGTCATGAAAGGATACTATAACAACCCAGAAGCAACGAAAGAAGCGATTGACGAAGATGGCTGGCTTCATACAGGTGATTTAGCGGTTATGGATGAGAATGGATACTGCCGCATTACAGGTCGGTTAAAAGACATGATCATTCGCGGTGGGGAAAACATTTATCCGCGAGAAATTGAGGAATTTTTATACCAACATCCGAAAATTTTAGACGTTCAAGTCGTCGGTGTTCCTGACGAAAAATATGGAGAAGAAGTAATGGCGTGGATCATTTTAAAAGAAGGGCAAACAGCAACGGCAGAAGAAATTCGCGAATTTTGCCGCGGGAAAATTTCGCGCCATAAAATTCCTCGTTATATCGAATTTACCGATGCATATCCGATGACCGCATCAGGAAAAATTCAAAAATTTAAGTTGCGAGAACAGGCAAAACAGCGAATCGGGCTTACGAGAGAATAGGGGGATTGTATGTTTAGAAAAATTTTAATCGCTAACCGCGGGGAAATTGCGGCACGGGTCATTCGGACGTGCAAAAAGCTAGGCATTCAGACGGTTGCGGTCTATTCCGAAGCGGACGCCGATTCCCTCCATGTGAAATGGGCGGATGAAGCGTTTCTCATCGGAAAACCACGTGTGAGCGAAAGCTATTTAAATATCGAAAAAATCATCGAAATCGCGAAAGAAACAAAGGCAGAAGCGATTCATCCAGGCTACGGCTTGTTATCAGAAAATCCAACGTTTGCCCGCCGCTGCGAAGAAGAAGGAATTGTCTTTATCGGTCCAAGCGCCGACGTCATCGCTAGTATGGGAAGTAAAATTGAAGCGCGGAAAACGATGGCAGAAGCGGGTGTTCCGATCGTTCCAGGCATTTCGTTTCCGCTGCAAGATGTGGAAGAAGCGGTGAAAACCGCAGAAACGATCGGCTATCCGATGATGCTAAAAGCGTCTGCTGGCGGTGGCGGCATTGGGATGCAAATCGTCAACAACGAAGACGAGTTGCGCAAAGCGTTTGAAGGAAACCAAAAACGTGCGGCGTCTTTCTTTGGCGATGGTGCGATGTATTTAGAAAAATATATTGAAAATCCTCGGCATATCGAAATTCAGCTTCTTGCCGACAAGCACGGAAATTGCGTGTATTTATGGGAGCGGGAATGCTCGATTCAACGCCGGCATCAAAAAGTGATCGAAGAAGCCCCGTCGCCATTTTTAGACGAAGACACGCGGCGGAACATGGGCGAAGCAGCGGTACGTGCGGCAAAATATATTGGTTACACGAATGCTGGAACGATTGAATTTCTTGTCGACGAGCAAAAAAACTTTTATTTTCTCGAAATGAATACGCGTCTTCAAGTCGAACATCCGGTGACGGAAGAAATTACAGGCATCGACCTTGTCGAAGAACAGCTCCGGGTGGCTGCTGGCGAACGGCTTGGCTACACGCAACAAGCCATCGAACGGAACGGTCACGCCATTGAAGTACGGATTTATGCGGAAGACCCGAAAACATTTTTCCCGTCACCAGGAACGATTACCGCTTTCCAACTGCCGGAAGGAGAAGGCATTCGCAACGAAACAGCGGTAACAAGTGGCATGGCGGTCACACCATTTTATGACCCGATGATTGCTAAACTAATTACAAAAGGCACCACGCGAGAAGAAGCAATTGCACGGATGGTTCAAGCGCTTGAGCACTATCAAGTCGAGGGGATTAAAACGAATATTCCGATGTTAAAAGACGTATTGAATCACCATGCATTTCAAGCGGGACATACAACGACGAATTTTATTTCAACGCATTTGTATAAACCGTCAGCGAAATAGCCCATTCTGAAGATGTCTTCCGCTTCTCGAGGCGGAAGACTCGCTTACATAAAATAAAAAAAATGGAGGAAGACGTGAAATGAAACAAGTAGTAGCGACAATGGCAGGGAACGTATGGAAAATTGTTGTCACAGTAGGAGAACAAGTGGAAGAAGGGCAAGATGTCGTCATTTTAGAATCGATGAAAATGGAAATTCCAATCGCTGCAGAAGCAAACGGAACGGTACAAGAAATTCACGTGCAAGAGGGCGATTTCGTCAACGAGGGAGACGTTTTATTGACGTTGGAATGAACGAAAACATTAGGCTTTGGAAGTGGTGGCTTGTAAAAAGCTCTACCATTGTTAAGCGAAAGGAGGAATCGCCCGATGATGATGAAGTGGCCTGAGCATGTCATTATTAAAGAAGTCGGACCGCGCGACGGACTGCAAAACGAAGCGGTCACGGTTGCAACAGAAGACAAAATTGCTTGGATTCATCAGCTAGCGAACACTGGATTGCGATACATTGAAATTACATCGTTCGTGTCGCCAAAATGGATTCCGCAACTGTCGGATTCATACGAAGTAGCAACGAACATTGAACGAGTAGAAGGTGTAACGTATGCCGCACTTGTCCCAAACCAAAAGGGATTAGAAAAAGCGCTTGCCGCCAACGTCGATGAAGTGTCTGTCTTTATGTCGGCAAGCGAAACGCACAACCGGAAAAACATTAATAAATCCATCACAGAAACGTTTCCAATTTTAGCTGACGTCGTTCGTGAAGCGAAAGCAGCACAAAAAACGGTACGTGGCTATGTATCGACCGTATTCGGCTGTCCGTATGAAGGGACTATTTCCGTCGAACAAGTCAGCAATGTCGCCGAAAAATTGTTAGAAATGGGCATTGATGAATTGTCGCTTGGCGATACGATTGGCGTCGCCAACCCTCGCCAAGTGGAAGAAGTGCTGACAGTATTGCTTAAGCGATTCCCAAAAGAAAAGCTCGCGATGCATTTTCACGATACGCGCGGTACGGCGTTAGCGAACGTGCTCATGTCTTTGCAAATGGGCATTACTACGTTCGATAGTTCGCTCGGCGGATTAGGGGGCTGCCCATATGCTCCGGGAGCGTCGGGAAATGTGGCGACAGACGATTTGCTTTACATGCTACACAGCATGGGGATTTCTACTGGCGTTGACCTTGATCGCTTAACGGAAGCGGCCTTATTTATTCAAGAAAAAATCGGGCGAGCGCTCCATAGCCACCATTTGCAAGCACTTACTTCGTGCCGTACTTAATAGTAAAATCGACGCGCTCGCGGGCGCTGACGTGTGTAGAACATCATAGGAGTATTTACTTAATCAAAGGGAGATGGGAGAATGGAAGCCGTTCTTTATACAGTAGAAAATGGAGTTGCGTGGATTACGCTAAATCGACCGGAAGCGGCAAACGCGCTATCGGTCACGTTGCTGAATGAATTGCAACAATTGTTACGGGATTTGAAATTCGCGAAACATATCCGCACGGTCATTGTTACGGGAAGCGGAGAAAAAGTGTTTTGCGCAGGCGCCGATTTAAAAGAGCGCGCTGGCATGAACGAAACGGAAGTGCGCCAAACCGTAGCGCTTATTCGCGACACCATTAACGCATTTGAACAGCTTCCACAGCCAGTTATTTGTGCGTTGAACGGTTCGGCGTTCGGCGGAGGGTTGGAGTTGGCGTTGGCGTGTGATATTCGCATCGCTGCTGACCATGCGCTGCTCGGTTTAACCGAAACATCGCTTGCTATTATTCCAGGCGCTGGCGGAACGCAGCGGCTTCCTCGTTTAGTCGGGGTAGGAAAAGCAAAAGAGCTCATCTTCACCGCCAAACGCATTTCCGCTACGGAAGCGCTAGACATCGGGCTTGTCGAACACGTCGTCCCGCGTGAACAACTGTTGGCAAAAGCTAACGAACTTGCCCAACAAATTGCCCAAAACGGTCCAATTGCCGTCGTCCAAGCAAAACTTGCCATTAACCGCGGGCTTGACGTCGATTTATCGACAGGGCTAAAAATCGAACAAATGGCGTATGAAGTCACGATTCCGACAAAAGACCGTTTAGAGGCGCTAGCTGCTTTTAAAGAAAAACGAACACCGGTCTATAAAGGGGAGTAGAAGGATGAACGGAAAAACGTTAACGGAAACATTAATCGAACGCACAAAACAAATTGAGCAAGGTGGGGAACAAAAATATCACCGAAAAAACGCGGAACAAGGAAAATTGTTCGTCCGCGACCGACTAAAGCTATTATTCGATGACGGCATGCAGTTCGAAGACGCCTTGTTTGCGAATTGTCTTGCGGACGGCCTGCCTGCAGATGGCGTTGTCACTGGCGTCGGGAAAATTAACGGGCAAACGGTATGCGTCATGGCAAACGACTCAACCGTCAAAGCGGGGTCGTGGGGAGCGCGCACGGTGGAAAAAATTATTCGCATTCAAGAAACAGCTGAGAAACTTCGTTGCCCGATTTTATATTTAGTGGACTCCGCTGGTGCGCGCATTACGGACCAAATTGAAATGTTTCCAGGTCGTCGCGGGGCAGGGCGCATTTTTTACAACCAAGTCAAACTTTCAGGGAAAGTACCGCAAATTTGCTTATTGTTCGGACCATCTGCCGCTGGTGGCGCCTACATTCCGGCGTTTTGTGATATCGTCATTATGGTCGAAGGAAACGCGTCGATGTACTTAGGCTCTCCACGCATGGCAGAAATGGTGATCGGGGAGAAAGTGACGCTCGAAGAAATGGGCGGAGCGCGCATGCATTGTAGCGTATCCGGTTGCGGCGATGTGCTTGTCAAAACAGAAGAAGAAGCGATTCAGTTTGCGCGTAAGTATTTGTCGTATTTTCCAGCAAACTTTAGCGAGAAACCACCTGTTCATGAAGCAAGACCGCCAAAAATGTTTGAAAAAACAATCGAGGACATTTTGCCAGTCAACCAAAATGCGCCATTTAATATGTACGATTTAATTGAACGGTTCATTGATGAAGGCTCGTTTTGCGAAATTAAAAAATTGTTCGCGCCCGAACTTATTACAGGGCTTGCCCGCCTAAACGGCGAACCGATTGGCATTATCGCAAACCAGCCGCGCGTCAAAGGCGGTGTCTTGTTCCATGACTCCGCCGATAAAGCGGCAAAATTTATTACGCTTTGCGATGCGTTCCATATTCCGCTTCTCTTTTTAGCCGACATCCCAGGCTTTATGATTGGCACAAAAGTAGAACGCGCTGGCATTATTCGTCACGGAGCCAAAATGATTTCGGCGATGTCCGAAGCGACCGTTCCGAAAATATCGGTCATCGTCCGCAAAGCATACGGGGCTGGTCTTTATGCAATGGCAGGACCAGCATTTGAACCGGATTGCTGCTTAGCGTTCCCGAACGCGCAAATTGCTGTCATGGGACCGGAAGCGGCGGTAAATGCAGTGTACGCCAACAAAATTGCCGAGCTTCCAGAAGAAGAACGCGCGGCATTTATTGAGCAAAAGCGGGAAGAATATCGCCGCGATATCGATATTTACCGTCTCGCTTCAGAAATGGTGATTGACGGGATTATCGCTCCGAATTCGCTTCGCGAGGAATTAATTCGCCGCTTTGATGCGTACCGTACAAAATACATGACGTTCTCAGAACGAAAGCATGGCGTCTATCCCGTCTAACTAACTTGCCAAAACGAAAAAGATTATGTATGATAATAATCACCGCTGCGGTGTACGTGAACGAATGAAGTTTCAACCGATGGCTGAAAAGAGGGAGTTCTACATCGAAACGGGAATGTCATGCCCTACAATGCGGAAACAGGGACGACAAGAACGTTTCTGCGAACACCCACGTAGTGGAGTGTGGTTGAGAAACTGCATTCAACCAACGGCAACTCGCGGCGTCAAACGAACCGATCGAAAAAAGGTCGGTTCGTTTGCTTTTTTCCTACAAACATAGTATAATCATGATTCGTACGCGAATAGTTCGTATTCGCATTATTTCAGTTGGAAGGGAGGGGAGAAGATGGAAACATTCGGGAGAGAAATGATGTACTCTGTGTTCCGAATTCGTAAAGCGTTATACACATTAATTCGCGAAGACGCTACAAGAGTAGGGATTACAGAGCTACAGCTAATCATTCTTTATACGCTATCGAAAAAGGACAACATTCGTTTAAACGATTTAGCAGAAAAACTGAACATGAGCAATAGCACGATTAGCGGGACGATTGAACGTCTTGTCGGTGCAGAATTGGTCATACGCAAACCATCCAAAGAAGACCGGCGCGCGGTCACGCTCCATCTTTCAGAAAAAGGGAAAGAAAAACTACAAGAAGCGTTCAATGACGAATCGCTCCTTCTTCAGCGATTGCAAAAAGTAGAGACAACGCTCGCAAAAGAGGAGATCGAAACATTACTAGCGCTACAACAAAAAGTAAGAACGATTTTATTAGGGGAGGAATAAACCAGTGAGTATGAAACGTTTAATTACGTTAAATATTATTGTGTTGCTTTTATTAGTAGCAGGGGGATTTGCGGCTTATTACTATGTCAATGAAACAACGAATTACATTAAGACAGACAACGCACGGATTGACGGGCAAGCAATTTCCATCGTGCCTCCAATGGCAGGAAAATTAGTTAGCTGGTCTGGCGATATCGGGAAAACATTTGATAGCGGCGACCAAATTGGCGCAGTGTCAGACGGGAAAAATACGTTTCCGATTACCGTTCCACATCATATGACAATCGTTCAGCAAAGCGCAGTCGCCAACTCGCTTGTCGCGCCAACCGTTCCGCTAGCGCGTGGATATGATTTATCGCATTTATGGGTCACTGCGAATATCGAAGAGACAAAAATCGAAGATATTAAAACAGGGCAAGATGTCGATATTTACGTCGATGCTTATCCAGACCGAAAATTTACAGGAAAAGTGGAGAAGCTAGGATTCGCTACTGCCAATACGTTTAGCTTATTGCCAAGCTCGAACACGACAGGAAACTATACAAAAGTGACACAAGTCATTCCGATTACCATTTCTATTGATAACTATAACGGAGCGGGACTTGTACCAGGAATGAACGTCACCGTTCGCATTCATAAGTAGGTGATCATGATGTCAACGTTTTTCACGGGGTACATTTTCTTTTCCCTTCTTGTGCTAGGGCTGTTTAATTATATGCTAAGAAAGAAAAAACAAAAAGACGTGCAAGAAGAGGAACAAGTAGCGGAAAAAGAAATGACTCCCCAAGCTGTGGGGGAAATGGCGTTAGGAGCGAGCCGAGCGAAAGTCGTCGCGACGATTATGCTTGGAGCGTTCGTTGCGATTTTAAACCAAACATTAATTAACGTAGCACTCCCGCATATGATGGGCGACTTTAATGTAGAAACATCTACTATTCAATGGCTCGTAACGGGATATATGCTCGTAAACGGGGTATTGATTCCCATCAGTCCGTTTTTAATCGCGAAGTTTCCAACGAAAAAATTATTTCTTTCAGGCATGACGTTTTTTGCCGTCGGGGCACTCATTTGTTCGTTCGCCCCATCGTTTGCGGTCATTTTAACCGGTCGGTTAATTCAAGCAGTTGGCGCAGGAATTATTATGCAGCTCATGATGGTTGTTATGTTAACGATTTTCCCGCCAGAAAAACGAGGCATAGCGATGGGGACGGTAGGAATTGCGATGATGTTTGCCCCAGCAATTGGTCCAACGTTGTCTGGATGGCTAGTAGAACATTATTCGTGGCGGCTTCTGTTTGATATCGTGTTGCCGATCGCGATTATCGATATTGTTTTAGCCTTTCTTTGGTTAAAAAATACGCCAAAAACGACCAACCCGACATTAGATGTCCGCGGTGCTGTCTATTCTACCATTGGCTTTGGCGGCGTGTTGTATGGATTTAGTGAAGCGGGAAGCAACGGGTGGGGAAGTACGGAAGTAGCCATTTCGATTGCGATTGGTGTCGTATTTCTTGTGTTGTTTACGTGGCGTTGTTTTACTGCCGAACATCCGATTTTAAATTTGCGTGTTTTTAAATACAGTGTATTTACACTTACGACCATTATTGGTTGTGTGTTAAATATGGCGTTATTTGCCGCGATGGTTCTGTTGCCTGTGTATTTACAAAACATCCGCGGCTTTACTCCACTTGATTCTGGATTGCTTCTGTTGCCTGGAGCGATTGTGATGGCGATTATGTCGCCGATTTCAGGGATGATTTTCGACCGGATTGGCGTGCGGGCGCTCGCTATTGTCGGGCTTATCATTACCGTTGTGACGACATGGGAATTCAGCCAATTAACGCTAGATACACCATATCGGCATATTTTATGGCTTTATATTTTCCGGATGCTCGGTATGTCGATGTTATCGATGACGATTATGACGGCGGGATTAAACGTGTTGCCGCGCCATTTGTATAGCCACGGAACGGCGACCGCTAATACGTTGCGTCAAGTCGCTTCTTCATTAGGAACAGCGTTTCTCGTTACCGTGATGTCTAACCGGGCAAAGTTTCATGCGGAAAATTACCGCAACGAATTGACGAGCGATAACCCAATGGCGGTAGAAGTTGTGTCGCAATTGAAGCGGCTCATTCCGAGCGATGAAGCGGTCACTCAATTACTGTATGGACTAGTGCAGCAACGCTCGGCGGTAGAAGGCATTAACGATGCGTTTATTGTGGCAACCGCACTAGCGTTGTTAGCGCTCATTTTATCCTTTTTCTTAAAAGGGAAAAAGAAAGAATCTGTTCAAGAAAGCTGATTGGCGAAATGCTAGTCGGCTTTTTTTCATATGCATCCTATTTTTTTCATATGGATAGGACAAGGACGAAAAAAAGGGGATGATTGCAATGACTCATGTTGGTTCAAAAGGTTGGCTAGTGCAACAGCTAAAAGAGGCAGGAATTTATCGCCATCCTGTCGAGCGAAAAAAGCTCGAAACGTATAAAGCAGCGATTTTGTATGGACTATACGAAAAATATGTGAAAAAAGGACGTATTGCCCAATAACGAAAAGAACGCTACAATAGAAGAAGCAACGGATGACGAAAGGAGTAGGGAGATGATTCATCATACATGGCTAAACCGCCCAACGATCAAAAAAGTGACATGCGTCCATACGAATGCGGAAAAATACGTCGTGAATCGCGTATTGACACCAGGAAAAACATATGACGTGAAAAACGAAACAGAAGAATTTTACTTTATTATGGATAATACCGGAAAAATCGGCGGGTTTTATAAAGATTATTTTGCAGAGGCGAATTAATTCGCCTCTTTTAATGTGGAGTGAATTTTCGTTCGCCAGACGTATCGATGGATAGCTCCACCTTTACGTTCTTTAGCCAATCATTCGTGAGCGGTAGTTCATTGTTTTCAAAAATTTTTTTCCAATCTTTCGGATTTTTTTCATAGACAACTTCTGCTAAATTAAGTGTATCCACATGGCGGGATACCCCTAGCTCGTATACATCGCGTATTTCTTGTTCCACTGTTTTTTTCGCAAGAGCGATTAGTTGTTTTTCTGTTAACCGCTCCCGCAGTTCGATCACACTTCCTTTTGCTTTCACTTCCACGGTAAATTCAGGCGTTGCGCCTTTTAGTTTATAGGAAACAGTTGATTTCGGGCCTAATACGCTAATGGATGCAACGACTTTTTCTCCGTCTTTGACGTAAATCGGCGTGCGAGCGATATCTTTTTCGACCCAGCGCAGCCCTTTTAATTTGGCACGGTTGATGCACGTTTGCAATTGATAATGGCGAAGAAAGCAAATGCCAGAAGAAGCAAGCATGTTTTTCTCTTTTCCATTTTCTTCCCAATTTGTTTTTGTAATTGTGAGATACGGAAGCCGCACCGTTTTTGCTGGTTCATCGCTATCGGCGACAAAACGATTGAGTCGAATTGGACGAATGAACGAATTTTGCCGGAAAATATCCGATGGATTTGCTAGCAAGGAAAAATATACGGATGCCTGTAACAGCGGGACGGTCGAAAAAAGCTTATCGAGCGGCTCTTTCGTTGCATACATCCAAAGCGTATGGCGAATTTCGTTATAGCGGTCAATAACATCGAACACATCTTCAAGCGGGGCATTTTTTAGCGCCCGTTCTGTAAACACAATCGCTTTTATTTGCCCCCATGACACCCTTTGTTGAACCGATGGATAAATGTTATCAGTCACGATATTAAACGTTTCGCCTGTTGCTTTGCCGACGGCAGTGCTTACCTTTTGTTGCCCACCTCCTGCTTCCGCTTTTGCGAGCCCAGTGAAATTAATAAACTGTACATACACGATAAAATGGTTGTCTTTATAATCTACACCGATGGCATGTACGTACACAATATGGTCAATATCTTTCGTTCCCCAACACCCTGTTAATAACATAGCCGAAAGAAGAAAAGGGACTACTCGTTTTATCATCAATTATTCTCTCCTTTCGGCGTGTCATCGTGCGGGTGAAGAAACTCTGGTCGATGGTTAAATTTTTTCCAGCTGTTTGGAATGATAATTTTCCATATATCTTTCGTCGGGGGAGAAAGTGGTGTTAAATATGGCACCCCGAACGTTGTTAAGTTGGAAACGTACGTTAATAGCCCGAAAAGCGAAACAATAAATCCGAACAAACCGAAAATAGACGAAAAAATGAGAACGATAAACCGTAATACTGTAACGGCAGCGGATAAGTTTTGATTGACGAGCGTAAAAGTAGAAATCATCGAAATCGCGCTAACGACAAGCGTTGGCGGACCAGATAATCCGGCGTCAATCGCTGCCTGTCCGATGATGAGTCCCCCAACGACGGAAAGCGTTTGCCCTACCGCTAACGGCAGACGCATCCCAGCTTCTTTAAAAATTTCAAATAATAGAAGCATTAAAAACATTTCCAGCGTTACTGGAAGCGGTACCCCTTGCCGGGATAAAACGACCGTCGCAAGCATCGTAAATGGGAGTTCGTCTTGATGGAACGATGTTAAACTAACCCATAACCCAGGCAAATAAATCGATAACGAAATACCAAGCAGCCGCAACATTCGTTGAAACGTCACAAAAAAGAAAGAGGTATTGCTGTCTTCTGATGTATTAAGTAAAAAGGTTAAATTTCCCGGTCCCATAATGGCAGTCGGGGTTCCGTCAATTAAAATAATAAAGCGACCGTTTAATAAACTAGTTACCGCAAAATCCGGTCTTCCTGTGTAACTGAACATCGGAAACAAGGAAAACCGTTGATCGCCAATTAATTCTTCGAGTTGGCTCGTACTTGTAAGGGAATCGACGTTCATGTCTAACAGGCGATGACGCACTTCATCAATAATTTTCGAATTCGCAATATCACGCACATATAGTAACCCGACTTTTGTTTGGCTTCGTGTGCCAACGATAAATAATTCATAAGCAAGCTGCTCAGATTTTAGCCGTTTCCGAATGAGGGCGACATTTTTGGAAATCTCTTCAATAAACCCATCCTTTGCACCACGAATAGATACTTCTGTATTCGGCTCTTCTGGGTCGCGGTTTGGTGGGTTCGCCAACGTTAAAGCGTATAACGCATCCGCTTCTTGAAAATAAATGAGTAAGTCACCGTTAAATAAAAGGTAATTTAAATCATTCGTGTGTACGTTTTTTCCGAGCAGTTGGATAGGTATTAATTTATTTGCTTCAATTTCTTTGACGGTGCGACAAGGGTAATGGCGGCACATGTCGTGAATCATCGGAAAAATGACTTGCCTTAGCTGCAAGGAGTCGCATAGCTCTTCACAGTAAACAAATACAAGGGTGAGCGTCGTATGTTCGTCTTTCACTTGAACGGTGGACGTTAAAATTGCGACGTCTTTACAGTGTGCATAAAACTGACGAAGCGCTTGCTCGCTAATCACAAGCGTTTCCCGACCGCTATGATCGTTTGTTTCTTTTTTTAGTTGTGGTGCGCGCAACGGAAATTGCATCACATTCCCCTCCTCTTTTTCACGAACGAAAGCAATGATAACGTCCCAAGCAACAATGAAAACCCTAGCATAAGCCATAAGGAAAACGGCAAAAGAAAGCGGCGAAGTAAAGATAAAAATATAGGATCGCTTATTGGGACGAGTGCTGCTAGTAAAATGGCGAGGTAGATAACAATTAGTACCCAGCGCCGCGTTTGCGGATGAGAAATGGCGAACAATTCAGGAATGAGCGTGGTCGCTAAAGAAATTCGGATAAACGCTCCCGACATCCATTGATACACCGACAGAAAATCGATATGTTCGATATATGTTCCGAGCTGAATCAATCGCCATTGTTCAAACGCTGGATAGCGCAACTGCGTCGCTTTTGTCGGTCCAAATTCGACAATGGCGCCAATCGTAGGACCGATACTTAAACTAGCCGCTAAAAGCGCGGTAACAAAAAGTTGAATAAATGAAAATTTCGGCTGAATTTTGTGTTGCATAAATAAAATAAGAACAATTTCTGCATATCCCGCCCCGGCGTACATCATCCCTTTCCAAACAGGAGCCCACCCATGTTCAAGCATAGGTTTTAACAATGAATAATCTTTGTGCGGCATCGTAGAAATCATCACTAATATTCCGAACACGACAACAAATGGCAAAATAATGACAGCGGTTTTGGCAATCGAATCGATTCCATAGTAGGCGTTATAAAAACAAAGCCCTATTAATACAAGGGCGATGGCCCAATTTGGTGTCGCTGTTAAATACGTTGTTGTCGTAAACGTAACCGTATCTTTTAATGTCATATAGCTGATTATTAGCAATAGTAGTGTTCCAATAATCGCGACTACATATGCAACGATGCTCGAAAATTCGGAGTTTAACCAGTGAAATAACGACTTTTGTTTCGATTGCTTCATAATGAAATATAAAAGAGGTAGCCAAACCAACAGAGCCCCTAATGTCAAGAGCGCTGAAATCCAAGCGTCACGATGGGCCGCATCCAATAACAGCGGAATGACGATGACATGATTCATCAGCCCCATAGACAACATAAAAATGCAAATAATTTGAGCAAGATTGATCTGAGAACCCACCACAAGCCACCTCTTCGTTTGAAAGTTAGAACTAGAGTACTATTGTTTCCGAAATGATGGTAATCCATTCTTTTTCGAAAATAAGTATAGAAAAATAAGAAAATTTTGATACAATGAAAAAATAAGATTCGGATGGGAGGGAAGAAGGATGTATATGGATTTATTTGAAAACGACCAACCAGCTGCTTGCTTCTAAGGCGGAGCAAGCGCTCGCTCCGTCTAGGAAAGAAAAAGAAAAAAAGACGGAGGGAAAAAAGATGAAACAAACATTTTTCGGTTCGTTGTATTTATCGCTCGCTGCTAGCATTTGGGGCGGGATGTATGTCATTAGTAAATATGTGCTTGATTACGTTCCACCATTTACGCTTGTTTGGCTACGGTATGCGGTTGCCTTTTTTGTATTATGGATGATATTACGTGTGCAGCGCGTTTCTGTGCCGAAAGAAAAGAAAGATTGGAAGCTTATTATTTGGATTGGGATGATTGGTTACGTCCTTTCGATTTCTTTGCAATTCGTCGGCACGAAATGGTCGGATGCCCATACCGCTTCGCTCATCACATCGGCGACACCAGCATTCATTGTGCTATTTGCCCGCTGGATGTTGCACGAAATCATTACGTGGCGAAAGTTGTTTGCGCTGCTATTAGCAACGGCAGGGGTCGTTGTCGTCGTCGGATTAGGTGGCGGGGAGGCGACTTCTTTTGTAGGGAACGTATTATTAGTCGGTGCGGCGCTAACGTGGGCGCTTTTATCAGTGCTCGTAAAAATCGCGTCTGCCCGGCTGTCGGTATTAGTCATTACGACGTATGCGATTTTCGTTGCACTTATTGGCACAACACCGATGATGATGTGGGAGTTATGGGGGGCGATGCCGTTCCCATTTTCGCTGCCAGTAGTGCTTGGGGTTCTTTACCTTGGCATCGTGTCGACCGCGGGCGCGTTTTTCCTTTGGAATAAAGGAATGGAAATGATGGATGCTGGCATCGGTTCGCTCTTTTTCTTTTTCCAGCCGCTTGTCGGCTCAGTGTTTGGCTGGCTGTTTTTGCATGAACAATTAAATATTCCGTTTTGGCTCGGCGGAGCGTTCATCGTTGCAGGGGTTGTCATTGCCGTCCTTGAGACAAAGCAATCGTAAGAGGAGGGGGAAAATGTCAAGTCGCGCGAAAGGATTAGCGATGGTCGTAACCGGCGCAGCGCTTTGGGGGCTGTCAGGGACAGCTGCGCAAATATTGTTTCAAGAAAAGCACGTCACTGCGGAGTGGCTCGTAGCAGTAAGGATGGTATTGGCTGGCTTTGTGCTCGTCGTATTAAGCGCTTGGAAAGGGATTGAACCATTTGCTATTTGGAAAGAGCGAAAAAGCCGTTGGCAGCTTATTTTGTTTGGGTTAGTTGGCATGCTTGGCGTGCAATATACGTACTTTGCGTCGATCGCGACCGGGAATGCAGCGACGGCGACGCTACTACAATATTTAGCACCGGTGTATCTCGTTTTCTATTCATTAGTGAAAGAAAAACAAAAGCCGACGATAAAAATTAGTTTTGCGGTTTTTCTAGCGCTTGCAGGCACGTTTTTATTAATGACGAACGGCACAACGAATCAGTTCACCGTTTCGCTCGTGTCGGTCGTTTGGGGCGTGTTGTCTGGTGTCGCGTTAGCGTTTTATACACTTGCGTCTGCCAAGCTATTAAAAACGTGGCAGACGACGCTTGTCGTTGGTTGGGGGATGGTCATTGGCGGTACGGCGATGTGCTGGCTCGTTCCATCTCTTGTCCCGACGAATATCGTATTCGGGGTCGATACGTGGCTATTAATCATGTTCGTCGTCCTTTTCGGCACGTTAATTGCGTTTTTATTGTTTGTTGAAAGCATCCGCCATTTGTCGCCGACCGAATCGAGCTTATTATCGAGCGTGGAGCCGCTGTCTGCTGTCCTTGCCTCGATTGCGTTTTTGCATGTTTCGTTTGGCGTATTTCAGGCGATCGGGGCAGCGTGCATTCTATGGACGGTCTTTCTTCTTTCACAGCCATCGAAAAAACGAATGTACCGCAATATAGAAGGGGTGTAGCGATTCGCTACCCCCTTGTTTTTGCGAAAGGAAATGTAATCGTTATTGTCGTTCCTTTTTGGATTTCGCTATCAATTTTCCATGTCCCGTTCATTGTTTCAATCAATTTGACGGCCACCATCGCCCCAAGCCCTGTCCCTTTTTCTTTCGTACTGAAATACGGCTCTCCAAACCGACTGATTTGCTCGGCTGTCATCCCAATGCCGGTATCTGCAATCGTTACTACCACTTCTTCTCCTTTGCAGGAACAAGAAATAGTGACCGTTCCGCCTCGAGGCGTTGCCTCAATACTATTTTTCAATAAGTTTAAAAAACATTGCCGAAAATATTCGGCATTGCCGATAATGGAACACGGTTGGCACTTTTCGACGAGATGTACTCCATTCATTCGGGCGAACGGCTGCAATAAATGGGTCACTCGCTCCAACTCTTGCTCTACGAGGAGTGGTTCTTCTTTTTTCGGCGTCGGTTTGGCGAACGTTAAATAGTCGCTAATAATCGTTTCTGCACGGTCGATTTCTTCAAGGGCAATGTGCATGTATCGCTCTTGTGTTTCTTTTGGTATAGTTTGCGATTTCATTAATTGAAGAAATCCTTTCACGACCGTTAGCGGATTGCGCACCTCATGAGAAATGCTCGCGGCGAGTTGACTGACGATCTCCATTTTTTCTACTTTCACGAGCTTTGACCGCATCAAGATGGCGTCTTTTAACGTTTCGATAATATAGACAACAAATAACATCGCAAAGGGTGGAATGAAAATAAAATCAACAATATACGAATCAATCACTTGGAAGTCGAAAAAGACAACGGCGATGATAGTGACAAGCACAGCAAGAAAAAACGTCAGCCATACCGATGTAACCAATTTATTTGTGCGATTCATCCGGCGGAAAAACGGGGATGCAAAAGCAGCGATGATAAGCATTGTGATATACACAGCGACCGTAATTGGTTGGAAGCCATAAAACAAAAAACGAACCGCTAACAAAAGAATGAGTAACGCACTGCCAACCGTCCACCCACCGTATAACGTTCCGATTAAAAACGGAATTTGCCGTAAATCATGCACGCAATTATTCGCGATATAAATCGGAAATTTCATGCATAATAGCATCGGAATCGCGGTGCAAACAATTAAAAACCATTGTTGGTGCCGCGAGTTTGTTTTCCACCATTTTCGGTGGTCATAAATAAAATAATACACAAACATGCTCGTTAAAATATAAAACAAGTTGTTTAATAAATTTTGGTTAATATAAGTTCCCATACACGTTCTCCTAATTGGCAAACATTCGACAATACAATTATACGAAAACTAAGTGGGTTGAAAATAGCTTTTTTCACTTCATCATAGGAGAAAAGGGTTGTTTTTTTGTATGACGTGTACTATAATTACTAATACAGTTAGTATACATCATTTGGAAAGGAGGCGGGGGAATGTTAGACCTCGATATTCGCAGCCGGCAGCCAATTTATGAGCAACTCGTCGAGAAAATGAAAGAACTTATCATCCATGAAGTATGGAAGCCGCACGAGCAACTTCCATCGGTACGGCAATTGGCAAAAGAGGTAACAATCAATCCGAATACGATCCAAAAAGCGTACCGTGAACTCGAGCATCAAGGCTACATTTACTCCATTCCGGGAAAAGGAAGTTTTGTCGCGCCGCAATCCCCGTCTGTGAGTCAAGAAAAAGCAGCCACGATCAAACAGCAGATGCTCAAATTACTATGTGAAGCGCTTTATCTCGGAATAGGAAAAGAAGAGCTGTTGTCGCTTGTCGAAACAGCGGAGCAATTAGTGAAAGGAGCGAAAACGAATGATTGACGTTCGTGGCGTCCACAAAGAATTTGCGGATGTAGAAGCAGTAAAAGAGGTGAGTTTGCATGTCGCGCGAGGCTCGATTTATGGGTTGCTTGGCTCTAACGGTGCTGGCAAAACGACGCTGCTAAAGATGCTTGCTGGCATTTACAAACAAGACCGCGGCGACATTTTTATCGGGGGAGAACCTGTTTTTGAAAATACGAACGTGAAACAAAAACTATTATTTTTACCGGATGCGCTTTATTTTTTCCCACAAACGACGATTCGGCAAATGGCGCAATTTTATCGCGACCTTTATCCGTCGTGGAGCGAGGAGAGGTTTACTCGCTTGCAAGAAGCGTTTCCGCTTGCGCTCGATAAAAAAATTCACCGCATGTCTAAAGGGATGCAGCGGCAAGCGGCATTTTGGCTAGCTTTTTCCGTAAAGCCTGAAGTGATGATTCTCGATGAGCCGCTTGACGGATTAGATGCAGTCATGAGGCAAAAGGTGAAAAACTTACTTGTGCAAGAGGTCGCTGAACGACAGATGACCGTTATCATTTCTTCACACAACTTACGCGAAGTCGAAGATTTGTGCGACCATATCGGCATTTTGCACCAAGGGGAAATCGTTCTAGAAAAAGAAATGGATGAATTAAAAACGGACGTACATAAAATTCAAGTGGCGTTTCGCGGTGGCATTCCTTCTTCGTTTCTTACAGGGTTAGACGCCGTCTATAAAGAACAGCGAGGCAGCGTGCTTCTTTGCATCGTTCGTGGGCAAAAAGAGAAAGTAGAAGCGTATATTCACCAATTTGAGCCGGTTATTTTCGACGTACTGCCGCTCACATTGGAAGAAATCTTTGTGTATGAGATGGGAGGGGTCGGCTATGCCATCGAAAATATTCTCGTATAACCGTTCATTAGTGATGCAAAATGTCCGAAACGTCGGCTGGATTGGCATCGTTCATCTTCTGCTATTGTTCGCTGCTATTCCGCTAAGGATGCTGATGATTTATACGAGTCAAAAAAACGGCTATTCACCTGTGATCCGCAACGTGTTTGAACTTTCAAACGCCTTTCAAGGGCTGATTGCCTTTACCGTTCCGGTACTTTTAGCCATTTTTGTCTTTCGTTATCTCCAGACAAAACGGTCGGTGGATTACATGCATAGTTTGCCACTTCGGCGCGAAACATTGTTTTGGCAACAAATGCTATTTGGCGTTCTTCTGCTTGTTATTCCTGTTATCGTAACAATGCTAGTAGCAGCGTTGTTGTGCCAGTTACCGATAGAAAATATGCACATCTCTGCCGGAGATCTCGTTCGTTGGGCGATGGAGATGCTTTTAATGGAGCTGTTCGCCTTTAGCGCGAGCGTATTGGTCGGGATGTTAACTGGCATATCGGTCTTGCAAGGGGCGTTCGCGTACATTTTGTTTTTATTTCCCGCAGGCATTTCGGTGCTCATGCTTATGAATATGCGGTATATGTTGTCGGGCTTTTCGGCGGATTATTATTTAAGCGCGAATCTAGAGCGTATTGTACCGTTTATCCGATTTGTCGAATTGGTCGATAAACCGTTGGCTGCGTTCGAAACGGTACGTTATGCGTTGGCAACGGTAGTATGTTGCTTATTGTCTCTTTGGCTATACAAACGGCGCCATAGCGAAGCGGCAAGTCAAGCGATTGCGTTTGCAGCACTTCAACCGCTCTTTTCCTTTGGCGTGACGTTTTGTTTTATGCTCGTCGGTGGGCTATATTTTGGTGAAACACAGCGAAGCATCGGCTGGATTTTGTTTGGCTATGTGGCATTTTCTCTTGTCGGGTTTTTTATTGCATCGGCTATTATTGAAAAAACGTGGCGCATTTTTCATCGTTGGAAAGAATATGCCATCTTTATCGTAGCAATAATAGTCATCGGCAGTTTCGTTCGTTTTGACATCACCGGCTACGAAAAGCGTCAACCGGCATTATCTGACATTAAACGCGTCTATTTTGGCGAATCGGTGTATCAGTTTGAACGGCAAGCAGAGGAAAACTATATTTCGTACGTCCAATCCGATCAATTTTTACAAACGACGCAAAATATTAAAAACGTGTACGCATTTCATCGCCAATTAATTGAAGACCGTCCGACGCCGTTTGCGTTTGGGGAAAACATCCGTCCAGTCGTCATCGGCTACGTATTAAAAAACGGAGAAAAAATGGTGAGAACGTACTCGATTCCAATAGACGAATACAAACCTTTTTATGAAGCGATTATGGAATCAATGGAATATAAACATAACTACTACTTTTTGTTACAAGACAATGTTTCTCCGATTCGTCAAATCACGATTCGAACGGAGGCAAAAACGGTTCAAATCGCTGATCCAAAACAAATCGAGTCGTTTCTTGCCGTATTAAAAACTGAACTAAAAGAAGAGCCGTTTACCGAGATGATTTCTCCAATCGATGAATGGGGAACGATAGAACTGTTGCAAAGCGATGGCGGCCAAATGCAGCTTTCGTGGAAAAAATCATATGCACGAATCGATGCGTGGCTGAAGCAACAAGGGTTACTTTCGAAAGCACGAGTTACCGCGGACGATGTTGCATACGCTATCGTCGTAAAAAACGAGGCGCGCACCCCGCTTTACGACTTAGTAGAAAATCCGGCGTTTGTAAAAGAGCTAGAAACAAGAACCGACGTATTGCGTATTACGGATAAACGGCAACTAGACGAGTGCTTGCAAAAAGCTTCTTCTTACGAAACGAAATCGCGCTATATTATCGCCTTTTACCGCACCGCCCATTCTGAACCAGAGTGGCATGTAATGGACGAAGAAACGCTTCCATCGTTTATTCGCAAGCAATTACCATAAAGTGTCCCATCAAGGGGCACTTTTTTCGTATAAACGCATAGTCCGATAGCGGTTAAGTTTTTTATTCAAATATTTATTTGAATGTATTGACACATTGAGAGCTGTTTTCATATAATATATTCAAACAAATATTTGAATATAGAAGGTGTGACGATGACAAAAGATATGTGTGAAGTCGTTTGTGTCGATGAAGAGAAGGTGCGCGCGATAAAAGCGCAAATGGAAGAGTTGCAAGGAGTGCAACAGCTGTTTAAAGCGCTTGCGGACGGTACACGGCTAAAGATTATTTATGCATTGACGTTAGAAGAAGAGCTGTGTGTGTGCGATGTCGCTAATATTATTGGTTCGACAGTGGCGACTGCTTCCCATCATTTACGCTTTCTTCGCGATATGGGGCTAGCGAAACATCGAAAAGAAGGAAAGCTTGTATTTTACTCGCTACAAGACGAGCATGTGCATCAGCTTGTATCGATTGCGCTCGTCCATGCAAAGGAGTTGAGCAGCGATGGAGAATAAGCAAGTATACCGGCTTCAAGGGCTTTCTTGCGCCAATTGTGCGGCAACGTTTGAAAAAAACGTAAGAGCGATTGACACGGTCGAAGAAGCATATGTCAACTTCGGGGCGGCGAAATTAACAGTCGTTGGCCAAGCGACCATTGACCAATTAGAAAAAGCAGGGGCGTTTGATGGCATTCACGTCATTCCAGAACATGAGCGAACAGAAGGCCCGTCCGTTCCTTTTTGGAAAAAACGAGACAATGTCCTTGCGGGGATTTCTGCTATTTTTCTTGCGGTTGGCTCTTTGCTTTCGTTTGCGAAAGGGGAGCAGCACGGACTAGTCATCGGAATGTTCGCCTTGGCGATTGTCGTTGGTGGGTATGACTTATTCCGCGCAGGGCTCGCCAATTTAGGGCGTCTTCAGTTCGATATGAAAACGCTCATGACGATTGCGATTATTGGCGCAGCGCTTATCGGAGAGTGGAAAGAAGGAGCGGTCGTTGTCTTTTTATTTGCGGTTAGTGAAGCATTAGAACGATATTCAATGGAACGAGCGCGTCGTTCGATCCAACAAGTGATGGACCTCGCTCCAAAAACGGCGCTTGTGAAGCGAGGAACCCGTATCGAAGAAGTGGGTGTGGAAGAGTTACAAATCGATGATGTCATTGTGGTGAAGCCAGGACAAAAAATCGCAGCAGACGGCATGGTGATGAGGGGAGCATCTTCCGTGAATGAAGCGGCAATTACAGGAGAATCATTGCCAGTGCATAAAGCGGTTGGCGATGAGGTATATGCAGGGACGCTCAACGAAGAAGGCGTGTTAGAGGTGCGTGTGACGAAACAAGTCGCTGATTCGACGATTGCCAAAATCATTCATCTTGTCGAAGAAGCACAAGCGGAAAAAGCTCCGGCACAGCAATTTGTTGACCGGTTCGCCCGCTATTATACCCCAGCGATTATGGCGATTGCGATGCTTGTTGCAATCGTGCCGCCTATTTTGTTTTCGGAAGATTGGAAACTTTGGATTTATCGCGGGTTGGCCGTATTAGTCGTCGGTTGTCCGTGCGCCCTTGTCATTAGTACGCCGGTGGCAATCGTCACTGCCATTGGTCGAGCGGCTCGGCAAGGGGTGTTAATTAAGGGGGGCGTTTATTTAGAGACATTAGGTCGGCTTCGAGCAATCGCATTTGATAAAACAGGAACGTTGACAAAAGGAACCCCAGCAGTGACTGATATACACGCATTTTCCGGCTGGAGTGAGAAAGAAGTGCTGCACCTTTTAGCAAGCATCGAACAATATTCCCAGCACCCGTTGGCGAAAGCGATTGTGCATAAAGCAACGGAGCACTGCTTGCCGCTTGCTGATTTCCACGTGTCCGATTTTCGTTCATTGACGGGAAAAGGGGTTACAGCGGTCGTTAACGGAACGACGTATTACGCAGGCAGCCCTTTGTTGTTTGCTAGCAAAGAAATGCCGGAAGAAATTACCGACGTAATCCATACGTTGCAGCAAGCAGGAAAAACGGTCGTCGTCGTTGGAGATGACAAACAGATTTTTGGCGTGATTGCGATTTCTGATGAAATGCGTAGCGAAGCAGCCACTGTTGTAAACAAGTTACACATGGTCGGCATTCGCACAATGATGGTGACGGGTGACAACGAAGCGACGGCAAACGCCATCGGGAAAAAAGCAGGGATGACCGACGTATTGGCACAGTTGCTTCCGGAAGAGAAGCTTCGCATTATTAAAGAGAGAAAGCAACAATACGGGCATATTGCGATGGTAGGAGATGGGGTCAACGACGCGCCCGCCTTAGCAGCTGCAGACGTAGGTATTGCAATGGGGAAAAACGGTACCGACGCCGCTTTAGAAACGGCAGATGTCGTGCTCATGGCTGACGACTTAGACCAACTCCCGTACGTCATTCGCCTAAGTCGTCGAACATTGCGAATCATCCGTCAAAATATCACGATCGCCTTTCTCTTAAAATTGCTTGCGCTGATCCTTATTATTCCGGGATGGCTCACACTGTGGATGGCCATTTTCGCCGACATGGGCGCAACGCTCATCGTGTTGTTCAACTCGTTGCGGTTGATGCGAGTGTAACCCCTTTGCATAAAAGGGGTTCCTTTTTTTCATCCAATACGTATATGCATCTAATCCCCATAACCCCATTGTTAAAAAAAGAACAACCATTTCCATCGGCTCCATGACTTTGAATGGATTGAAAATGTCAATAATCGATCGATGCATGGTCATTCCTAGCAGCAAATTCATACTAATGGCGATGCATACAAGCAAAGCAGGAAGCGATATCAGAATCACTAAAAGTTTCATTTTTTTCCCCTGTAAAACAAATTTTTTTAACTCTTCACCACAAGCTTTGCTTAATTTTTTCATAATCATGCCCCATTTACGCTCACGATGGAAAATAAGTAAATCAATACAGTAAAACGTATCACTTGTTAAGCTCTAATGATGAACCTTTTTTTATCGTTTTTCTTCTCGTTTTTTTTATTCATAACGTTTGTATAACGAATAACAAATGGCGCACTCTAATAATGAGTAATAGTGAATCGAGGGAGAAATATGTGGTTTCAGGAAACAAGCAAAAGGAAACAAATCGGCGTATTCGACAATATGCTGAATGAAACCGTAGAGAATGAATTGCAACAAAATATTGATATGATTCGGACGATCACAGGAAACAGTACAGATATCGTTATTCGTGAGTTTTTGCTTGGTCAAGAGCAAGAGATTCCAGCAGGGATTTTCTTTGTAGGCGGAATGACCGATGAAGAAATGATTCAGAAACTTCTGGTACAATCCGCTACTCAATTAACCATTCCCTCTTCTTATAGTAGAGAGGACGTATTGGCTTATATTTGTAAGAAGATTGCAACAGCAGGTAAAGTAAAACGAATCAAAAAGTGGCATGAATTATTTTTAGCCTTGATGTCTGGAGAGGCAATTTTGCTAATTGATGGTGTTGCAGAAGCGTTAAGCATGGAAGCAAGAGGAGGAGAGTACCGAGCTATTGAAGAACCAAGTACACAGCTATCCATTCGTGGATCACGAGAAGGATTTACGGAGTCTTTAGCCACTAACATTGCGATGGTTCGTCGGCGTATTCAAAATCCATACCTTTGGTTAGAATCAATCAAAATTGGAGAAGTAACACACACCAATGTATCGATCATGTATATAAAAGGAATCGCCAGCGATGAAGTTGTTGAAGAAGTTCGGAATCGTTTACAACGTATTTGTATGGATGGGATTCTTGAATCTGGTTATATCGAACAACTAATTGAAGACAAAACGTTTACAACATTCCCAACCATTTATCATACTGAACGTCCCGATAGTGTAGCAGCTAATTTATTAGAAGGAAGAATTGCTATTTTTATGGAAGGAACACCATTCGTACTAATTGTCCCTGCTTTGTTTATACAGTTTTTTCAGGCAGTTGAAGATTATTATGCTCGCTTTGATATTGCTACAGCTTTGCGATTTTTACGAGTATTAGTATTTTTTATTTCACTCATAGCACCATCTGCTTATATTGCGATGACAACCTTTCACCAAGAAATGATCCCAACCCAACTTGTCATCGCTGTTGCTGCTCAGAGGGAATCCGTTCCATTCCCTGCTTTTGTGGAAGCGATGATGATGGAAGTAACGTTTGAAATTTTACGGGAAGCAGGGGTGCGCCTTCCACGTGCCGTTGGTCAAGCAGTATCTATCGTTGGTGCACTTGTCATCGGGCAAGCTGCTGTAGAGGCTGGATTTGTTTCTTCGGCTATGGTTATTGTTGTATCCATTACAGCCATTGCTAGCTTTGCAACACCGTCTTTTGCCATTGCAATTTCAGCACGTTTAATTCGGTTTTTGTTAATGATACTAGCTGCCCTATTCGGATTTTACGGGATTTTGATTGGCATAATTTTGATGACGCTTCATTTATGTAGCCTCCGTTCATTTGGCGTTCCATATATGGCTCCGATGGCTCCATTTATTTCAACCAATGTGGGGGATACGTTCGTACGATTTCCAATGTGGGCACTAAAAGAACGACCTCACTTAATTAATCAGACAAATGTGGTGCGGCAAGGAAGCAATCAGCGTCCAAAACCGACTAATGAACTAGAGAAAGAAGGGGATAACCATTAAATGGAGAAATTTTTTTCTTGTTATAATGCTTATTCACGTGATACTTCTTTCTGGCTGTTGGAGTAAAAAAGAATTAACAGAGTTAGCTTTTGTTATTGGGGTGGGAGTGGATAAGAAAGGTGGAAAGTACATGATAACGCTTCAAGTCGTGAATCCTGGGAATGTAGCTGGAGCTACACAAAAAGGTGGGGGAAGTAGTGGTCTCCCTGTAACTTTGTATACTTCTACAGGGAATACGTTAGTAGAAGCAAGCCGGAAAGTTTCTGAAAAAATCTCTAGGCTCACATATTATGCCCATACGAACCTTATAGTTATTGGAGAAGAACTGGCAAGAGAAGGGATTAAGGAAGTATTTGATGCGATAGAGAGAAATCCACAATTTCGAACGACAGCTAGCGTTATTATAGCTCGTCAATGTACAGCCAAAGAACTGTTATCCGTGCTTACGCCAATTGATAAAATACCAACTAATCAAATGATAAAAACATTAGAACTAACCGAGAAAGTATGGGGAGAAAATCTGAATGTCCATGCTGGAGAGGTAATTGAGATTTTATCGCTTGGTGGAAAAGAAGTGGTGATGAGTAGTTTCCGTATAGCCGGAAATAAAATGATAGGGGAACAACAAAACAATCTCCAATCGATAGAGCCGTATACTTTTCTTCATGCAGGAGAATTAGCTGTTTTTCAAAAAGGAAAACTTATTAGTTGGATGAGTGGGGAACAAGCACGAGGTGTTTTGTGGTTGCTCAATAAAATTCATCAAACAGCCGTTACTATTGATTGGCAAAGAACAAAAGAAGCTATTTCTTATAAGGTGGTTAGGTCAAAAACAAAAGTAACCGCTAAAATAAACAACGGAAAGCCAATAATTTCTGTCATGATTAGCATGGAAGGAGATATTGGCGAGGTGCTTGTTCCTATGGATTTAACAGACCCTAACAATATTTCTCTATTGGAGAAAAAGCTACAACAAGAAATACAAAAAGAAGTGCAAAATACTATTCTCTACGCTCAAAGTAAAAAGAGCGATATTTTTGGATTCGGAGAGGTTGTCCATCGGTTGTATCCTAATGAATGGAAGCAGTTGAAGAAAAACTGGAACGATCAATATTTTTCTCGTCTGCAAGTAAAAGTAAACGTACATGCGTTTATTCGACGGACTGGATTGCGAAATAAACCGTATTTTTAATGAAAAGGCAGTGAAACGCATATGGAACGAGTGCAATTAAATGCTCGACAATTATTGGTACTCGCTATTTTATTTGAACATGGTAGTGCCATGGTTATTCCGCTAGGGATTGATGCTAGGCAAGATGTGTGGATTGCGATTTTATGTAGCATGATTTTTGGGGCAGGGCTGTTTTTTATTTATTACCGCCTTTTCACTTACTATCCTTCGCTTCCATTAACGTCATATAGTCAACAAATCGTTGGAACATTTTTTGGTAAAACGATTGCGCTTTTATACATTCTCTATTTTTTATATATCGCTGCACGTGTGTTGCGCGATTTTGGTGAACTTTTGTTGACGTTTGCTTATCCAGAAACACCGTTATTTATTTTAAATGCAGTGATGATGATGACCGTTATGTATGCTGCTCATAAGGGCATTGAGGTGCTAGCGAGAACAGGAGAATTATTTTTCTTTTCGCTTTGTTTAACAGGGATTGTAGGGCTAGCGCTTGTGATAATAGCAGGTTTAATAGATGTTCACCGATTACAACCGATTCTCGAAGAAGGATGGAAGCGAGTATTCAAAGTAGTGTTTACGCAAACATTGTATGTTCCATTTGGTGAAATGATCGTATTTGCGATGCTTTTTCCCTATATCGATCAACCTAAAAAAACAAAAATAGTAGGTTGGCTTGCTATGTTCCTAAGTGGAATTAATTTAGCATCGATGATGGCGATAAATATTGCTGTACTTGGATCAGAAACGGTTTCACGTTCCACTTTCCCACTTTTAAATACCATTCGAGAAATTCGAGTAGCTAATTTTTTAGAGCGATTGGATGTACTATTTATGATTGCCTTGGTGATTGGTGGCTTTTTCAAGATTAGCATCTTTTTTTATGCTGGAGTGATCGGTACAGCTGATTTATTTCGAGTGAAGGAACATCAGCGTCTTGTTTACCCGCTCGGTATTTCTGTATTGTTGCTGTCGATTGCTATTGCCAGCAATTTTTCTGAACATATTAAAGAAGGATTAAATATTGTGACGCTCTATATGCATATCCCGCTACAAGTTGGCATTCCGCTGTTGCTGCTTTTGTTCGCAATCATTCGTCATCGTTCATCTTTCTTGTTTAGGAAGCAGGAAAAAAAGTAGGAGAGGACGAAATTTAATGAAGGAAAATATTTTGAAAAGGAGGAATATTCCGTTTCTCATGATGGTTATCTATTATCCAAATACTAGTAAAAGGGTTGAAAACAAGTGGACGTAGAGTTGAATGTGGTGGAGAAGCTGGAGAATGTGTATGCGCAGGAAGGGGTTGTCATTACGACCGACAAAGGAACGATTATTGCGATTAGTGAACAGATATTGTCGGTCACTGGCTATGCAAAAGAGCAAGTCATCGGACGGTCGCTGCGAACGTTGTTTTCGCATTCGTTTGCCGTAGACGATGAAGCGATATGGACGCATTTGCAAACGCACGCTCGATGGCAAGGGGAAGTTTGTCTTCATTCGCCAACCGTTTCCCGTCGAAAACAGGTGACTGTCGATGTAGTATGGTGCGAAGAAGTTCGCACCAAACTATACGTTTGGCAGCTTGCGGATGTTCCAGAAGCAGAATATGTCGTCGAAGCGATATATAAAGCATCGCCAATTGCAATAGTTGAGCTCAGCCGTACGATGAACGTCCGCTATTGGAACGAAGCGGCGGAACAACTTTTTGGATGGAAAAAAGAAGACATTATCGATCAGCCGCTCTTTTCTTTCTTGCAATGCCATCCGAGTTATATGCAAAGCATGTTTGAACAAACAGCACAAGGAGAACCGCTAACGTTTGAATGTACGGCGAGGCGAAAAAACGGGGAGGTGCTTTATCTCGCTTGCTCGGCGCTTGCAATCGCTTACAACGAACATATCCAAGGATATATCGTAACGATTAACGATATCACGAAAATGAGGCAAAAGGAGATTGAACACGGAAAACAAGTAGAACTAGCGAAAAAAATTCAACAAAGTGTACTCACTCCTCTCCTTCAACATGACACAATTACGATGGACGCCATTTACATTCCATCGGAAGAACTGTCAGGCGACCTTTATGCGTGTTACCAAATTGACGACCATCGTTTTGGGATGATGATTATTGATGTCATGGGCCACGGCCTTTCTTCTTCCTTAATCAGCATGTCGTTACGCTCGTTATTAAGAGGGTTAATCCTTCGGGTAGTAGACCCGGTTTCCGTTGCGTTGGAACTAGAAAAACATTTGCAAAATTTGTTCCCAGAAAAAGAACTAGAGATCCATTATTTTTTTTCCATGATTTATTTAGTCATTGATACGAAGCAGAGAAAAATTGAATACATTAACGCTGGTCACCCGTTTGGGCTGATGCTGACAAACGACGGAGAAATAACGGAACTAGATAAAGGCGGTCTTGCAATTGGCAGCCCATTTTCTGCTCCGTTTGAAAAAGGGGTGGTTCATTACGACAAACGAACGAGGTTGTTTTTGTACACCGATGGCATTTTAGAAGCAATCGATTCGTCCATTTTAACGAGCCTTACAAAAATCCGACGATTTCTAAAAAACTATCACCATCTATCCGATCAGCAGTTTTTGCGGCTACTCGTCGATCACCATGTGCGTCAGCCTCATCCTGCAGATGATATTTGCTTACTTTCCATTACAATTCAAGAATGGTAGGTGCAAGGAATGTACGAGATGGTGCTTCACTGCCCAGCAAATGTAGAAACGATCGAGTTTTGCGATCTAGTCATTGATTCTCTCGCCTCTTTTTTCACTGTCCGTGACAGGCAAGCGCTCGTTTTATCCGTTCATGAAGCAATTATAAACTCGGTCGAAGCAGTGCGAACGCAATGCAATAAACACCATGCTGCTCTTACCCTTTCGGTGCGTATTACAAAAGACGATGTGACTGTTTTTGTTTCGGATGCGGCGAATGGTCTTTCAAAACAACTCATCGAGAGTCGACAAACGAAACGGTTAGAAGATGTACTGCTAGAAGAATCGGGACGAGGACTTCTGTTGATGAGAGAATTGATGGACGCTCTATGGGTGGAGCCGTTAGCCAACGGCACATACGCACTCGGGATGAAAATGGGGAGATGAAATGATGAAGATGCCAATGATTCGGATTGAAGCAACCTCCACTGCTCGTTATGAAAAAATTTCGTTGAAAGGGAAATTAGTCTATAGTACGCAACAAACTGCCAAACAAGCGCTGATGGAAATATTTCAGCACGCAACGAAAGATGTGTATTTGTTTGATGTGAGCGAGCTAACGTTTATTGACAGTACAGGGCTTTCGGTGTTTATTCATTTGCTTAAGCAAGAAACGGATAAACAAAAAACTTTTCTTTTTGTTTTTTTAGAAAACGAAGCGATTCGACGGCTGTTTACCATCGCCAAGCTCGACCGTTTGTTCGTATTCTCCCAAACAGAGCGGGATGCCATTCATTGGCTAACAAACCAATCCATGCAAGCGGTAAATCGTTAACGATTTTGTCATATGTTTTTGACAGTTTTTTGAAAAGAACTATTTCCCTCTTCTTCCTTTTTAGGAAAGCGACTATGATAAAAAGTGAGCAAGATGTTTCTTGGAAATGGTAGCGTCAAAAAATCTATGAAAAGTAATCACGGGCTTCCTTTTGAAGGAAAATGAAGGAGATTGTGTA
>NZ_JAILZV010000180.1 GCF_023512315.1 Anoxybacillus sp.
ACATACGTCAATCCGACCGTTAACAACGGTACAAACGGAGCAACGAGCGAACGGAACACAAGAAATAAAACAACTAAAATAAAAACAACGGTAATGCCTTCTGTTTTTTTCAACCCTTCTTGTGAACTTTGAATGACATCTTCATCAATCATCCAACTACCTGTGTAATAGTGCGGCACATCAATATTCTCGATCACATCATAAAGCGCTGTGCTTATTTCTTTTGCAGTGCGTTTGTTTCGTTCTAATTGAAGGGAAACAAGCGCTGTTGTCTCGTCTTTTGACACCAGTTTTTCTTTTAGCTGTCCGTCATCAAGCGGTGACACAATTTGTATTAAACCGAGCGCTTCTTTTTTCGCTTGCAGTTGCCCGACAGCTGTCTCGATTTCGTTCCAATCCTTTTCTTGTAATCTTTCTTTTCGATGGAAGACGAGAACATCGCTCATTTCCCCTTCTTTCTTTTCTTGTTTTTGTACTTCTTTTAGTAGCTCGCTGGCAAGCGAAGACGAGTAGCCGTCTGGAACGGTAATTTGCCCCTTTTCGCGCACAAGTTCCCCCATATTCGGTGCAGTCATCATCAGTACGACGGCTGCTAACATCCAAAGAAGCAAAACGGCCCACTTTCCGCGAATGATCGCTTTCATTTGCTTTCCCCCATTTCTTGTAAAATCATCGCTAGCTTTTCATACGTTTGAATAAACTGTTCAATTTCTTCATGTGAAAGTTTCGTCATAATTGCTTCCACAAGTTCATACACATTTTGTTCTGTTTCTTCAAGCCATTTCCTTCCCTTTTCCGTCAGCGAAAGCGCAATAACACGACGGTCGTCTCCCCCTCTCCCTCGTTCAATCATTCCTTTTTCAACAAGACGATTTGTCATCGCAGTAATGGCGCTTTTATTCACCGCAAACACGTCCGCCAATTCCGTTGATGTGCACACCCCTCGCTTATATATGTAGCGCAATACATAATATTGATCGTGCGTCACATCATCTAACTCACATTTCATCAGCGCCGCCCCTCGTTTATTGACAAGAAATGAAACGGATAAATAGCGCTCAATCAATTGTTGTATGCTTCGCTCCACCGCTCAATGCCTCCTATCCAAATAGTTCAATTGTTTAACTATTTAATAATATAACTATGAAATACAAAACGTCAATGATGAAGTGATGTATGATATGGTTCTGTTTTTTAATTCAATCGTAAAAATATATTAAAAAATTTCCATAAAATCCGCGTGGTGCTAATTGAGCGCTAGCTCTCAACTAACACCACAGGTTAATGAATTACTTAAAGATAACTATTCAGTCCAACTTGTCGACAAAATCGACAAGCTAAACATTTCACTAAGTTGAAATATTTAATGTGTTGCCAAGTAACCGTACGCAAATACAAAAATAAAAATAAAGGTTAACAGAACACCTAATATTGTTTGATTGCGTGTATTTCCATTACTGTTTAATCTTTTTAAAAAAATCGTGAAATTTAAAAACCATAAAGAACCAATTATCGGTAGAGTAATTAGGTATAGAAACTCCATTTTAAACCTCCTTGTATATTTTTCCTATCCAACCTCATTATACCTCCATTTTCTCACTCTTTCACCGCCAACTTGTGTCGGAACCCCGCCAATTTTTGACGGTGTGCCCGCCAATTTTGGCGGGCTAGACGAAAAACGCCCTCATCGACGCAACATATAAAAACCCCCATCCAATGCCCGTGCATCAGATGGGGGTTCGTTTTACCCGCGCAATGTGGCGCCGAATTGTTGTTCGACCGCTTTGATCACTTGTTCATGAACGTTTGTGACTTCTTCATCTGTTAATGTCCGCTCTGGGTCGTAGTAACGGAGCGAGAAGGCGATCGATTTTTTGCCTTCTGGGAGGCGGTCTCCTTTGTAGACGTCGAAAATCGATACGTCTTTCAACAGTTCACCACCCGCTGCGATAATCGCTTTTTGCAACTCACCCGCGACGACATGTTCATCAACGACAAGAGCAATGTCGCGCGTAATCGACGGGAAGCGTGGAATCGCCGTATAGCGAATGTCGTCTACTTCCGCGTTCAATAACGCTTCAAGGTCTAGATCAAATACATACGTTTCTTTCAAATCAAATTGTTTTTGTACAACAGGATGAAGCTGACCGACAAAGCCGATCGTTTTTCCATCTAGCAACATATCGGCTGTGCGCCCTGGATGAAGGTACTCGCGTTTTGCTTGCTTATATTCGATACGGCTTTCTAAGCCTAGCAACGCAAACAAACCATCTAAAATCCCTTTTACAACATAAAAATCAACCGCTTTTTTCTCTCCTTGCCACAAATGCGCATGCCATACGCCTGTCACAACGCCTGCGAGACGTTCTTTTTCGTTTGGCAGTTCATGTTCGCCGTTAGCTAAGTATACCGAGCCGATTTCATATAGCGCGACGTTTTCGGCTTGGCGAGCGCGGTTGTAGCTTGCCGCTTCCAATAAGTGTGGCACTAAACTTTGCCGCAAGACGCTGCGTTCTTCACTCATTGGAAGAGCGAGACGGATCGGTTCCGCCGTTTCAAGCGCAAACATCGCCGCTTTTGCTTCATTTGTAAGCGAGTACGTAATCGCTTGGAACAAGCCCGCATCTTCTAAATAACGGCGCACGTGGCGGCGCTTTGCTTGATATGGCGTGAGTTTCCCAGGCTTTGCCTCGCCGATTGGAAGCGTTGCTGGCAAGTTGTCATAGCCATAAAGGCGCGCCACTTCTTCAATAATATCTTCTTCAATCGCAATATCGCGACGACGCGATGGAACGGTAATCGTAAACGTCCCGTTATCTTCTGTGAATGTAAATTGCAAGTTGGTTAAAATGCCTGCCACTTCTTCTTTCGTAATGGTTGTGCCAAGCACGTTATTGATACGGTCTAATGTAATTGTAACGACGACTTCTTTTTGTGTCAGCGTGTTTACTTCGACATCGCCGCCAACGATTTCCCCGCCAGCATATTCCGCCATCAATGCCGCTGCGCGGTCAAGCGCTTCTTTCGTGCGCGCTGGGTCAATGCCTTTTTCAAACCGTGTGCTCGCTTCACTGCGCAACCCGTGATCTTTGACCGCCTGACGAATGACAGGACTTATGAAATACGCGGACTCAATAAATACGGTCGTTGTGTCGTTTTTCACTTCCGAATTGGCACCGCCCATCACACCAGCTAAGGCGACAGGCTCTTTCCCGTTTGTAATGACAAGATGCTCCTCTGTTAACGTGCGCTCTACATCATCAAGCGTCACGATCGTTTCGCCTGCTTTTGCGCGGCGGACGACAATTTCTTTCGAACCGAGGCGGTCGTAGTCGAACGCATGAAGCGGCTGGCCATATTCAAGTAAAATGTAGTTCGTAATATCAACGACATTATTATGTGGGCGAATGCCGGCCGCCATTAAACGCGTTTGCATCCAAAGCGGCGACGGACCGATTTTCACGTTTTTCACAATGCGTCCTGCATATAACGGATTGTCTTCTAGTGCATCGACGCGGACAGAAATATAATCATGAACACTTTCATTGTTTTCGTGAAGTTCGATTGCCGGAAGCTTCACGCTCCGTCCTAAAATCGCTGCCACTTCATAAGCGACACCGATCATGCTTAAACAATCGGCACGGTTTGGCGTCAATCCTAACTCCAATACTTCATCGTCCAAGTTGAGCAATTCAAGCGCATCAGCTCCGACCGGCGCATCGCTTGGGAAAACGAAAATGCCATCGGCGTATTCTTTCGGTACTAATTTCGACTCCACGCCGAGTTCTTGCAGCGAGCAAATCATGCCGTTCGATTCTTCCCCGCGCAATTTCGCACGTTTGATTTTCAAATTTCCTGGCAATACTGCCCCGACTTTGGCGACAGCGACCTTTTGTCCTTTTGCCACGTTCGGTGCCCCGCAAATAATTTGCACCGGCTCCCCTTCCCCGATATCGACAAGACATTTGCTTAATTTATCAGCATTTGGATGTTGCTCGCGCTCAAGCACATGGCCGATGACCACTCCTTGCGCTCCTTTATTTAACAGTTCCACACTTTCCACTTCAATCCCACTTTTCGTAATGCGGTCGGCTAATTGTTTTGCGGTAATGCCTGCTAAATCGACATATTCCTGTAGCCATTTATATGAAACGAACATCCATTAAACCTCCCTTTACACCCGGTTAAATTGTTGCAAGAAACGAACATCGTTTTGATAAAAATGACGGATGTCGTCAATGCCGTATTTGAGCATCGCAATACGCTCCGGTCCCATACCGAACGCAAAGCCCGTATATTTTTTCGAATCAAATCCTGCCATTTCAAGTACGTTCGGATGAACCATCCCGGCACCTAAAATTTCAATCCAGCCCGTCCCTTTACATACATTGCAGCCGTGCCCGCCGCAATTAAAACATGAGACGTCAACTTCGACCGACGGCTCAGTAAATGGGAAAAAGCTTGGGCGGAAGCGAATGTCGCGATCTTCGCCAAACATTTTGCGCGCAAATTCACGTAACGTTCCTTTTAAATCGCTCATGCGAATGTTCTCGTCAACGACAAGCCCTTCGATTTGCGTAAATTGATGGGAATGTGTCGCATCGTCGTTGTCGCGGCGATACACTTTTCCTGGGCAAATAATTTTCACTGGACCTCGTCCTTGATGTTTTTCCATCGTCCGTGCTTGCACGGGTGACGTGTGCGTGCGCAATAAAATTTCCTCGGTGATGTAGAACGAATCTTGCATATCGCGCGCCGGATGACCTTTTGGCAAATTGAGCGCTTCAAAGTTGTAATAGTCTTTTTCGACTTCCGGACCTTCGGCAATCGTATAACCCATGCCGATAAACAAATCTTCAATTTCTTCAATGACACGCGTTAACGGATGATGGTTGCCGCGTCTAATCGGGCGCCCTGGAAGCGTGACATCAATCGCTTCCGCCGCTAGTTTTTTCTCGACTTCTGCTTGTTCAAGCGTTGCTTGCTTTGCTTCTAACGCTCGTTGAATGGCTTCACGCACGTCGTTGGCAAGCGCCCCCATCACAGGACGCTCCTCAGCCGATAACGCCCCCATGCCGCGCAGCACTTCTGTAATTGGACTTTTTTTCCCGAGATATGCCACGCGCACATCGTTTAACGTTTTCAAATCGTTCGCTTGCTCAATGTGAACGAGCGCTTCTTGTTGAAGCTGTTGTAACCGTTCTTTCACGAAAAACCCTCCTCTTGTCTATAAAAATAAAAAACTCGCCCCTTGATAAGGGACGAGTGCACTCGCGGTACCACCCTTGTTAGCTATACAATAAGCATAGCTCACTTCATTCGGATAACGGTCTACACCGGAACGCCTTTACATTTTGCATGCGCAAAATGGTCCAAGCGCCAACTCCCGAGGTGAATTCACTTGCTTCTACCATAAAAACGCTCGCAGTCTATGGCGTT
>NZ_JAILZV010000181.1 GCF_023512315.1 Anoxybacillus sp.
AATCCAGCGATTTCTGCGCCTTTTTCGTACGCTTCTGGGTAGCCTTTTGCGGCTAAAACGACACCAAGCACTGCTTCATCTGTCCACGTTAACGAAACAGCTTTTCCGTCCAACAAATCAAGCAAGAAAGATACAAGATCGGTTTCCAAACGCGGCAACACGACTTGCGCCTCCGGGTCGCCGAAGCGAGCGTTAAATTCGATCACTTTCGGCCCTTCTTTAGTAGCGATAAGCCCTGCATATAAAATGCCTGTAAAAGAACACCCTTCCGCCACGAGCGCTTTCGCAACAGGATGAACAATTTGTTCGACCGCTTGTTGTACGACTTCATCTTCGATTTGCGGAACAGGAGAGTAAGCACCCATCCCTCCTGTATTTGGCCCTTCGTCGTTGTCAAACGCCCGCTTATGGTCTTGGGCAATCACCATCGGATACACTTTTTCGCCATGCACAAACGCCATCAGCGAAAATTCTTCCCCCACTAAAAACTGCTCAATCACGACTTGTTCGCTTGCTTTGCCAAATTTTTTCTCTACCATCATTTCATGTAACGCTTCTAGCGCCTCTTCTACGGTCATCGCGACGACAACCCCTTTTCCTGCCGCAAGCCCATCGGCTTTAATGACAATGGGCGCCCCTTTTTGCTCGACGTACGCTTTCGCTTCTTCATAAGAGGTAAACGATTCGTACTCCGCTGTCGGTATGCCATATTTTTTCATTAGTTGTTTCGCAAACGCTTTGCTTCCTTCAATTAGCGCCGCCTCTTTACGCGGACCGAAAATACGCAATCCTTCTGCCTGAAAACGATCGACCACTCCTTGTAAAAGCGGGGCTTCCGGTCCAACAATTGTTAAATCAATTTCTTCTTGTTTGGCAAATTGCACAAGCGCTTCTAGCTCATGCTCTTCCACTGGAACAAGCTCAGCAATTTCCGCAATTCCAGGGTTTCCTGGCGCCGCGTATAGTTTCGTGAGGAGCGGACTTTGCGCCACTTTCCACGCAATCGCGTGTTCTCGTCCACCACGGCCAATAACCAGCACTTTCATCTCGTTCCCCCCTAGTGTTTAAAATGACGTACTCCAGTAAAGACCATTGCAATTCCGTATTCATCGGCCTTTTGAATCGATTCTTCATCGCGAATCGACCCACCCGGTTGAATAATTGCCGTAATTCCTGCTTTTGCTGCTGCCTCGACCGTATCGCTCATCGGAAAAAAGGCATCTGACGCTAATGCGGCACCTTGTGCTTTTTCTCCCGCTTGCTCAATCGCAATTTTTGCCGCCCCGACGCGATTCATTTGACCTGCTCCGACTCCGATCGTCATCCCGTCTTTCGCCAATACAATCGCATTCGATTTGACGTGTTTGACAACTTTCCAAGCGAGCTGCAAATCCTCCCATTCTTTCTCTGTCGGTTCGCGTTTGGTGACTACTTTCAACTCCGCATCATCAAGCGTATACCGGTCTTCGTCTTGGACAAGCAAGCCGCCTTTGACCGATACAAACATTGGCTCGTTCTTTTCCGCTGCAGCAAAATCAACCGTCAACAAGCGAATGTTTTTCTTCTGCGTCAAAATCGCTAACGCTTCTTCACTGAATGACGGCGCAATAATAATTTCTAAGAAAATGTCATGCATCTTTAGCGCCGTGTCGCGGTCTACTTCGCGATTTAGGGCAACGATCCCACCAAAAATCGAGGTCGGGTCAGCTTCGTACGCCCTTGTAAACGCCTCAAAAATCGTTTCTCCTACCCCTACTCCGCACGGATTCATATGTTTAACCGCCACCGCTGCTGCGTTCGTAAATTCCTTCACGATTTGTAAGGCAGCATTGGCGTCGTTAATGTTGTTGTACGACAATTCTTTTCCGTGCAATTGTTTTGCCGCGGCAATCGAGAACGTCGAGCCTAACGGCTTCGCGTAAAAGGCAGCACGTTGGTGTGGATTTTCTCCATATCGTAAGTCTTGCTTCTTTGTAAACGTAACTGTCAACGTTTCTGGATACGATTCACCGGCTTGTTTGTTTAAATAGTCGGCAATCATCGCATCATACGCCGCTGTATGCCGAAACACTTTCGCCGCTAACTTAACTTTCGTTTCCTGAGATACGTCCCCCGCTATTTTTAACTCATTTAACACCGTTTCGTAATCAGCAGGGTCGACAACGACCGTCACATGTTCGTGGTTTTTCGCTGCTGCCCGCAGCATCGTCGGCCCACCGATATCAATGTTTTCGATTGCTTCCATAAACGTAACGTCAGGCTTCGCAATCGTTTGTTGAAACGGATATAAGTTGACGACGACTAAATCGATCGGCGTAATCCCGTGCTCCTGTAGTTGCTCCACGTGGCGAGGATTACTGCGAATCGCCAATAAGCCCCCATGAATCATCGGATGCAACGTTTTGACACGCCCATCTAAAATTTCTGGAAATCCTGTGACATCAGAAATGCTAATGACCGGAATTCCTTCTCGTTCTAACGTTTTTTTCGTCCCGCCAGTCGAAATAATTTCGACCCCTAATTCTACTAACTGCTTCGCGAATGCAACGATTCCTTCTTTATCGGAAACGCTCAATAATGCTCGTTTAATCATATGCTTCGACCCTTTCAAGCAATGTTTTTAAAACAGATGGATATAGTTCGTGTTCAATGGCGTGGATTTTTTGTTCTACCGCTTCTAACGACTCTCCTTCTTCAATAAAAACCGCCCGTTGCGCAATAATCGGTCCGGTATCCATTCCTTCATCGACGTAGTGCACCGTCACACCTGTTATTTTGACACCATATCGGTACGCTTGTCCAATCGCATCTTTTCCTGGAAACGCTGGCAACAACGACGGATGAATGTTTACGATTCGTCCGTCGTAAGCAGACAGAAGCGTCGGACCGATTAAACGCATATAGCCAGCCAACGCAATAAAATCAATGTCGTGCGCGATGAGCTTCGCTAAAATGTCGCGTTCAAACTCCGCTTTTGTCTCATATTCTTTCGGACGAAACACGAACGTCGGAATCCCTTCTTTTTTCGCCCGCTCGACCACTTTTGCTTCGGGGCGGTCGCATACTAATAACGCTACTTCTGCTGCCAATTCTCCACGTTTTACCGCATCAACAATTGCTTGAAAATTCGTTCCACTCCCGGAGGCAAATATCGCAAGCTTCATTCCATCTTCCCTCCAGCAAACACAACACCTTCGCCTGCTTTGACGCGGCCGATTAAATATGCTTTCTCCCCAAGTTGCTCGAGCCGCTCAAGAAGCGGCTGGATCGTTTCGCTGTCGACCGCCATCACTAAGCCGATGCCCATATTAAAAATATTAAACATTTCTTGGCGGACAAGCTTTCCTTTCTCCTGCAATAAATCAAAAATCGGCGGAATCGGCCAAGAGCCGTAGTCAATTTCGGCACATACTCCTTTCGGCAGCATGCGCGGAATATTCTCGACAAATCCTCCACCAGTAATGTGCGCCATTCCTTTAATCGGAAACTCTTTCAGTACGGAAAGCACTGGCTTGACATAAATGCGCGTCGGTTTCAATAGTTCCTCGCCTAACGGAAGCGGCAAACCATATGTTGCTTGCAAATCAAGCGTCGCCTCTTCGAACACAATTTTCCGCACAAGTGAATACCCGTTGCTATGAATACCGTTCGAGGCAAGTCCAATTAACGCATCGCCCGCTTGAATTGTTTCCCCTGTAATTAATTTCGCTTTCTCGGCAATACCGACGGCGAATCCTGCCACATCATACTCGTCCTCTTGATACATGCCCGGCATTTCTGCTGTTTCTCCACCAACCAACGCACAGCCTGCTTGTACACAGCCATCAGCAATCCCTTTCACAATTTGCGCAATTTTTTCCGGAACAGCTTTTCCGCACGCGATATAATCGAGGAAAAACAGTGGCTCTGCCCCTTGCACGACGATATCGTTTACGCACATCGCTACACAGTCAATGCCGATGGTATCATGTTTATCTAGCAAAAACGCGAACATTAACTTTGTTCCGACCCCGTCTGTCCCTGATACGAGCACCGGCTCATTATACTGCAATTTCGATAAATCAAACATGCCGCCAAAGCCACCAAGCCCTCCGATTACTTCCGGGCGAACGGTTTTTTGGACGTGTTTTTTCATTAACGATACGGCTTTATATCCGGCCTCAATGTCTACCCCTGCTCGTTTATATGCGTCCGCCACCTATGTTTCCCCCTTTTCACAGTCCATGAGTAATACTTCCAAATGATAAATGCGGTCTTATTCGTGATACGTCTTTGTCGGATACGTTCCGGTAAAACAAGCCATACATTGCCCGTGCCACGTTGAGTCTTTCGGACGTCCAATCGCTTCCAATAACCCTTCTTCGCTTAAAAAGGCAAGCGAATCTGCCCCGATCATTTGCCGAATTTCTTCGACAGAATGAGTAGCCGCAATTAATTCCTCTTTCGTCGGAGTGTCGATGCCGTAAAAACATGGATGGGTAATCGGTGGGGAGCTAATGCGGACATGCACTTCTTTCGCCCCTGCTTCACGCAGCATATTCACAATTCGCTTGCTTGTTGTCCCGCGAACAATCGAATCATCAACCATTACGACACGCTTACCTGCTACTACCCCGCGCACTGGTGATAGCTTCATTTTCACCCCTTGTTCCCGTAACGATTGCGACGGTTGAATAAACGTCCGTCCGACATAGCGATTTTTAATTAAGCCAAGCTCATATGGAATGCCCGTTACTTCCGCATAGCCAATCGCCACCGAAATGCTCGAATCCGGCACCCCGGTTACCACATCCGCTTCCACTGGCGCCTCGAACGCCAGACGTTTGCCTAAATTTTTACGAGCCGTATGAATGTTAATGCCATCGACATTGCTATCTGGACGTGCAAAATAAATGTATTCCATGCTACAAATTGAACGCGGCCGTTTTTCCGCATAACGTTCGGAATACACGCCTTCCTTGCTAATAATAATTAGCTCCCCAGGCTCTACTTCCCGCTCATACGTCGCACCGACAACATCGAACGCACACGTTTCCGATGCCACAACATACGCCTCTCCAAGCCGGCCGATGGAAAGCGGGCGAAACCCTTGAGGGTCTAAAGCGATATAAAGTTCAGTTTCCGTCAAAAGAAGAAACGCAAACGCCCCTTCTAAATACGTCAACGCTACTTTAATTTGTTCTTTTAGCGTCGGCGCCATGCTGCGCCGAATTAAATGGGCAAACACTTCCGTATCGGATGTTGTTTGAAAAATACTTCCTTGTTGTTCGAGACGGAGTTTCAAATCAGCAGCATTTACTAAATTGCCGTTATGCGCCAACGCAATGCTTCCGCTTTGGGAACGGAACAAGAGGGGCTGCACGTTTTCGTAGCCCCCGCCTCCTGCCGTTGCATAGCGAACATGACCGATTGCTGCTGT
>NZ_JAILZV010000182.1 GCF_023512315.1 Anoxybacillus sp.
CCGCTACAATTGAATCATATCACGTTGTTGAAATATAGTCAACAATATTTTTGTCCTTTTTTTAAAAAAAATATAACCGTTCCAATTCCGCAATTTACTTTTGAAGAATAGTCAACAAACACGATATAATACGATATGTACAAACTTAATAAAAATATAATGATAACGAAAATGATAATAAGCGGGGTGAAAACGATGATGAGCTTAGAAAAAGAAGTTGGGGAAAAGTTAAAAAAACTGCGCGAAAAAAAAGGATATACCATGCGGTACGTTGGAGAAAAGTTAGGGATGGACTACAGTTATATCAGTAAGATTGAAAAAGGTCATCTTCCTTCCATTAAAGTGTTAAAAGAAATAGCAGAACTATATGGCGCGACGCTTAGTGACCTTTTTGGAGAGTCACAACAGGTTCCAGACGAGTTAAAAGAAATCGGGGTAGAATGGATTTTTTTCGCGAAAGAGATGAAAGAAAAACAGTTAACACCAGACGAGGTAAGGCGTTATATAGAAGTCATCAATGAGTTTAAAAACAAAATATAATATTTGGATTTATGTAACAAATGTCTAAAAATGTAGATTTTTATCGAAATTCGCCACACCTTGTCCCCTAGAAATTTATCAATAATAGGTATATAATAGAAAAAAACAAAGGAACATAAGTTCGTATTTTTTCGGGGGGGCGTTTATATGAAAGTTGTGTACAGCGACAAAGTAGAAAAAGGCGTCCGTATTGTGCTGGAGGGGATGGTTATCATCGGAATTGGGGAGGTCGCGAAAGAAGCTACTGCTTGATTCTGAAAGAGGTGCATTAGCAACCTCTTTTTTTGTTGCTTGCATATCTACACGCATCTAAAATAGTAGGTGGGAGGTGATATCGTGAGACCGCAAGGATTAAACGTTTTTATCTATCTGCGCAAGAGTAGACGAGATATGGAAGAAGAACAGAAAGCGGCTGCGCAAGGGAGAACATATGACACCTTAGAGCGGCACCGGAAACAGCTATTCAATCTAGCGAAAGAAGAAAAACACACCATTCTCAACGTATATGAAGAAGTGGTGTCCGGTGAATATCTAGACCAACGACCGAAGATGCAGGAAATGTTACAAGATTTACAACATCAACCGGTCGACGCGGTGTTGGTGATGGACTTAGACCGATTAGGGCGCGGGGATATGGCTGACCAAGGGACGATCTACCGCATCCTAAAGTATACAGAAACACTTATCGTTACCCCTTTAGAAGTGATTGACCCGTCCGATGATACTCAAGAGTTAACGTTTAGTATCAAGTCTATTATCGCCCGTGAAGAGTTGAAGCAGATTAACAAGCGTCTGATTCGTGGGCGAAACCAAAGCGCGAGAGAAGGGAAGTTTATCGGCACGAAACCGCCATATGGGTACACGAAAGACGAAAAATTAAAATTGATTCCTGATCCAAAAACAGCTTGGGTCGTCCAATTGATTTTCAATATGTTTGTGTGTGAAAGGAAATTACGCGCAGAGATTGCAGAACATTTAAACACTATGAACATCCCGTCCCCAGGCGGAAAAAAGTGGACGGATAACGGCGTAATGAAAATCTTGAAGCGCGAGGCGTACGCCGGTGATATTGTTTATCGAAAATCAGTGTTAAAAAAGAAAAACGGAAAAAAGTCACGTGTATATACGGATAAAACAGCACTTATCGTTAAGAAGGACGCTCATGAACCGTTAGTGCCGCGTGAGATATTCGACGAAGCACAGCGTATTATGTCTGGTCGCTATCGACCTCCAAAGAACGCCGCTAAACCGTTGGTAAACCCTTTAGCTGGACTACTAAGGTGTGAAGTATGCGGACACTCTATGGAACGTAATTATGTGAGAAAACGGGGCGATGAAGTGCACGCATACTACCGGTGTATCTCTATGCAATGTCGTGCTGAAAAAACACAAAAATCCGCTAAGATGGAGTATGTAGAAGAAGCAGTGATTGAGGGGCTTCGCGAACTATTGAAACAGCTCAACATCGCATCTAAACAAAGAAAAAAAGAACAGCCGCTTATCCGAAACTTTGACAAGCTACTAGAAGAGAAACAAAAAGAGTTAGCGGAACTGGAAAAGCAGAAAGAGAACTTACACGACCTTTTAGAACAAGGGGTGTATGATGTTCATACCTTCATGAGCCGCCAACAACGTTTGGGGGAACGGATACGAGAAAAACAACAGGAAATTATGGTTATCGGAGAACAGATGGAAAAGGAAAAAGAGAAAACAAACAAAAACATAGAAGTCTATACAAAACAGATAGAACATGTAGTTGACGCTTATCTAAGTACAGAGGATGCAGAAAAGAAAAATCACCTTCTCAAATCCGTGCTTGAAAAGGTGACTTACCGACGCCCGCTCGAGTCCACCGACCCAAAAGACTTTACAATCCAATTATACCCTAAAATCTGATGACTGAAACCGTTTTTTAACGGTTTTATTTTTTTATTTAGGAGCATAAACCCTCACACTCATGAAGCGGGTCTTCTAAGTCGTATTTTGTTTTTTGCTGTTCTTTCGCAACTGGTACGGACTGCATGCGAATTGGACAGCGCGGGTCATCAGGGTTCATTAACGAAGCGTAGTACGGAGTAATGTTCAATGGGATGGTTTTCGCTGATATTTTCACCCCTTCCTCTTCTTCTGGTGTTAGGTGAATCACTTTTTTCAAGTCTTCTAACGTACGAATCGTGTTCGTTAATTGCCAAAGCCAATCGTTCCATTGTTCTTCCGTGACGTCTTTCCAAAGTTCAATTTCTTTCCAATGGCGTTTCGGGCGATACATACTTAACTCCTCCTCTCCAATTTATTAGCAATGTATGCGGTATATAAAAATGCGTCACGCACTTGATACGTCTTTTACCCATATGTTCATATCTTCTAAGTTTTCGTAAATGTAGCAGTTATTGATTAACCTTCCGCTATAGCGGTAGCCAAGCTGGTAAAATGCTGCGTTCATTCCATATGACGGTGCGCGCGCAAGCGAATAGACGCAAAAAATCGCTTGCTTTTTCAAGTCTTCTTCGAGCTTTTTTAATAAATGTTTCATTAAGCCGTGCATGCGATAATTAGGCAACGTTGCGCAATCGGTCAGTTCAGCGTTATGGTACATTTCGTTGATTTCTGCCGAGGCGGCGCTAACGATTTGTTTATCGTGTTCGATGACGTAAAACATTGCTCCCTTTTTCAACATGTTTTCTACATACGATAAGTCATGAAGCGGCGAAGGGTAAATCGCAAAAATCGACCGATATAAGCCTACTAACGCTTCGGCATCCGTCGGTTCTGCCTTGCGCATCGTATATTCCGCCGGAAGTGGGGCTAAAGAAACGAAATGAGGTTTCGTTTGGATAGATGCGACAATTTGGTCTTCCATATGGGCATTTTCGCTCATCTTTCGCTCTTGTTGGAAATAGAGTACTAAAAAATGGGCGTCGCTTCCGTTAAAATAACCTTGAATCCACCCCTCATATTGAAATCCTTTTTCGATAAAGATTGACAAATGTTCATACCTTGCTTTTACAATTAATTTTGTATATCCTTTTTGCTGTGCTACATCCGTCACGTAGTCGATTAGCGCGGGTATGCATCCGCGATAGTCTTCGACGCGCAGCCGCTCATTGAAATCGTCAAAAATAGCGGACACAGCGAACCGATCTGTCTGAATCGTTTGTTCCATCAAATTCCCCTCCTTACGATTCCTCAACCCCACACCATTCCATCATGGCGTAGGCAATCATTTCTGCTGCCTCTAAGACGCGGTCGATGGCAATATATTCGTTTGGATGGTGTGCGACCGCAGTCGTTCCTGGCCCGAACACAATCGTCGGAATCGCTCCGACTTCGGTTAGCAACCCACCATCTGTTCCCCACGGAGCGGCTTCGATAGTCGGGTCTTCTCCCTTTACTTGACGATATGCTTTTGTCATTATCTGTAATAACGGATGCGTCCCCTCCAATGAACTAGGCAACCATTGGGCACCGAACCATTCTAGTTCAAGGTTTGTTTGCAGCCATTCGTCTTGTTCGCCAAGCGCACAAAGTGCCTCTTTCATCTCTTGCTTTGCATGTTCGATCGTTTCATTCGGTGCGACTCCCATTCGCCCTTCTAATACGACGCAATCCGGCACGGACGAAGGCCACGTTCCGCCACGAATCGTACCGATATTAATAGGAATCGGAATCGGAACGTGTGCATACAGCGGGTCGTCGATACGTTCGTTTCGCTTTGTTTCTAATTGTTGAAGGCAACGAACGACGATCCATGCTTTTTCGATTGCGCTGACCCCTTCGTAGCGCGTTCCTCCGTGCGCCGATTTGCCGCGAACGGTAATGCGAAACCAGAGCGAACCTTGTTGTTTAGGAAATAGTTTCATATCAGTTGGCTCAGGAATGATTGCCCCATCTGCCCGATAGCCACGCAAAATGGCCGCTAACGTTCCTGCGCCACCGCTTTCTTCTTCGATGACGCTTTGGAAAATCACATCTCCTTTCAAACGAATGCCACGCGCTTGCAATGCCTCGATTGCTAATAAAAGCGCAACCGTCCCGCCTTTCATATCGGACGCACCGCGCCCATATATTTTTCCGTCTTCGATTTTGCCACTGTATGGATCGGCGTTCCATTGGGTCACATCCCCTTCTGGTACGACATCAATGTGGCTATTTAAAATCAGTGAACGTCCACCGCCTGTTCCTTTCCATACTGCGACGACGTTTGGACTATGGTGAAAAGTCGTACGTGCGGAAACAAAATATGGGTGGTTTTTTAGTTGCTCAATTTCTGGTTCCCATATGTCGAGTTCCAGCTGCAACTGGCGGCATTTTTCGATAATGAGCGCTTGGGCAGTCGCTTCGTTCGTTTGGGTGCTCGCCTCTTGGACGAGCCGCCGTAATAGTTCGATACCCGCCTTTTTTTGCTTGACGAACCAACGATGAAGGTCGGTCATCTTTTCCTCCTCCCTCTAGAAATGTTGATATATCAAGGTTTCTTGGCATCTTAGGGGTGCCAAAAAAATATTTTTCGACAAAA
>NZ_JAILZV010000183.1 GCF_023512315.1 Anoxybacillus sp.
GTAATGTCCGTTCCGTGCAGCGTTGTGACGATTTTGACGTCATGGTCGACCATTTGCTTTGCTAAAACCGCGCAAACGGCGTGCGGAACAGCGTAATGAACGTGTAAAAGATCGAGCTGCTCGCGTTTCGTGACTTCGGCAATTTTACTGGCAAGCGCCAAGTCATATGGCGGATATTGGAATACAGAATATTGGTTGACGGTCACTTCATGATAATAAATGTTGCAATATACTTTATTTAAGCGAAACGGGATACTTGAGGAAATAAAATGAATTTCATGTCCCTTTTCTGCCATTAATTTTCCTAGTTCGGTGGCAACAACACCCGAGCCGCCAACCGTTGGATAACAAACGATGCCTATTTTCAACCTCATTGCTTCTCTCCTATTAAATCATGTGAAATCAACAGCGGTTGTTTCGTCATAAATCCTTCCGCAAACGCGACGCCGACTTGTTTGCCAAACATACGCTCCCTGCTTTCGACCGTTTCGATATAGCCGTTTGTGAGCGGCGTATCGACCGATTGCGCCGTTTTTGTAAATTGGCTTTCATACGCGCGCAAACTAGCGAGTTTCACATCCATCGTATCGCTAATATCAATAACAAAGTGTGGGCGTTCGTACGCGTTAATCATGTAGTAATAAAGGGCGGTTACACGATGCGCCGGATACCCGAACGCTTCATAACGAGAAATGCCCGCAGAAAAAACCGCTTCTTCGACAAGAAACGCACAGTTTCCGTGGTCAGGATGGCGATCCACCCAATACGGGGCAAATACGACGCGCGGGCGGTATTGACGGATGACCGCCGCGATTTGCCGAATCGCGTCGTCGGTTTTATACAACCCCCGGTCGTTCAAACTGAGGTTAATCCTTGTTTTCACCCCTAATAGCTCCGCCGCGCGCGTTGCTTCTTGCTGGCGAATTTCGACCGTGCCGTTGGACGACAATTCCGCTAGCGTTAAGTCGCAAATGCCGACGGAATAGCCTTGTTTGGCGTATTTCGCTAATGTCCCGCCCATGCCGATTTCGACATCGTCGGGATGGGCGCCGAACGCTAACAAATGCAGTTCAGTCATGTTGTTCCCCCTGTTTTTCATGAACAATGTCGCGCCACGCCAAATCCCCGCGCGCTAGCCCTTGAATGAGCAATTCTGCCGTTCCAATATTGGTCGCAAGCGGTACAGCATACACGTCGCATAAGCGCATTAACGCGCTTACATCCGGCTCGTGCGGCTGCGCCGTTAACGGGTCGCGGAAAAAGATGACCATATCCATTTCATTGCGAGCAATGAGCGCCCCAATTTCTTGGTCGCCGCCTAACGGTCCAGACCGAAAACGGTGTACGCGCAAACTCGTCGCTTCTTCAATGCGCGCGCCGGTCGTTCCGGTCGCATATAGCTCATGCGGCGCTAAAACCGGCTCGTACGCGGTAACAAATTGAATCATTTCCGCCTTTTTTTTGTCATGGGCAATTAACGCAATTTTCATCATTATCCCCCGTTTCGCTTTTTATTCGATAATATGTTCGAGCCCGTACACAAGCGTTTGCAGCTTCATCACTGTTTCCACCGATAATTTGACGCCGGACATAAACGATCCGCGGTGAAACGAGTCGTGGCGAATCGCCAACGCTTGTCCATTTCCACCAAAAATCACTTCTTGATGGGCGACAAATCCCGGTAAGCGAACGCTATGAATGCGAATGCCATCGTATTCCGCGCCACGCGCTCCTTTTAACGTTTCTTTTTCATCCGGATGCCCTTGTTTTTTCGGCGGGCGTATGTCCGCAATTAATTGCGCCGTTTTCACCGCCGTCCCCGATGGCGCGTCAAGCTTTTGGTCGTGATGTAACTCAATAATTTCGACATCTTGAAAATATTTCGCTGCCATTTGTGCGAACTTCATCATTAAAATAGCACCGATCGCAAAGTTCGGGGCAATAATCGCGCCAATCCCTTTTTCCTCGGCAAGCTTCGTTAGCCGCTCAATATCGTCTTCTGTAAATCCTGTCGTTCCGACGACGGGGCGAACGCCGTATTGCAAGGCAAGTTCGGTGTGGTATTTCCCGCTTTCTGGCGTCGTTAAATCAATAAGCACATCTGGTTTTGTTTCTTGAAAACAACGTTCGATGTCGGTATAAATCGGAGCATGGATGCCTGAAAAACCGTCCAGTTCGGCTAAATCTTTCCCGTCATATTTCCGGTCAATGACGGCGACTAGTTCAAAATGTTCCGTCTGATGCACTAATATGACCGCTTCCCGTCCCATGCGTCCGCGCGGTCCGGCGATTGCTACTTTAATCGACTTCATTCGTTCCCATCCTTTCTCGTCCAACGGTGTTCATCGCGCGTGCGAAACTTTTCCATCACGAAATCGTGCGCTTCTTGCAAATCGATATGCAGCGAATTAGCAAAACAAATGAGCACAAACAATAAATCGCCAAGCTCTTCTTCAATCGTTTTTTCTTTTTCCGTTTTCTTTTTCGGCTTTTCGCCGTAATAATGATTGACTTCTCTCGCTAGTTCGCCTAGTTCTTCCGTCAATCGTGCGAGCATCGCTAACGGGCTAAAATACCCTTCTTTAAATTGGCTTATGTATGCATCGACTTCTTGTTGTAATTGTTTGATCGTTTTTTCTGGCACAAAGCGTCACCTCTCATGCTTTCATGTTAGCGAATCATAGCGGTTTTGACAAATATTTTTCTCCTGCATTGCCGAAACGGACAACTTCCTCTATAATGAAGGCGCTGACTATTATCGAGCGGAGGTGGCGTATGGTTTTTGGGTTAAAAATAAAAAATATCGCGTTTATTTTATTTGGCGCGGCGATTTTCGCGTTTGGACTCGTTCATTTTAATATGCAAAACAACTTAGCGGAAGGCGGGATTACAGGCATTACGCTTCTTCTTTATTTTTTGTTCGGCATGGACCCGTCGATTACAAACTTAGCGTTAAACATCCCGCTTTTTTTTCTCGGCTGGAAATTGCTCGGTCGCCAATCGTTTTTCTACACGGTCATTGGAACGGTTGGGCTGTCGGTGTTTCTTTGGATTTTCCAACGTTTTGCGATTCACATGCCGCTAAAGCATGACTTGACGCTTGCTGCCCTATTTGCAGGCGTGTTTGTCGGAATTGGGCTTGGTATTATTTTTCGTTATGGCGGAACGACCGGTGGGGTTGATATTATTGCAAGACTCGTCTACAAATACAAAGGAATTAGCATGGGGAAAACGATGTTTGCGTTTGATGCCGTCGTCATTACGTTATCGCTTCTTTTGTATCTTTCGTATCGAGAAGCGATGTATACGCTTGTAGCCGTATTTGTCGCCGCACGGGTCATTGATTTTATGCAGGAAGGCGGATATGCGGCAAAAGGGGCGACGATTATTTCGGAGAAAAGCGAACAAATTGCCCAGAAAATCTTAACGGAAATGGAGCGCGGAGTGACCGTATTAAAGGGCCGCGGGTCGTACACAAATCGTGAGCGCGACGTGCTTTACTGCGTCGTGGCGAAAAACGAATTGCCGCGCTTAAAAAACGTCATTACTTCCGTTGACCCGCACGCATTTGTTGCCGTAACCGACGTGCATGACGTGCTTGGCGAAGGCTTTACGCTTGATGAAAATAAACAGCCGATTCACCCAGAATAAAAGGGGCATATCGCCCCTTATTCTTTTTCCCGCGCGGGCGTTTTTTGTTTTTCTCCGCGGTATTTGCGAACACCGACGTACGTGAGCGTCGCGACAATGATGCCGCCGGTCGAAATCAAGACTAACCTTTCAATCCCTCACGTACTTCCTCTTCTTTCATATCAAGTATATTAGCAATCTCCTCTACACTCATGCCTTTTTCGCTCATTTTTCTTACGGCTTCTTTTATGCCTTGTTCTCGTCCTTCCTTCCATCCTTCCTCTCGACTGCCACGAATGTTTGAAAGTTGATCAAGGAGCCATTTCAACCGCATTTCGTAGGCGTAGCGGTTTTCTGGATCGACACTTAAATTTTGCCATTCTTCTAGCGCTTCTAAAATTTCTTGTTCTGTCATCGCGACTCCCTCCAATTCGCGAACCATTTCTTCATCCACTTTCTTGGAACGGCTATCCACTGCGGACAACATCGTTAGCCATGGCCATTCCGGCGACTGTTTTATTTCTCGACGGTATTTCTTCCATTTTACCATAAATTGTGACAAGTCGAGTACATGGAATTCAAGGTGAGCACTCCAAAGAAATTGTTCTTCATCTTCGCGGATGTGGAATATCGTATGAAAGCGGTCCGTTTCATGCGGAAAAAGTGGGTAGTTGAGGATGGCAATCATAATCGTCGGGGAAAGGGTGTCGTACCGTTCTCCTTTCGATAACGAAGACGAAAACAACCGCGCCCAGTAATACAATAGCCGTTCCGGCATGCCATATTGCGGAAGAATTTGAATTTCGACGTGAATACGCTCGCCACGATTGGTGCGGACGATGACGTCTAACCGCCCTGTTTTTCCATCTTCCGTTTCTTTCGTGAGCTCGGTGTTTTCAAACTGCACATCAACGATGCGATCATCTCCTGTTCGATGCAAAAGTGCGTTTAAAAACGCCATCGTAATCGACTTGCGGCTTGGGTGACCAAACAGTTGTTTAAACATAAAATCCATTTTTAAATCAAGATACTGCACGAACCTCATCCTTTCGCAAAATATTCCGATACAATTTGATTACACTCGGGAAATAAGGGAAATGCAAATGCGAGAAATTAAATTTTACCGCGCCTTTTTGGGCGAAAGTAGGCAAAAAGTGCAGAGAAATACAGGAGTTTTTGATTGGAAAATAAATTTTAACACACTTCAGGAGATAAACGCTGCCTCCTTACAAAAGGAACCTAGTTCATCACCACAAGATGTACTTGGCAAAACGGACATTTTCTTGAGATGAGAAAATTTTTAGGATACCACGGTTATTTGGATGGTGGCGGTTTCTTTTTTATGCGGTAATTTACATCTATAAATCTTGTTTTATATCCGGCTGCTCACTTGCCACGTTATATCAAAATCGACTTGTATAGAGATGAAAGATCGGAAATGCTTCATTACAACTTATATCGCTATGTTTGATGAAACTTTTCCATATGCACATCGTATGTATAAGTAATGAAAGGAGATGGAACCGATGGAAGGAAATAAACTCATTGCCGCGCTATGTTATTTTAGTGTGTTGTTCGCTCCGTTTTTATTTCCGCTCATCGTCTATTTTGTGACAAAGCATGCGCGCGTC
>NZ_JAILZV010000184.1 GCF_023512315.1 Anoxybacillus sp.
CGAGTGCGTTCGTATTTTACAGGGACACATGACGGGAAAACGTTGCGCCTCGTCAACGAAATTGCCGATTTTGAGTACATCGTGACGTCGTCTAACATCGAAGCGCTTATTTTAGAAATGAATTTAATTAAAAAGTACGATCCGAAATATAACGTCATGTTAAAAGATGACAAAAGCTATCCATTTTTAAAAATTACTGCGGAAGAACATCCGCGGTTAATCATTACAAGAAAAGTGCAAAAAGACCGTGGAAAATATTTCGGCCCGTACCCGAACGTCCAAGCAGCTAAAGAAACGAAAAAACTACTCGACCGTATTTACCCATTGCGCAAATGCGAATCGATTCCGAATCGCGTTTGTTTATACCACCATATGGGACAATGTTTAGCGCCGTGCATTTACCCGGTCTCTGCAGAACAAAACAAAGAAGTGGTTGAGAAAATTGTGCGCTTTTTAAACGGCGGACACCAAGAAGTCAAAAAAGAGTTAACGGAAAAGATGCTGAAAGCGGCAGAAGCGTTGGAGTTTGAAAGAGCGAAAGAATACCGCGACCAAATTGCTTATATTGACGCGCTAATGGAAAAGCAAAAAATGACGATGAACGACTTTATCGATCGCGACGTGTTCGGCTATGCGTACGATAAAGGATGGATGTGCGTTCAAGTATTTTTTATTCGTCAAGGGAAGCTCATTGAGCGCGATGTTTCCATTTTTCCATTGTACCAAGACTACGACGAAGAGCTGCTAACGTTTTTAGGGCAGTTTTACGAAAACGCCAATCATTTAAAACCGAAGGAAATTGTACTGCCGCGGGAAGTAGATGGCGAATTGGCAGAACAGCTTCTTCACGTGAAAGTGATGCAACCGAAATCCGGAAAGAAAAAAGAATTAGTCGATTTAGCGTGCAAAAATGCGGCGCTAGCATTACAAGAAAAATTTCATTTTATCGAGCGTGACGAAGAACGGACGATTAAGGCGGTCGAAAACTTAGGAAAAGCGCTAGGGATTGCTGTTCCGCATCGAATCGAGGCGTTCGATAATTCCAATATTCACGGAGCCGACCCAGTTTCGGCGATGGTCGTTTTTATCGATGGAAAACCAGCGAAAAAAGAATATCGCAAATATAAAATTAAAACAGTCGAAGGCCCTGACGACTATGAGTCGATGCGCGAAGTCGTGCGTCGCCGCTACACTCGTGTTCTGAAAGAGCGCCTTCCGCTTCCTGACCTTATTCTTATTGACGGAGGAAAAGGGCATTTAGCTGCTGTTCGCGATGTGTTAGAGAATGAACTTGGGCTGGACATCCCATTAGCTGGCCTTGCCAAAGACGACCGGCATCGGACGTCAGAACTACTTATGGGCGACCCGCCGCAAATTGTGCCACTGGCACGCCATAGCCAAGAATTTTATTTATTGCAGCGCATTCAAGACGAAGTGCATCGATTTGCCGTGACGTTTCATCGACAAACGCGCGGAAAAACGATGTTTCAATCGATATTGGATGGCATTCCAGGCGTTGGAGAGAAACGGAAAAAAACGCTTTTGCAACAGTTTGGCTCCGTGAAACAGATGAAAGAAGCGAGCATCGAAGAATTGCAGAGCGCAGGCGTTCCGCGGCACGTAGCGGAAAAAATATTTGCGAAGCTACAAGAATATGATGATGGAAAATAGATAAAAAGAATTGTCAAACGGGAAAAAAATTGATATAATTCATCTAACTGAATATTTATGCACTTTCAAGCACGAAAGTGAGGATAGAGGTGCGAACTTCAAGAGTAGGCATCCGGAGGAAAATGGGTTCTAATGAAGGATGTTGAAAGGGGAGCGTCGCCGAAGTGGGAAAAGTCTCATTGCTTTTCCTGCTGGTTCTGCGTTTAAGAAATGTAGGACTGTCAAGATGGATTCATCTTGGAGCGCTATCTCACTGTGTGGAACGAATTTGTTTTGTTTCGTCACAGCAATGAGAAGCCTCTCATTGCTGTTTTTTCTTTTCTATACCAGTATAGAAATACATCATAGAAAAAGGATGGGGAAAATGGGAATCATTGTACAAAAATTTGGTGGAACGTCTGTCGGCTCGATTGAGCGAATTCAACATGTTGCGGATCGAGTGATGGCAGAGGTGAACAATGGAAAAGAAGTCGTCGTCGTTGTATCAGCGATGGGAAAAACGACAGATGAACTTGTCCAACTTGCCAAACAACTTACTAATCACCCGAACAGACGGGAAATGGACATGCTTTTGTCTACCGGAGAACAAGTGAGCATTGCGCTTTTAGCGATGGCGTTAGAAGTAAAAGGACAACGGGCTGTATCGTTAACCGGTTGGCAAGCAGGAATTCAAACAGAAGCGGTACATGGGAACGCGCGCATTACGCATATTGATCCTGCGCGAATCAAGGCGCATTTGCAGGAAGGGAAAGTCGTTATTGTCGCTGGATTCCAAGGAGTGACGGCAGCTGGCGAGATTACGACGCTCGGCCGCGGTGGTTCGGATACGACCGCCGTGGCGCTTGCAGCCGCGCTGGAAGCAGAAAAATGCGATATTTATACCGATGTTCCTGGCGTATTTACGACCGATCCGCGCTACGTGAAACAAGCGCGAAAATTGCAAGCAATTTCTTATGATGAAATGTTGGAGCTGGCGAATTTAGGGGCTGGCGTTTTGCATCCGCGCGCCGTAGAGTTCGCGAAAAACTACCAAGTACCGCTTGAAGTTCGCTCGAGCATGGTCGAGGAATGTGGCACAATTGTAAAGGAGGAAGTTTCAATGGAACAGCACTTAATTGTTCGAGGCATTGCGTTTGAAGACCAAGTAACGAGAGTCACCGTACAACATTTGCCAAAAGGGCTACAAACGTTACCGACAATTTTTACAGCACTAGCTAACCGTGGAATCAATGTCGATATTATTATTCAAAGCACGACTGCTAGCGACACAATATCTGTTTCGTTTTCCATCCGCACCGAAGACTTGCCAGAAACGTTGGAAGTGTTGCAGGCGTGGGAAGGAATAGACATCGAACATGAAAGTCAGCTAGCGAAAGTATCCATCGTCGGTTCAGGGATGATTTCCAATCCTGGCGTTGCGGCACAAATGTTTCAAGTGTTAGCCGACTGCGGCGTTGAGGTGAAAATGGTCAGTACATCGGAAATTAAAATTTCTACCGTCATTGCCGAAGAAAAAATGGTTGCCGCAGTAGAAGCGCTGCATGCCGCGTTCCAGCTAGAAGAAAAAGAAGCGGTTGCATTGTAAGTGAAACCCGTTCGCCTGTCACTCAACAGGCGAACGGGTTTCCTCTAGCACCGCGTCTTTTTGATCCCATTTAATCGTAAAAATGACCTTTTTTGCTCGTTTTTTCGGTTGTTCGTACGTTTCGGCAATGCAGCGTTTTTGCTGTTCGATTTGTTGCGCAAGAAACCCAGCTTCTAGCGAAAATGAGCAGCCATCATTCATGGACATGCGCGCGGCAACGAGCTCTCCCGTCAATTCGACTTCTAGCTCGTCGCGCCGTTCTTTTATGACCGTGAGCGTGCCCCAACCTGCTTTAGCAAAAAAAGCGATGATTTCCTCGAATGTATCGAGCGGGTATTGGCGGGCAAGCCGCTTTCCTGCCCAATATAAAATGCTAGCAGTTTCTTTTCCGAGCAACTCTGGAAGCACCACTTCCCGAAGGAGTTCGTAGCCGAAGCTAGGTACGGCAATCGATTCGAGTGTTTCGTATTGCTGTTGAAATGATACGTTTTTCACATAGTTCCCCTCTTTCTATCCATCATTATAGCCGAACAAACCGGAGAAATCAGTAGTTTTCTTTCGATTTTTCGGTAGGTATTGTTGTAATTTTCGAATGATTGAACATTTTATGAACTCGTTTTCTTGACGCTCTTATTAGATGGGAGTACAATGGATGTGACGTATGATTAATGGAAATGGAAGCATTTACAGTTCCGTTAGTCAACGAGTGTGGATGGGGAGTGCGCTTTTTTCGTTGTCACGATATTTAAAAAAGGGGGTTCATTACATGGCAGGAAATCGCGAATTTTTTTATCGTCGGCTCCATTCCTTGTTAGGGGTCATCCCAGTTGGTCTTTTTTTGACGCAACATTTAGTCGTCAACCATTTTGCAACACAAGGTCCAGAAGCGTTTAACCGTGCGGCCTCATTCATGGGAAATTTACCGTTCCGCTACTTTTTAGAAATTTTTATTATTTTCCTTCCGCTATTGTTTCACTCGATTTACGGACTTTATATCGCTTTCACAGCACAAAATAATGTGAGCAGATACGGTTATTTCCGCAACTGGATGTTTATGTTACAACGTTTAACAGGCGTGATTACGCTTATTTTCGTGACGTGGCACGTTTGGGAAACACGCGTGCAAGCAGCGCTTGGAACAGAAGTAAATTACGACATGATGGCGAACATTGTGGACAACCCGTTCATGCTTGGCTTTTACATTGTCGGAATTGTGTCAACCGTCTTCCATTTCGCCAACGGGCTATGGTCGTTCTGTGTGAGCTGGGGGCTTACCGTTACTCCACGTTCACAACAAATTTTTACATATGTGACAATGATCATTTTCGTCGCGCTTTCAATCGTTGGCATCCGTGCCATTTTAGCATTCGCTTAATCCACGACTAGCAATCATTTAGGGAGTGAGTAACGATGAAAAAAGGAAAAATCATAGTAGTTGGCGGCGGTCTTGCCGGATTGATGGCAACCATTAAAATCGCCGAAGCAGGTGTGCCAGTTGAGTTGTTTTCGCTTGTGCCAGTAAAGCGGTCTCACTCTGTTTGCGCTCAAGGTGGGATTAACGGTGCGGTGAATACGAAAGGGGAAGGCGATTCGCCTTGGGAACATTTTGACGATACTGTATATGGCGGTGACTTTTTAGCCAATCAGCCTCCGGTAAAGGCGATGTGTGAAGCAGCGCCAGGCATTATTTATTTGCTTGATCGGATGGGCGTGATGTTCAACCGCACGCCGGAAGGATTATTAGATTTCCGCCGGTTCGGTGGGACGCAGCATCACCGGACAGCGTTTGCAGGCGCAACGACGGGTCAGCAGCTTCTTTATGCATTGGACGAGCAAGTTCGCCGTCATGAAGTGGCAGGCTTAGTCACGAAATATGAAGGATGGGAATTTTTAGGTGCGGTATTGGACGATGAACAAATTTGCCGCGGGATTGTAGCGCAAAACTTAACGACGATGGAAATTAAGTCGTTCCCAGCGGATGCCGTCATC
>NZ_JAILZV010000185.1 GCF_023512315.1 Anoxybacillus sp.
ACTTCGTATGCGCTCATTTCTGGCTTTAAGTCGTATGTTGCCACTTTTGGCGAGTCAATTAAAATGCGCTCTTCGCCCGGGAATTTTTCTTCCCGTCCGCCGCTCATGAAAAACGTCACGTGCGGATATTTTTCTGTTTCGGCAATGCGAAGCTGTGTTAAGCCGTTTTGCGACAACACTTCGCCAAGCGTATTGTCAAGGTTCGTTGGTTTAAACGCCACGTACCCTTTTACTGTTTCACTAAAGTGCGTCAAGCATACAAAGAACAAGTTTTTCGGATGTTTCGGTCCACGGTCAAACGAACGGAAATCATCGTTGGTAAACGTGTTGGAAATTTGAATCGCCCGGTCTGGACGGAAGTTATAGAAAATAATTGCATCCTCATCTTGAATCGTTGCCACTGGCGTTCCGTCTTCGCGAACGATAACCGATGGCAAGATGAATTCATCGTAAATGCCGTGGGCATATGAGTCGTCAATGCACGCTAGCGGGTCGCGGTATGTCGGACCTTCCCCATATACCATTGCGCGATACGCTTTCTCCACGCGCTCCCACCGTTTGTCGCGATCCATCGAGTAATAACGACCGGATAATGTAGCGATTTCACCAACGCCAATTTGTTCGATTTGTTCATTTAACTGTTGAATGTATGTTTTCGCTGTTTGCGGACCGACGTCACGTCCGTCTAAAAAGCCGTGGATATACACATTTTTTACGCCTTCTTTTGCCGCAAGCTTCAATAAAGCGAATAAATGGTTAATGTGGCTATGCACCCCACCGTCGGAAAGAAGCCCGAAAATGTGCAAATTCGTCCCTTTTTCCTTCACGTGGTTCATCGCCGCTAAAAATGTTTCGTTCCGCTCAAACTCGCCTTCACGAATCGCAATATTCACGCGTGTTAAGCTTTGGTAGACGATGCGCCCTGCCCCGATGTTTAAATGGCCGACTTCCGAGTTTCCCATTTGCCCCTCTGGAAGTCCAACCGCTTCGCCGCATGCCGTTAACGTCGCATGCGGAAACTCATTCCAATAGCGGTCAAAGTTCGGCTTTTTCGCCTGCGCCACCGCATTTCCGAACGTTTCCTCCCGAAGTCCAAACCCATCTAAAATAATTAGTGCTACTGGTTGTTTGCTCATTTTCCTGCCTCCACGAGTTGTAAAAACGATTGTGGTTCTAGGCTGGCGCCACCGACTAGTGCGCCGTCAATATGTTCTTGCGCTAAAAACTCTTGAATATTAGACGGCTTCACGCTGCCGCCGTATTGAATGCGCACCGCATCCGCTGCTTGTGGCGAGAATTGGTTGGCGACCACTTGACGGATGTAGCCGCATACGTCGTTAGCATCTTCTGCTGTCGACGATTTTCCTGTGCCGATTGCCCAGATCGGCTCATAGGCAATCACTACTTGCTTCACTTGTTCTTCCGTTAAGCCGGCAAGCGCTTTTTCCACTTGTGCGCCAACAACTTCGTTTGTGCGATTGCTTTCGCGCTCTTCTAACGTCTCTCCGCAACAAACGATTGGCACAAGCCCGTGCTTAAATGCCGCAAGCACTTTTTTGTTGACTGTTTCATCTGTTTCCGCAAACATTTCACGACGTTCCGAATGCCCGATGATGACATACTCCACCCCGAGATCTTTTAACGCAACAGGGCTAATTTCGCCTGTAAATGCCCCTTGATCGGCAAAATGCATATTTTGTGCACCAATTTTTACATTTGTTCCTTTTGCTGCCTCAACTAAATGGGCTAAAAAGAGCGCTGGAGCACAAACGACCGAGTCTACTCGCTCCGAAGAAGGAATCGCGTGTTTTACTTCTGCAACAAACTGGAGCGCCTCTTTTAACGTTTTATGCATTTTCCAGTTTCCAGCAATAATCGGCTTTCGCATCGCTTTTAACCCCTTTCTTACTTATCGTTTAAGGCTACGACTCCTGGAAGTTGTTTTCCTTCCATAAATTCAAGCGACGCACCGCCACCTGTCGAAATATGATCCATTTTATCCGCAAGTCCAAATTTTTCGACTGCCGCTGCCGAATCGCCGCCACCAATGACCGTATATGTATCTTTCGCATCAGCGAGCGCCTGTGCAACCGCTTTTGTTCCTTCGGCAAACGCATCCATTTCAAATACGCCCATCGGACCGTTCCAAATGACAAGTTTTGATTTTAAAATGACGTCGCGGTATAATTCACGTGTTTTCGGACCGATGTCAAGTCCTTCCCAATCGCTTGGGATTTCGTCGATGTTAACGACTTTTTTATTCGCATCGTTTGAAAAATCATCAGCGACAACCGCATCAACAGGCATATAGAAGTTGACGCCTTTTTCTTTTGCTTTTTCCATAAACGATTTTGCTAATTCAATTTTATCTTCTTCTAATAATGATTTTCCGATTTCATGACCGAGCGCTTTCACAAATGTATAAGCTAATCCGCCACCGATAATTAAATTATCGACTTTGTCTAGTAAGTTTTCAATCACACCAATTTTATCTTTTACTTTTGCACCACCGATGATTGCGGTAAACGGACGGTCTGGGTTCGATAATGCCTTTCCTAACACTTCAATTTCTTTTTCCATTAGAAACCCAGCTACTGCAGGCAAGTGATGCGCGATTCCTTCTGTCGATGCATGCGCACGGTGTGCTGCCCCGAACGCATCGTTCACGTATACATCCGCGAGTTCCGCAAATGCTTTCGCTAACTCTGGATCGTTTTTCTCTTCGCCAGGATAGAAGCGAACGTTTTCAAGCAACAACACATCGCCTTCATTCATTTCCGCAATCGCCGCTTTCACTGCATCGCCATACGCTTCATCTGTTTTCACGACGCGCTTGCCAAGCAGGTCGCTTAAACGCTCCGCAACAGCGGTGAGGCGCATTTCTTCCACTACTTTTCCTTTTGGGCGGCCAAGATGGCTCGCCAAAATGACTTTCGCCCCTTGTTCCATTAAATATTGGATCGTTGGCAACGCCGCGCGGATGCGTGTGTCATCTGTAACAGCACCGTCTTGCATCGGCACGTTAAAATCGACGCGGCAAAAGACTCGTTTTCCTTTGACATCAATGTCGCGGACGGTTTTTTTGTTCATGGGACGGCCTCCTTTAGTTGTTTTGGCATACGAAAGGGAGTGGGGATCTCCCCCGCTCCCCTTTTTCGGTAGTTCCAACTATTTATTATAAACCGTTTTGGGCAAACAATCCAAAAAATTATAACCCTTTCGATGCAATGTATGCCGCAAGATCCACAACGCGGTGAGAGTAGCCTGTTTCGTTGTCGTACCATGAAACGACTTTTACCATGTTTCCTTCAATAACCATTGTGGACAGTGCATCGATTGTTGATGAAACAGTCGAACCGTTGTAGTCACGAGAAACAAGCGGCTCTTCGCTGTAAGCAAGAATGCCTTTTAATTCGCCTTCTGCCGCCGCTTTTAATGCAGCATTAACTTCTTCTACCGTTACTTCTTTTTCAAGCTCTGCCACAAGGTCAACAACTGATACGTTTGGTGTTGGTACGCGCATCGCCATACCGTTTAATTTTCCTTTTAACTCAGGTAATACAAGCGCTACCGCTTTTGCCGCACCTGTTGATGTTGGAATGATCGATTCCGCTGCTGCACGGGCACGACGTAAATCTTTATGTGGTAAGTCAAGAATTTGTTGGTCGTTTGTATACGCGTGAACAGTCGTCATCATACCACGAATGATACCAAATTTTTCATGCAATACTTTCGCAAATGGCGCTAAGCAGTTTGTTGTACAAGATGCGTTTGAAATGACATGATGGTTTGCTGGATCGTATTTGTCTTGGTTTACGCCCATCACGATTGTAATGTCTTCGTTTGTCGCTGGTGCAGAAATGATAACTTTCTTCGCGCCTGCTTCTAAATGTTTCGCTGCGTCGTCGCGTTTTGTGAAGCGTCCTGTTGATTCAACAACGATGTCAACACCAAGTTCGCCCCACCCTAAGTTTGCTGGGTCACGCTCTGCTTTGACGATAATTTCTTTTCCATTTACGACAAGGTTATTGCCGTTTACAGACACTTCTGCATCAAGCGTACCGTGTACAGAGTCATATTTTAAAAGATGTGCTAACGTTTTTGCATCTGTTAAGTCGTTTACTGCTACTACTTCAATTTCTGGATTCTTTAATGCTGCACGAAATACGTTACGACCGATACGGCCAAATCCGTTAATCCCAATTTTCACTGCCATCGATAGTTCCTCCTTTAGAAATCAAAAATATTTATGGTGAGGGATATGATTCCCTTACTAACGCGTTTGCTGCTCCTTCATCGGTGATTAATACCGAGCGCGGCGCTTGCTTCATATATGCTTTAATCGCTTTTGCTTTCGAAGCCCCGCCGGCTACCGCAATGACATGGCGAACATGGCGAAGGTCATCGAGCTGAATGCCAATTGTTTGTACTTTATGAACGACATCGCCTGCTTGGTTAAAATAATAGCCAAATGCTTCGGCAACCGCATGACCTGCGATAATTTTCGCCATCTCCTCTTCCGGCGTTTTCCGTCGCTTCGCCATCGTCACGGCATCCCCGATTCCATGAATGACGATATCCGCGGACTGAATCAGCTGGAGCATTTCTTTGACCGCTGGTTCTTCAATGAGCGATTGGTACGCTTCGTTGCTTAAATAGTCGGGCACATGAAGCAGTCGGTAATTTCCTGCCGCTTTTTCCGCCATTTTTGCACAAATCGTGTTCGCTTGGTTTTCGACGTGTTCTCCTAGACCACCGCGTGCAGGAACAAATAGCACATCGCTTTGCTTCAAGTCAGCGGTCATCATCTCTGCCACTGCCGCAAGCGTCGTTCCGCCTGTAACGGCAACAATGCTATGCGAAGACATTCTTTCTTTCAAGCAGGCTACACAAGCTCTTCCCATTTCTTTTTTCACCCAAGGAGAAAGGTCGCTATCCCCAGCGACGACGATAACCTCCTCAATAGGAAGTATGCGCTTTAGCTTTACTTCCAAATCTTTCAGTCCTAAAATTTCTCTCATCACCTCTTCGAGCGTTTGTAACAGTTGCTCTCCGTCCGACGTTACAACCATCCCTGCGGAACTAATGGAAAGCAAGTTTTGCTCTTTTAAAAACTGGACTTCCGCTCGAAGAATGCGTTCGCTTATCCCGATATTTCCAGAAAGCGTCCTTCTGCCGATGGGCTGCATCAACCGAATGTATTGCAAAATGCGATATCGCTTTTGCATAAC
>NZ_JAILZV010000186.1 GCF_023512315.1 Anoxybacillus sp.
CGAAAGGGTAGGGCGCAAAGCTAAAGGGGCTACCTCTATTGAGTTGTTCAATAGACATGCCAGCCAGTTGCCCTTCTATTTAACGGAATTATAGGAAGTATTAAGTTTAACTGGAATAGTGTACACACGCCCTTTTAGCAAACAGGAAAGGGTGTTTTTTTTATGCTTAGAAAGGAGTATTCTATGGAGCAAAATGTACAATGTGTGATTGTGAAAGTACAGAACGAACAATTTGGAATTAATATTCGTCAAGTTCGTTGCATTGAGCCGCTACAAAATATCACATCGATCCCTAAAGTCCCTTCTTATGTAAAGGGGATTACAAATCTTCGCGGAAGTATGATTCCTGTGATTGATTTGCGGGAACGTCTTTCCTTAGGAACTGCTAGTTATACAAAACAAGCTAGATTAGTGGTAGTAATAATTAGAGGGATGGAAGTGGGGCTTATTGTTGAGGCTGCGAATGAGATTATCAATATTGACTATAATCAAATAGATACAGCTCCTGACATTATTAAGGATAATAAAATGGAATTTATACAAGGTTTAGCAAAAGCAAAAGGCGGTATTTTGATTTTATTGGATGTAGAAAAATTGCTGTTTACTGAAGGAAATGATTTTTGTTTAGAGCAGCTAACTGCACCGAAAACAAGATAATATGGGAGGAATAACAATGAAAAGTCTTCGACTGAAAATTATCAGTGGGTTTTTAATTGTGAATCTTTTATTAATTGTTGTATCGGTTTTTAGTTATGTGAAAATAAGCCAGTTTAATACTGCGGAATCCCACAGCGCGGGAGTATTTATTGTAACCCTTTCTATTATTTCGATTGTGATCGGCTTAGGAGTTGCTGTTGTTCTCTCTACTATAATTGTAAAACCTATTTTTCAAGTCGTAGATCGGATGAAAATGGTCGCTGCGGGCGATTTATCTGCACAGTTGTTAGAAACGAAATCGAAAGATGAACTTGGACAATTAGTACAATCGATGAATGAAATGATTTCAAATTTACGAAATGTTGTTGGAGAGGTAAGAAGCACGGCTGAACAAGTTGCTTCTGCTTCTGAAGAACTAACAGCGAGCGCTAACCAAACAACTTTGGCGACAGAGCAAGTTGCTTCCGCCATTCAACAAGTTGCTAATGGTGCCGAAGTACAAACAACTGGAATCGAGCGTAATGTTACGTCTTTAGAAGAAATTGCCCAAGGAGTTGTTCGTGTTGCAGAAAGCTCCACACAAGTATCAGAACTGGCAAGAGAAACGACGCAACAAGCTGAAGAAGGCGGTGATTCAGTAGCGAGAACGCTAGGGCAAATGAATGCTATTCACCAATTAGTACAGCAATCTGACGGAATGGTGAAATCTTTATATGAACGCTCAAAAGAAATTGGAAAAATTCTCGATGTGATTAGTGAAATCGCTGATCAAACAAACCTTTTAGCGTTAAATGCAGCCATCGAGGCAGCAAGAGCTGGAGAACATGGAAAAGGATTTGCGGTTGTTGCGGATGAGGTGCGGAAACTGGCAGAGCAATCCCAAGCATCTGCCAAACAAATAGCTGACATCATTACAAAGATTCAATCCGACACGGAGATATCTGTTCGATCGATGGAAGAAGTTACAAAAAATGTGGAAAATGGACTTGAACTATCGAAAGAAACAGCTGAAAAGTTTGCACAAATTGTCGAAAATATGAAAAATGTCGCGCCACAAATTGAAGAAATTTCGGCTATTACTCAACAAATCTCCGCGGGAACGCAAGAAGTAACATCAACCGCACATGAACTTGCCTCTGTTGCAAGGGAAAATGCTGCTACATCCGAAGAGGTAGCAGCTTCAACAGAAGAACAACTTGCCGCTATGGAAGAAATTACATCTTCAGCACAAATGCTTGCGACAATGGCGGAAGAGTTAAGAGAAACGGTTCGAAAGTTTAAGTTATAAAACGGGAGAATGTCTCCCGTTTTATAACTACAATCATTGAAGGGGAGAGAAAAAATGCAAATTGATATAATAACAAAAATTATCCATGAGGAATTATACACAAATGTATATCAACCGATTTATCGTTTGATTGATAAGAGTATTGCTGGATACGAGAGTTTATTTCGTTGTACATTTGTAAACAGTCCCGATTTGCTTTTTAATTTTGCAAACACCAACGGTTCCTTATACATCCTTGATATTGCTTCTATTAAAAATTCTATAAAAACTTTTTCGTTGTACCGCAAGCATGAAAGTGTTAACAATGTATTTTTATCTTTAAATGTATATCCTTCTACGGTTGCTAATCGGGCGTTTCCTAAAATATTAGAACAATTGATTGGGGAATTTTCATTATCCAACCAACAAGTTGTTTTGGAAATTAACGAATCTGAACGGATTGAAAATCTAGATAAAATGCTTCAAAATATATCGTTGCTGAAGCAAAAAGGATTCATTATCGCTTTAGACGATGTGGGAAAAGGAGAATATTCGCTACAAGCGCTAATCGAGATAGATCCACAAGTGATCAAGCTTGATCGTTATTTCGCAAAAGATTTAGCGCAAAACAAGGAAAAGCAAAGGGCAATCTCGTCATTTATTAAATTTTTCCGAGAAGGAACAAGTTTTATACTAGAAGGCATTGAAACTAAAGAAGATTTATACTGTGCCGAATTATTAGGGATTCATTATGGTCAAGGTTATTATCTAGGGAAACCACAAGCGCTATATGAGATCACGGAAGATTAGCTAGGGGGGAGCGAATTGAATACGAATGAGATGCTACAAAGCATTCAACACGCATACGCATCGCTTATCGGTTTACCGGTTGTAATAATTGATTCTGCACAGACATCGATAACATCCGTGTCTAACATGGATGATTTTAGCAAGGCAATGATTTTTTCAGAACAGAAAGAGATACAAATGATGATTTCGAAAAATTGGACGGATTATTTACAGCTAACATCCCCTATGATGATAGACGTTGTTTTTGATGGGGTGAAAGCAATTATCGCGCCGATTATTGTAGAAGAACAAGTTCGTTATTTAATTTGGGTAGGACCATTTTTGCTAGTTGGAGGAAAAGAAAAACTTAAAAACAACGTACGATTCGCAGAAATTATTCAAACAGCACGTGAATATTCCTTATTGGATATCCAAACAAAAATGCAGATTATGAAAGAAATGGCTCATGTGTGCGCTCGTTTGATTGAGTCAGAACAAGGACAAGAAGAGAAGGTGGAGCAGTTACGGAATTGGCAGGAAGCTGCGGTGTTACAAACCGATTTTATCCAATCATATTTACACTTATTTCAAAAACTACATCCATCCATCGATATTGTTGCTTATGCAGAGCGGATAGAAGAGAAGCATTTTGTCATTCAAGCAATATGTAGCAGAGAAAAGGAACAAAAATGGCTAGAATCCATTTATTCAATGGACCACCCTATTATACACTCCCTTGTTCGAAAAGGACGCCCACTATATTTTGAGTATATGTCGAAAAAATGGCAATTCACAGATTGGATTAATAAAGATAGCGAATTGAAAACATTATATCTTTATCCTATAAAAGAAAAGGAATCGGTTTCAGGTTGTATTTTAGTGGGGAGTAAAGAAAAAGTACGATTTTCTGAAGAAATAAAAGAGAAAGGTTGCTTACTCGCAAAATTTATCGAATTATTGCGATATTCCCAAGAAGCGTTTCGTGTCAAACAGCAATTTTCTAAGCTAGAAATGTTAAGTAAATTAATGGACAGGAAACAAAATATCGATGAAATGCTGCAAATGGCAGCGGATTTAGTGTGCGATTTAGTAGATGGGGAACATAGTACTATTGTTCTCCAGAAAGGCGATGAGAAAAAAATATTCACGAGTAGTAGACGAAGTCCTGATTATCGAAAAAATGATGATTTTCAAAAGAAAGTTTGTCGAGAAACGATTATGTTTCAGCAACCAAATAAAGCGATAGTAGAACGATCATTTTTTGTTAATGAACATCTTCAAGGCATAATAACAGTACAATTAGAGAAAAAGGAGATGTCAAAAGAACAAGAAATAAGTCTTTCTTTGTTAGTAGCATTGATAAAAATATCTTTACACCCTTCTTTTTCTTCTCATCAAGAAACAGCATCCATGATTGCTCAACAGTATTTTTCACAAGTATTAACACCGAGAGAAATGGACGTACTAAAACACCTTATCGAGGGGTGTAGTAATAATGAAATTGCTGAGAAATTATATGTCAGTGTGCATACCGTTAAAAATCATATCACCAATATTTTTCAAAAATTAGAAGTGAAAGATCGTTCGCAACTTATTGCAATGGTGTATCAATTGAACTTCGAAAGAAACAAGTCTTCTTTATTGTTTTAATGAAAAAGACGGATGTCAGCGAAGAAGGTGTATTATATAATAAAGTTAACAACAACTTGAAAGGTGAGCAACATGAAAGCCTACCGCGTTTGTTGGCATTCGTGGGTGGAGGATGGAAGCATTTTAGAAGGACGCAGTCTTGTGTATGCGGATTCGCCGGAAGAAGCGGCGGAGCAGGTTGTGTGGAAAAAAACGAAAGAGTATCGGTTGAAGCCAGAGTGGATGCGTATTGAGTCAGTGACAGAAATTCCGAGTTTGCATACCGAGCAAAAGGCGGCTTTGTAACAAAAAGCCGCCCTTCGTTATTGTTTCTTTTGCCGGATTCCTGCCGCAGCAGCTCGTGCTTCGGCTTCTAAATCTTCGTGGTCAGCAAACTCGCGCGAATACTCCACATCCATGCCGTCCGACTTCAATTGCTTCGGCACTTGCGGGAGCGACGATTTGTTTTTGTCACGCGTTTTTTGTCCCCGAGAGCGACCCATGTGAACTCCTCCTTCGCGTATTGCTTGCCCTTCACACTTAGGATGACGCAACGGAGAAAAAAGTATAAATAGCATTTTTTGTTAGTGACGTGCTTTTTTTGTCGTATACCCGCCCGCTTGATCCGCCATTTTAAAATCGCGGGCATAACTCACTTCTTGCGCGCTTGATAACGTACTTTTTGTTTTTTCTGCTTTCCGTTTTTCAGCCATATCCATCCCTCACTTTCTTAAAATGCATTCATATTTTTTCCAATCTTTTTCGTTTTTAAGCATAAAAAAAGAACTGTCACGTTTGTGAAACAGTTCCTTTTCTGCTATGCTTCTTTTCGTTGCTGTTCCTCTAATAACAG
>NZ_JAILZV010000187.1 GCF_023512315.1 Anoxybacillus sp.
AAAAACGTAATTAAAAACGCATACCAAAATGAACTAAGTGTCATTTTTAAGTACACAGGCGTAAAAAATTTCGCATAATTTTCCAACGTCCAATGCCCTTCAATGTCGAAAAATGAGTCATAGACAATCAAGCCAATCGGCGCCACGACGCATAAAACGATCCATACCACATACGGAACTACATACACATTGCGCACGCTATTCATCCGCATCCTCTTCCTTTACATGCATGACGTGGATCGCCTCTGCTTCAAAATAAAGCCCAATCTCTTCCCCGACTTCCGCTTTTCTCGTCGAATGGACGAGCCATTCGTTGCCGTTTTCATCATAACAACAAATTTCGTAATGCACCCCACGGAACAGCTGCGAATCCACACGCACGCGCAGTTTGCCGCGGTCTTGCGTCGTAATTTCTAAATCTTCTGGACGGATGACGATATCGACCTGCTCATTTGGCTGAAATCCGTAGTCCACGCATTCAAATTGTTTGCCGGCAAACTCGACAACATAGTCTTTCACCATCCGGCCGGTTAAAATGTTCGACTCGCCGATAAAATCAGCGACAAACCGATTGACCGGTTCATCATAAATGTCTTTTGGCGTGCCGCTTTGCTCAATTTTTCCTTTATTCAACACAAAAATTTGGTCGGACATCGCCAGCGCTTCTTCTTGATCGTGGGTGACAAAAATAAACGTAATGCCAAGCCGGCGCTGCAGCTCGCGCAATTCGTACTGCATTTCCGTGCGCAATTTTAAATCGAGCGCGGAAAGCGGTTCATCTAGAAGCAGCACTTCCGGTTCGTTGACAATCGCACGCGCAATTGCTACCCGCTGCCGCTGTCCGCCAGACATTTCTTGAATCTTTCTTGTTTCGTATCCTTGCAAGTTCACAAACTGAAGCGCCTCTGCCACTTTTTCGCGAATATCAGCTTCTTTCATCTTTTTTACCCGCAGGCCGAACGCGACGTTTTCAAACACGTTTAAATGCGGAAATAGCGCATAGTCTTGAAACACCGTATTCACTTGGCGCTTATTCGCTGGTACGTGATTGACCGGCTGCCCGTGAAAGTAAATCGTTCCTTCGGTCGGCTCGGTAAATCCCGCAATCAAGCGCAAAATCGTCGTCTTCCCGCACCCTGACGGCCCAAGCAGCGTATAAAACTTCCCTCGCTCGATTTCAAAACTGACCCGATCGAGCACCACAAGCCCATCATACTGCTTCGTCACACTATCGAAGCGGATGATTACCTCCTGTTCCAACTCCATGCCCTCCGTTACATACAAAATAAACTCGGAATTTTCCTATCATTTCTATTAGAACACGTAGGGAGAGGGAGTGCAATGGGGAGTTTTTACGGGCAAAAAATTTTTCAAACAATGCGGAGTGATAAGTCTCATTTTCAGGCGTGTTGATTAACCAATAATATCCATGAAAAGCATAGAAAAAAGAGCACCTTTCCTGTAGAATGTAAGTAACGACCCAAACAAACCCAGGAGGTGCTCTCTATGAACAAGCATACCACACTCCCAAATTTGATGCAAAAAATTGTTTCCGATGAAGATCTCCAGTCGATTACCGAAGCCGTTGGCTACCACGACACTTCGCGGACGTTTACGGTGCGTACGTTGGTGGACTGTTTTCTGTTGGCGGCACTTCACGAATGGAAAAGCTTCCGCCATGGTGCGGATGTAGCGAAGGTGTATAGATTGCCAACGTTTCATTATTCGACGGTTTCTAAGAAAGCGAAAGAAGTTCCGCACGATATCATGAAACACCTATTTGCTTTGGTTGTTTCCAAGTGCAATCGCCAAACCCGCCGTTCCCTTCGCTTCGCAAAAGCGTTACGTGTGGTGGACGTTGCCCTTATGTTGCCAAACATGACGTATCATTTGTATAATAAAAGCAGGTATTTCATAAAATAAAAAGACTGAGCGCTCGGAACGCTCAGCCAAGGCAACTGCATGCCGCAAGAAGAGCGGCTGGTCCTAATGTAATTTTACACAAAGAAGTAACTACCCTGCATTCTTTGGCCAAGAGCGGAGGGAGGTTACTTCTTTCTTCTGTCGGTGACAAGAGCGATTACTGCCACGATAGCTGTTAACGCCGTAGCTAAGAAAATGCCAAATTGAAAGAGTACATTTATTGCTTCGTACGTCACCATGTAAAACCCCCTTTTCTTACAGGGAGTGCCAACCATCCCATCCGCTTCATGCAGCTGCTACGGCGATTGGAGCACGTTCAGATGCTTTTTTCTACAAATCTAAGCACTATGTTTCAGACATAACTGCTCTGTTCGAAGCCACAAAAACATGAAAAATTCCGCTATTTTGCAGACAGGGATTGAATGGATTAAAAGAAGGGTTAAAAAAAGATTAGAACAAGGTCAGGAAGAAGAGATAAAAAGAACAATAAGAAAAATGAGCGAAAAAGGAATGAGCGTTGCGGAGATTGCGAATATACTTGATATGGCGGAAGAAGAAGTACGTGAACGCTTGAAAGCGTAGACCATACTGAAAAAGTCAGCGTATTGAGCGCTGGCTTTTCTATTTGCATCAATATGAAATCTAAGTAGTATAGGTGCCCTCGTAGGTACGATACACCCCCGAAAAAAACACTGATGTATCAATACACGGAAAAAATGTACAAATTAATTTGTTTGAAAATTCCATAAACAGGTGAGGTTTGTTGTTATAGCTGTTATGGGCGTAAAAAATAAGCTGTCGTCAATCCCCAGGATTTTTCGCAAGATTAGAGGTCGACGACAGGTGTAAAAAAGTTCACTATTTAAAAACGAAACAAAATGCATTTCTTGGATACACATCCCCCCTACCCCATCAACTTCCTCACCCACTTGAGCGCATTTGGGAAGTTCGGGTAGCGGAGGGGGATGTCGAATTTCGTTGTTTGTTGGATGACGCTTTTGTAGTGAGAGAACGCATCGAAGCTTGCCTTGCCGTGGTAAGCACCAATGCCGCTTTGTCCGACGCCGCCAAACGGCAAATGTGGGTTGGCGATGTGCATGATCGTGTCGTTAATACAGCCACCGCCAAAGCTCACTTGTTCCAGCACTTGTCGCTGGGCGCGCTCATCTTCCGCAAACAAATAAAGGGCGAGCGGTTTTTCATGATCTTGTACTGTACGAATCGCTTCCTCCATCGTTTGGAACGTAAGAATAGGTAAGAGAGGACCGAAAATTTCTTCTTGCATGATGGCATCGTCCCACGTGACATCCACAAGCAGCGTCGGCGCCATCCAGCGCTGTTCGATGTCATAGGTTCCCCCGTGCACAATCGTCCCGTTGGTTAAAAACCGAGCGAGCCGCTCCGCATGGCGCTTGCTCACTATACGGCCGTATGCCTCAGGATTGCCGTACAGTTCATCTATATATCGCTTCATTTTTTCAAGCAACGGCTGCTTCACCGCTTCGTGTACAAGGACGTAATCAGGAGCAATGCACGTTTGCCCAGCGTTTAAAAACTTCCCCCATACGATTCGTTTCGCAGCTAAATCCATCGACGCAGATTGATCGACAATCGCTGGGCTTTTTCCACCAAGCTCTAGTGTGACAGGGGTAAGATGTTTCGCAGCCGCTGCCATGACGATTTTGCCGACCGGTACGCTTCCGGTGAAAAAAATATGGTCAAAGCGCAATTCTAGCAACTGCTGGCTGACGTCCGCACCACCCTCTACCACCGCAACGTACTCTTCCGGAAACGCTTCGGCAACGATTGTTTTTAACAACGCCGACATCGCCGGCGTATATTCAGACGGCTTCACGACCGCACAATTTCCTGCGGCAATCGCCCCAATAAGTGGGCTAATCGCAAGCTGAAACGGATAGTTCCACGGCGCAATAATGAGGCTTACCCCGTATGGTTCTGGATATACGTAGCTTTTCGAACCAAAGTGCGTCAACGGCGCCGGCACGCGCTTTCGTTTCATCCAACGCGCAAGCCGCTTCCTAATAAAATGGATTTCTTCATACACAATGCCGATTTCAGTCGTATATGCTTCAAACGGCGATTTATTCAGTTCTTTCGCTAATGTATCGATAATCGCTTGTTCGTGCGCTTGAATCACCTCTTTCAAACGCGCAAGCTGTGCAAGCCGAAAAGACAACGAAAGCGTCGCTCCTGTACGAAAATACCGCTTCTGTTTTTGTAGAAGATCATTCATATCCCTATCCCCTTCAATACGTATCTTTTCTCAACTCTTCCACAATCGCCTCTTGATATCCTGCTTTTTTCCGCCGCAATATTTCTTGTTTAACCGGCTGCAAATCATGAAGCGTCACCGATTGCAATTTCGCTAGCCGCTCATCTGGTAACGGAACGGTCGGTTTTGTCGCCAAATAATCGGAACGGTCGTAATGCCAAAGCCGAACAGAGGAACCATACCTTTCGACAAGGCGCTGCGCCATTTTTAATCCTTCTGGATCAAAATCGCCCGAATAATAAAGAGTGACTCCTTCTTTTACAAGCAAATCGAGCAGCCACATCGTCGCTAAATTAAGCTGACCGTTTGTACTAATGAGCGGCACGTTCGTATCTACTAACGTCGAAAACACGCCGGCATTTTCAACGATAAAAACAGTGTTGCCAATGGACGGATACGCCCGCACTAGCGGCATCACTTCCCGTAGCGGCACATTTAGCGCCGTATTCGTTTCGCATGCGGCAGCGAAAACAAGGTGGCGTCCCTTTTCTGTCTCTGCCAGCACGCCAGCACATGTAACAAAGTTCAACACATCTTCCCGCAAAAGGTGATACGACTGCAATAGCTCGTTCACCTCTTCAACCGATGAAAGGTCATATTCTTTTTCCGCGTAAAATTGCAACGCTGAAAGCAATAACTTCCCTGCAAGCGTATGCAAATCAAGCGCATGTGGGTCGTTCGCTACTTGTTGTGCAAATACCGGCAGGCGCACATAGGTGGACGGAAGCTGTTCAAGCGCACGACAAACGACGGAAATTGCTGTTTCTAGCGTTTGAGAATTTTGCTGATAAGCTAGTTGTACAAACCGCTGCTTCTCTACCGCTATCAGCCAATCGCGCTGTGCTCGATACGTATGCATCAACCGTGTAAAATATGCTTCTTTTTCCCGCTCCGCTTCTATCTGCTGTTCTTTTTTCGTCACAAGCGGTTCGCCAAAATAATGCTCTAATAGTTCAATCAGCGAAATACCGGCAAACC
>NZ_JAILZV010000188.1 GCF_023512315.1 Anoxybacillus sp.
TCAGGCGTGTTGATTAACCATTAAAAACCAGTTGAAATCGCTCTATTCCTAGCTTTTCTGCCGTAGTCGGCAAGCGGTTCGCTTGCGACTGGGCATGCTGTACGCATGCCCTCCTCGAACAATGAACGCTTTGCGGGCAAATGACATTTTCCCGCCGGCGTTCTTGTTCGAGGGAAGAGGCAGAAAAGCTTGTGTTCAGTCAAATGATTCTATGTTTTTTAGTAAAATAATGGATAATCAACACTCGTGCAATTTGGTTATTTTCAAGCTCCATCTGTATTTCGTCTCCTTGATGAATATCAAGTTTTTGGAGAAATTCAATAGGAAAAGTAACTCCTAGTGAGTTTCCGATTTTCAACACTTTCCGATCTGCATGTAACATATGTCTCACCTCTTTGTTATAACAATTATAACATAAAGCAATATTTCAAACCAGCCGGACAACATTACTTTGCAAATTTTGATGAAAGAAAAAAGAGCGAGAAACAGCGATCGCCAAGCGTTAGCTAAGCGGTGGGTAGTTCACAATCAACAGCGTAGGCCATTTCCATTCCTCTCTTCATTCTCTCTCGCCAATAGGTACTGTGTATGTGTTCGAGCGTTTTCTACTTTCGCCAAAAACTTGTACAATCCGCTTTCTCTTCGATATTAAAAGCAATCATTTTCTCTAGCAATTCATAATTTACTGGCTTATCCCATGGGATGCGAAATAATCCTTTCGTCGCGCTATAACCAGCTTGGGCAATTTCATCAGCAAAATGAGCCATGCATGCTTCTTCAGGTGACACACTCACATGGTGTTTGGCTGTAGAAAAGCCGATGATAAATGTCCCGTGATCGGTAAACATGGGCGTATTCCACTTCATTTGCGGTTTTAACTGTGGAAATGTATCACAAACCCATCGTAAAATTTCCTCTGTTCGATTGCGATGGTCAACATTGTCGATACTTGCTAAATATTGCGCGAAAACTTCCCCATCGTTTCGTGCCCCCTTTCACTTGTTTACAACTAATTTTCGCGTCGTAGACATACTTTATTTTACTATAGCGTCGATGTACGATGTTATACAATCTTGCTTTTCAATTTTTTAGCCGGCTTGCACGCTTATTTCTATGGTAAGATAGGGAAAGAAAGGGGAAAGGTTATGAAAGAGGAATTTTGGCATGCGATTGTGGCATGTAATCAAGACTATGATAGTATTTTCTTTTACGGTGTGACGACCACGAAAATTTTTTGTCGACCGTCTTGCCGCTCCAAAACTCCAAAACGTGAAAACGTAAAAATTTTTTACAATCCGAAAGAACCTCTCGCGGAAGGCTTTCGTCCTTGCAAAAGATGTCGGCCAGATTTATTGCATCATGCGGCCACAAAAGAAATGGTTGTAAACAAAGCGAAGCAATTTCTTTCCGAACGTTTGACAGAAGCGATTCCGCTTAGGCAATTAGCGAAGGAATTATACGTTAGCCCTTTTTACTTGCACAAAATGTTTAAAGCGGAAACGGGGATGTCCCCACACCAATTTGTATTGCAACAACGGGTGGAAGTTGCCAAAAAGCGAATGGTAGAAACAACCCTCCCTCTCATTCATATTGCACTTGAGGTAGGCTTTAGAAATTCTGCTCATTTTTCCTCCGTTTTTCGAAAAATGGTCGGATGCACCCCGACGGAATATCGTTCGCGAGCTAATCATTCATAAGCAAATTACATAGCAAAAAACAAAAAGACAAAATTGTTTGATGGAAGGATAATGATAGTAGATTTGTCTTAACGGGAGGAATTGGGATGAAGTTATATAGCGCACTCATCGGTTTAAGTTTTATCTGGGGGTTATCTTTTGTATTTATCAAATGGTTGACGGAATCCGCTGGCGTATGGGGAACGGTTTTTCTTAGATGCCTAGCAGGGGCGATGTTATTAATGCCTTTTTTATGGGCGAAAAGAAAGCAGATGACTCAGCCAATCCCTTGGCTGTCCTTAATTATTGTCGGGATATTTAATGCTGGGCTGCCTTGGGGGCTGATTGCGTTAAGCGAAACACAAATTACAAGCAATACAGCGGCGGTGATTAATGCCCTTACGCCTATTTGTTCAGGGCTTATCGGCTTTCTCTTTTTTTCTAAACAGGTAACGAAAAAACAATGGGTAGGAATTATTATTGGGTTTATCGGTATATTAGTGCTTGTTGAATTTCGATTCAGCGTGCTATGGACACAAAGTTTTATCGGCATCGGAACGATGTGCCTCGCAACGATTTGTTATGGATTTGCTTCGCAATACATGAAAAAATACGTCGCTCATGTTGGTGTTCTTTTTGTTACAACATGTACGTTAATCGTCGGAGCTGGGATTGGACTGATTGGTTCTTTTGCTACGCATTCCATGCCGCTGCCTTCTGACTGGAACTACCATATTGTTTTATCCATCATTGGGCTTGGCTGCTTCGGTTCCGGCATTGCCCATCTTCTATATTATTATTTAATGAAAGAAGGAAGCCCGGAATTTGCGACGACGGTCACTTATTTCATTCCAGCCACTGCGATGATATGGGGGCATGTTTTATTGAAAGAAGCCATTACTAACCATTTGATGATTGGATTGCTGTTGATTTTATTCGGGGTATACGTCTCTAGCAAGCCATCCGTTCAAAAAAGCAGAGTTGTCGAAAAGCACGTGCGTTGATTAACTTATCATACCCATAGGAAAAAGAAATCCTTTCCTGTAGAATGTAAGTATCTATACAAACAAACGAGGTGGAAAATGGAAAAACGACATGAAGTTCTGTTTCAGCAGCTAGAAGACTACCGTAGGGAGTTGCTTCGAGTATTGGACGGACTCAGCGAAGAAGAAGCGGACATCGTTCCGAAAGGATTTAGCAACAATATTCGTTGGAATCTTGGGCACGTCTATTTAGACCAATATCTTTGGATTCAGCATGTAACGAAAGAACCAATTCTGTTTCCGGAAGGGTTTCGCGACTGGTTTGGTTTCGGAACTAGCCCGGCCGCATGGAAAACACAACCTCCGTCGCTGTCTGTATTAAAGGAGTTATTGGCAGAACAGCCAAAGAAAATACGCGAGTGGTACGGGGAACGCCTCGAAGAACAATTCGCGCCGACCGAATCCGGCATGTACACGATCGCTCAAGTGTTAGTGCGAACGATTTTCCATGAAGGGCAGCATCTTGCTAAAATCCAAGATATTCGTAGATTTCTTTAGTTAGCTAAAGAAGGAAATTTGTCTCGACAAATGTTGTAAAACAATGATCTTCCGCCACGATTGACCGTTATATGTCCAAACCTAAAAACAACAAGCACGAGCGCTGGTGGACACTCACCACCGACGTCCGTTGCTTGTTGTTTTTTCCAGAAAATCTACTAAAAAAGCGATTCCCCCTCTTCCTCCCTTTCGTCGTTGAAGTGGTGGTCTCCTCCCCAAAGATGATGAAACCTTTTTCTTTTTTTCCCGTATATACATATAAATAACAACGAAAGGCGGGATTGTATGGGGAAACGTTCCCTTCCAGGAATCATCGTTGGTACGGTTGCCGGCGCTTTTCTTCTTGTCGCTGCATTAACGTCATGGTATACCGTCGATGAGTCCGAACAAGCCGTTATTTTAACATTTGGTAAAATTGACGAAGAAGTAAGCACACCAGGACTACATTTTAAACTACCATGGCCGATTCAAACGGTAGAAACGTTATCGCGCGAAACGTTCAGTCTACAGTTTGGCTATAAAGAAGAAAACGGAAAAGTAGTCGCCACCAATAAAGGAGACACGAAAATGATTACAGGCGATGAAAATATTGTGCTCGCCGATATGGTCGTGCAGTGGAAAATTACCGACCCTGCCAAATTTCTTTATCGCGCATACGAACCGGAACAAATTTTATACAACGCAACATCTGCTTCTTTACGCAGCGTCATCGGTAGTTCGAAAATCGATGATGCGTTAACGTCAGGAAAGGCAAAAATTGAAGCTGATGTGCGCGAGTCGTTAACCTCATTAATGAAAAAATATGATATTGGTATTTCGGTCTTGGCGGTAAAACTGCAAGACGTTGATTTGCCAAATGACAATGTACGCAAAGCGTTCACCAACGTGACCGATGCACGAGAAACGATGAATACAAAAATTAACGAAGCAAATAAATATCGAAACAAACGAACAAAAGAAGCAGAAGGAGAAAAAGATGCCCTACTCTCTCAAGCAGAAGCAGATAAAGTCGCACGCATCGAAAAAGCACGTGGAGATGTCGCGAAATTTAATGCATTATATGAAGAATACAAAAACGCAAAAGACATTACAAAACAACGACTAATGCTTGAAACGCTTGAACAAGTGCTTCCTTACACGCACATTTACATTATGAACGACGATGGCAACACGTTAAAATATTTGCCGATCCAACCGATCGAAAAACAAACGACAGAGAAAAAGACAGAGAAAGGAAGTGGAAACGAATGACAACCTTCCAAGACGATCAAACCGTCATCCCATTGAAAAAGAAACTACCGACCAGATGGTTCCGGTTGATTATCGGCGGCGGCATCGGACTTCTTTTGCTTATTATCGTTTTAACAAACGTCTATATCGTTCACGAAAATGAATATAAAGTCGTTCGCCAGTTTGGGGAAATTGTTCGGATCGAGCAAACACCAGGGTTACGTTTTAAAATTCCATTCATTCAAACCGTGACATCGCTGCCGAAAGCGCAAATTTTTTACGATGTCGCGGAAGCGGAAATTAACACAAAAGATAAAAAGCGTATTCTCGTCAATCATTACGCCATTTGGGAAATTACCAATCCGAAAGAAATGATTCAAAACGCCCGTACGTTAGAAAATGCGGAATCAAAAATGGACGAATTTATTTTTTCTATCGTTCGCACCGAACTTGGACGG
>NZ_JAILZV010000019.1 GCF_023512315.1 Anoxybacillus sp.
AACGGCAAAGGGTCGACTGTTTGCTTTTTGCGTCATATTTTACAAGAAGCAGGATATTCAGTAGGGACATTCACTTCCCCGTATGTGGAACAGTTTAATGAACGCATTAGCATAAACGGCGTGCCGATTTCTGATGACGAAATCGTGCAGCTTGTGAACGTCATTCAGCCGCTAACCGAAGAATTAGAACAATCGGAACTCGGTGGACCGACGGAGTTTGAAGTCATTACGGCGATGATGTTTTACTATTTCGGAAAAATGAACGTGCAAGATATCGTCATTATTGAAGCGGGGCTTGGTGGACGGTTGGACTCAACGAACGTTATTTATCCGCTTTTATCAGTGATTACAAATGTGAGCTACGATCATATGAATATATTAGGGGAAACACTTTCAGCAATCGCTTTTGAAAAAGCGGGCATTATTAAATCCGGCGTTCCGGTCATTACTGGAATCGAGCAAGAAGAAGCGCTTTATGTTATTCAAGAAAAAGCAGCGCAACAGAAAGCCAAAACGTACGTATTAGGCAACGATTTTGTTGCGAGCGACATCGTTTCATTTGAACATGGCGAACAGTTTTCTGTTCAGACAATGTTTGCAAACTATCCGGACTTGACGATTTCGATGCTCGGCGCGCACCAAATAAAAAATGCGGCATTAGCGGTGATGGCAGCCGATTATTTAAGAGTGTATTATTCGTTTATCATCGAAGAAGAGGCGTTACGAAACGGACTAGCGAAAGCGAAGTGGCTCGGACGGTTTGAAACGTTGTCGAACAAACCGACGATGATTATTGACGGGGCGCATAACGAAGCAGGCGTCGAAAGTTTAGTCGAAACGGTCAAAACGCACTATCCGGACCGCGACGTTCATTTGCTTGTTGCGGCATTAGCCGATAAGCCACTTGATAAAATGATTCCACAGCTTGCTCGTATCGCGAAAACAATCACGTTTACGTCGTTCGATTTCCCGCGCGCGGCGACCGCCAAGCAGCTGGAAGAACTATGTGAACATCCGAGAAAAGCGTGCTGTGACGACTGGAAGCAATGGCTGACCGACGCGAAAAACAGCCAAAACGATCGCGACCTTTTCTTAATCACCGGCTCGCTTTACTTCATTTCAGATGTGCGGAAATTTTTGAAAAATTAATATCTCTATACGCACGCTTGCTGGTATAATAGAAGAAAATAGGACATTGGAAGGAGGGGAGAAAGTGAGGAAAACACTTTCCATACTTTTGTCAGTGCTGTTGCTTATTCCATTTTTTCCGACTATTCCGGTTGGGCATGCTGCCACTACCCAAATCGTGTATGAAGTGTTGGAAATTGTCAGTAAATTATCTTCCCCAACGCCATTGCAGCAAGAGATAGGTACCCGTTCAGATGTGCGAATTACGACAATGACGATGAAACGTTTTGTTGCTTTACGTGATGAGCTTGATGGGAAATATGACGCAATTGTTATTTCAACCGGAGACTATAGCCCAGCCCCAGTTAACTCATCACCTAGTTCTAGCTCTTCACAGCGAGCAGCAGCACATGATACAACAAACGTGATGAATGATATTACAAATTTACGCGCCCAGCAAATTAAACAATTTTATATTGATAAAGGACTTCCCGTATTTTTACATCAAGACGTGCTAAAATATACAACAAGCAAATTATACCAACAGTTTTCTCCATATAAAACAAAACCGGTTAGTAACGTCATTTTCTTTACATCAAAGACGAATCTATTAAACTATTTAGGAAGCAAGCGCCCGCGTGTTGATTTAACGAGCGTGCCATCTTCTACGCAAGTATTTAAAAAGGGCGACACAATGACATTTGCGTATCAAATTACGAACTATAAAGATTTTGCTAATAAACTATTAACGGTGAACTTGTATATTGATGCGGATTTTAATGACAAATATACGAGTGAGGAAATTGTTGCCTCTAAGCAAGCGCAAGGAGACACCGGAACGATTTCGTATACGTTCCCAGCTGGTTTTTCGGGTGTTCGCTATTGGAAGGTGGAAGTCGTCGACGAATCGACCGCATTAAAAGATTATGAAAAAGGATATGTGAAGTTTCAGGACGTTGTTCCAAAAATTAACGTATTGCAAATTCGTCGTGGAGAGGATGCCAGTTCGCTTCTTAACAGCAAAAACATGAATCCGACTTATTTGAAAAGAACAAATGAGTATGACATTTCGATTGACGTAACAACGCTTGATAACTTCCAAAAAAGTAAAGTATACGAACCGAACTATTCGCACGAGTTGATTAACGGGAAATACGACATGATTATTTTTGGTTTTGCCGATTGTTACAATGGGTGTAGTAACCCAGTGAATTTAAATGCGAACGCTGTTCAATCGGTGAAAAATTTTATCGGGACTGGCCAAAGTGTGATGTTCACTCACGATATTATGTTCGGCAGCAATAACGTATGGGTGAATGAGTTTGGTTCGATTGTAGGGCAAATTAAGCCGCAAACGGATCTAGGAAATGGGGCGCCGTATACGTCAACGAGTACAACAAAAGTCAATAGTGGATTAATGACAGACTATCCGTTCACATTGGGGAATAGTATTACAGTCGCGACTACCCATAACCAATACTATACGCTCGATCTAGAAGACGAATCGGTCATTCCATGGTATAACATTTACGGCTCGCCGCGTGATGTATATGACAGTTGGAACCATTATTATACGTATTCGGAAGGAAATGTAACCTATTCTGGAACAGGACATGTCGGGACATCCGCTGCTTTCCCGGATGACGAACAAAAACTGTTTGTCAATACAATGTATCGAGCGTTTCTCGGGTCAAACCATGCCCCACAGCTGACGGTATTTACACCGAACAGCACTAGTAGCATTCCGAGCAACCAAAATATTGAACTTTCTTATAAAGTAGAGGACTTGGATTTAACCGATCGTACGTTTTCAACGAAAGTGTGGCTAAACGGAACAGAAGTCTACTCTCAAAGTAACGTGCCAAACGGAACGACGATTATTCGTTCTATCCCGCACAATATGCCAAATGGCGGGGTAGCAACGATCAAAATCGAAGCAACAGATCCAAAAGGAGCGAAAGTGACAAAAGAATTTCAAGTAACGATTGAAAAAATATCTGCAAACATTGAAGTAAGCCGGACGTTAACATCAACACTTGTGCCAGTAGATAATGGAGTGGCGATTCAATATACTCTTAGTCCGAAACAAGTATCGTTGACTAGCAATTTGCCGTTAAATGTCACGGACATTCAATTTCAAGAAACATTGCCAAAAGGGGTAGAAGTTATTTCGTTGCCTACTGGATTTACAAAGCAAGGAACGGTAGATCAAGGATATACGATTAAAGGGACATTACCAGATATTTCATTTACGAAAGTAGGGACAGTATATACAGCGAACCCACAAACCTTTACCATTCAAGTCGCAGCGAAACAAAAAGGCGAATTCGCATTGAATCAGGCAACACTTTCCTACAAAGACTTAAACAGTCAAACAGTAAATCTGTCGTTTAATCCGCTACGGTTTGTCGCAGACTATCAAATTACAAATGTGTCGCTTCCAGACACTGTATTTGTCAATCGCGGCGTACCAAAAAATTTAAATTTGGTGCTGAATGTATTGCCACAAAATGCGACGATCTCGTCTATTCAATGGAGTGAGAGCAGTAATGGATCTATCGTTTCCATTGACCAAAACGGTGTTTTAACTGCCGTTAATAAAGGAAGCGCAGAAGTGACGGTCAAAGTAAAAGACGTATTTGGCAACGAACAAATAGCGAAAACAAAAGCAATTGTCCGCATCCCTGTCGATTCGATATCGATTAGTGACTTTGCTGTAAACGTTGGTGAAACAAAAGCGATACCGATTACCGTTTCACCGTCTGATGCAAAAGACAGTGTGTCCTATTCAATCGGTAATTCACTTTATGCGCAAATTGATCAAATAAATGGAACGATTACAGGATTAAAAGAAGGGACTACAACGTTAAAAGTCACTACTTTTAATGCGAATGACGAAATCATTGAGAAAACAGTGAATGTGATCGTCCAGGCAATCCCGGTAACTGCTGTAGTCGTTTCACCGACAACAGCGAAAATCAATATTGGAGATGCGATTACTTTGTCTGCATCGGTTGTCCCAACAAACGCTACGTATAAAAATGTACAATGGAGCTCTAATAATCCAAACATAGCGACAGTTGATGCGAACGGAAAAGTGACGGGGATTAGCACAGGAACAGCAACGATTACTGCAACCGCGCACAACGGGGTAAAAGCAACTGCCATCATCGAAGTTGGCTCACCGCTTTTAGGCATTTCGCTCCCGCAAACATTGACTGTTGAAAAAGGAAAAACGGTTAATATATTGTCGTATATAACGAAAACACCGGCAAATGCAACAACGAAAATCACAAGCTATCAATTTAGTGTAGAAAACAGTTATTATGCGGTTGTTGATGCTAGCGGGGAAGTGACTGCCAAACGATTAGGCGAAACACTTCTTACTGTCCAGTTAATCGATGAAAATATGAAAAAATGGACGGCAACAACGACGATTAAAGTAGTGGAAAATGCAACAAATCCATCTAAAGGCAGTAACAAAAACGGCTGGCTGTACTAAATAAGGATGTGATGCAGCTATGAAAAAAATCGCCATTGCCATGATTGCATTGCTTTTCTTAAGCGGTTGTTTCCAAACAAAACAAGAGAAACACGAACAATTTATTCAAGCCATTCAAGAAGGCGACTTATCTGCCGTTCGGGATTATATCGAAACAGAAAAAGAGATAAATTTTCAAACAAAGAATGGAACGCCGCTAGATATCGCAATGAAAACGAAACATAAAAAAATCATTGTCGAACTGTTAAGAGCAGGAGCGAAGTCGGCGTATATGCCGCTTCCTCCGCTCAGTTTTACAATTGCATCTGTGCTGCCGCAATCAGAGGAGACGAACAAAGAAATCGTAAAGCAAATGATGAACAAACAAACAGTGAAAGAACGCGATAAAGACGGCAATACACCGCTTCATTATGCTATTGACAGCGGGGATATAGAACTTGTCCGTTTACTTGTGGAACGTGGAGCGGACGTGAATGCGACGAATAAAAAGGGGACTACCCCATTGATGAAAGCTGCCCAGTTTGGTCAAACGGAAATTGTGAAATTTTTGCATACGCATGGGGCGGATATAAATCGTGCGGATGACAAGGGGGAAACGGCTTTATCGAAAGCGGTAGAAGGGAATCAAGTGGCAACGGTGCAATTTTTATTACAAGCAGGCGCAAATGTAAACATGAAAACAACGATTGGCAAAACAGCGTTAATGACGGCTGCTGAGTATGGATACGACAATCTTGTTTCTCTCCTTCTCCGACACGGCGCAGATGTAAACGTGAAAGATAAGACAGGGAATACCGCTTTATCGCTTGCACAATATTGGAAGCACGAATCAATTATTCACCAGTTAAAACAGAAAGGAGCTCGGTAAATCGAGCTCCTATTTTATTTGTAATTTATCTGGGATTAATGCTAATTTTTTTACTAACGGCAACCCAAGCCCACGATTAATGAATACATTCATATCATGTTTGACGACAAAACGAGCTTGTTCGGCTTGCTGTTCTTCAGGCAATAGTGGCGGAGTAAAGGAAATATTTGTCCCTGTATCTCCTGTTGCCCCACGGTATGCGTTAATGACAAGACCGGTCGAGTCTGTATCAGGAATAAGTTGTTCGGTTCCATTTGCAAATAATCCACCTTGAATATTAATATAGGAACCGACTGCATAAACAATGGCATTTGAATCAGTGTAAAAAAACCCTTTTAAATTTGGAGTGGCCAAGGAGAAGTTATTTTGAAATTCGTTAATGCGTGCAATTTGCAATTCTCCTTTTGTCAACACAACTACTTCTTTGCCGTTTAGCCCGGAAATGATAGCGTTATAAATTGACGTGTTTCCATACACATAAATGGTTGCATCAAAGGCGACGTTGCCGCGAATATCTAAGTTTCCTAAAATGATGATATTTCCTTTTAAGTTAAGCGGGGTTGTTCCGCTATTTTCTAAAAATACGTTTCCGTTCACAATAAGCCATTGGTCATCATTTAAATTTAAGGAAGTTAAGTCAAGATAAGGCGACGTGTACCCTTCAAGCAAAATGGATTTGCCGCTATTTATCGCGGTTGGTAAGTCTTGAATATCGTGAATAACAGCAAATGCCCCTTTTAGTGACGTTACTAAATTAGGAATGTCTAACTGTATAAGCGATTTGTATTGGTCTTGATCGTTTAAGTTAAACGCATTAATCCCCGCTGCACTTAGCAATTTATCTTTCAACGTAAAGTCAAAGTTGACATCAATAAATTCTTCTTGTTCTTTTTGAACGACCGAACCCGTATATTGGAACGGTAAAGTAGAAGGATTTATGATAAAATTTATTTCGTTTTTGATAAAGTCAGAACTAGACAAATCGTAACATGCTTTTGCACCATTTTCGTGATCACATACATAACGATTTCCGTTCAGAAATAAAATGCTCGTCTTGCTTGTCGATGGAAACGACGTTTGTTTGCTGTATTTTAATGAATTGTAAATATAGTTCGCCATATTCGTCAAATAAAAATCGCTGCCTGCATATATGTTTCCATCGATATACGCCCCGCCGTTCAATGTCACGTCTTTTCGTGACCCAACCGCATATTTCAAAAAACTAGGCGTGTTTGTAATAATAATTTTCCGCGAAACAGTTTTTGTTCCGTACGGTTTGGAAAGGAGATAGACGCGCGTAAACAGCTTCGTTCGGTCAATATTGTTGTCTAATGTGACGTCTTGAATATTTACCCCATACCGATCAATTAGTTGCTTTATAAACCCTGTTTCACTATTGCCGAGATCGGTGTCTAACTGAAGCGGGGTGGATAGTTCTAAATTTTCTACTTTTACCTTCATTTCGGCAATCGTTTCTTCAATTGCTTTCGTCGCTTCGTGTAGCGACGTCACGTCTTCAACACGTGTTTGCGTAAATTTTGCTTGATAGAGGCTGACGGATAAAATCGTCAAACCAAGCATGAAAAAAATCGTGATAATGAGCAATGTTAACACAAGGCTATACCCTTTTTCGTTCATCTTTTGCACTTCCTTTAAAACCCAAATTCCGTTTTTAACGTAAACGGTCGAATATAAAGCGGGCTACTTGGCGAATCGTGAGTACTGTCTTCAACAGCCAGCACCATCGTCACCACACCGCTCCGGCATATGTTCCCTTCTTGGCGTACGCACGTATACGAGAGTTTCGATTGATTCGAAATAATTCGCAGGCGATCCGAACTAATCGGTTGCCCATCAATTAGAAGCTGATCGTTTTGTAATGCGAGCGAAAACGATTTTGTTTCTGTTTCTTGCTCTTCGACAAGCCCTACCCTCGTATCAATCGTTTTTTGTTTATTGTTCACAAAGACGAGCTGCGTATTGGTCGTCGTGGTTGTATCGATCCCATCTGGTGCGAACTCATATAAGCGGTTGAAGACAATCGTCATCATATAGTCCGCCTCACTGCGCAGCTCATTTTCGATGCCGATGCGCTGATACGTTTTTATCCCGCTCATAAACACGTTGTACATCACCCCGATGATAAGAAACGAAATCGTCACCGCCGCAAGCAACTCTAATAAGGTCAATCCTTTTTCATTGTTAACGAATCGCTTCATTAGCGATCACTCCTTCTAGCCACGCTGCTTTGTCGTTGTCGTCTCCCCAGCGCACGATGACGTATACTTTCAGTAAATATTTTTGTAAGTTTACATCGGAATTTGCAATTGTTTCCTCTGTTAGTTTCTTTTTTAGCGACGCGGGGAGTTCCGCTGGCGGCGATTGAATGAAGTTGTCCCATTGGACGACATCGTTATAAGGAACGACAAACACATGAAGCCGTGTTTCGTCGTATACGACGTTGTTAATGGTCGGACGAAGAATCGCTTGGCATACTTGTTCGCTTTCAAACAACGAAGAGCGACAGTTGGACGCATTAATTTCTGTATATGGCTTGTTTGTCGTTGCCATGTCTGTTTGGGCGTATTGTTGTAGCGCTGTAAAATCAAGCCGTTCCATATACGCCAACACTCCGCGCGCCACATTGACCGCCACCGTTTTCCCTTGGTTATATGTCGTATATTTCATCGCATTTGTAAAAAAAAGAAAAATTCCGGCCGCGACGGTCGACAAAATAACAATCGACGCTAGCACTTCAATTAGCGTAAAGCCTCGTGAAGGGTGGAGTACAGTAAATTTCTTTTTCTCCATTTTACATACCTTCTTTCAAAATATGTAACTTTATTATACAATATGTTAGAGTCGAGTATTGTTTTATTTTTACGAAAATTGTCTTATATGTGTTTGGAAACGGGGTGAAACATTGAAACCGGTTTTATTTATATTGCTTGCGTTTGTCGTCGCTATTCCACTGTTGTTTATGTTGCCGCTTGGTTTAAGTCGGCGCGGCAAAATAGCAGCACTTCTTGTTTCGTTGTTGCTGTCGCTCCTTGCGGTTACGGCATCTGCTGTTTTTCCATTTTGGCAGTTAAGTTTGTTATTATTGCTAATGGCGATTGCCATTACGTACGTATTAGACCGGCGGTTTGGCCATGTGCTATATGCAATCGCGGAAGAAGAGGATGATTTGTTCGCCGCGGAAGAAGAAGCAATGGTTATGGAAGCATTAGATACAAAACAGCAGCTAGCGCCGTCGTTCCCCAATCTTTCGGATGAGCCATTAAATATCGAAGTAGACGATGCACCATTAGAAGAGTCGGATAGTGAAGCGCGTGATGATGCTGAACTAGGTGATTGGCTAGCGGAAGATGTACTTGAAACGAATCCGGCAGAAGAAGAAAAAGATTTAGTCGCCGCATGGACAGAAGAAGATTATTTACCGCCGCTTTCGTTAGAAGAATACGAAACACTGACAAAACCGGTAGCAGTTAATGATGTAGAGAGCGACGAAACGTTTGAGTGGTTAGAAGAAAACGAACGTCTTGATGACCTTTTCGAAGAAGAAAAATTCGAGCGAACACCGGACAATTCGCTAGAAGAAACGACTCTTCCACTAGAACCAGACGATTTTTTGGAAGAAGAAGAGGCATTTGAACGAGCAGCGGGAGATTCTCTAGAAGAAACGATTCTTCCACTAGAACTGGACGACCTTTTGGAAGAGGAAGCATTGAAACGAACATCGGGTAATTCGATGGAAGAAACCATTCTTCTAGAACCGAAACTTGACGATCGCTTTGAAGAAGAAATCGTTCCTTCAGAATCGTTGGACGAATTGCTCGAAGCTGACGAACCGATCGAACAATCGCCTATGTCTTCAAATATTGTCTCGATGTCTAGCGAATTGATGCAGATGATTATCGATGAACTTCGCTTTACTCGCCAATTCGTTGGCAAAAACGAATATGAGCAGCGTCTGCTTCAATGTATGCAGCCGTCATTATCCGACCATGATTATTATGTATTTGCTAGGATGTTAATCGAACACTATCTTTTCGAAAAAGAATATGATAAGCTTTCCTCGTGGCTTATTCATTTGCAGGAGAGATTTTCCCAATATCCAGTGTTACTAGAAGAAATTCAATTTCTTTCTCATATCGAAAAATAATGAACAGGTGTGGTGGAGATGAAACGTAGTGCACAAATGGTAGGACTTCCAATCATCAGTATTTCCGATGGGGTGCAAATCGGAACAGTCAAAACGTTAGTCATTAATCCAGAAAAAGGATCGGTAGACTTTTTAACGATCGAACAAGAGGATGTTCAATTTAGTTTAAAAGCGATTCCGTTTAAAAAAGTCGTCGGCATCGGAGAATTTGCCGTGACGGTAGACGACCATAGCGCCGTCATTGATTTAGCAGAAATTCCGATTGCAAACCAGCTTGTTAATAAACAAATTCGCATTAAAAACACGAAAGCGATGACACGAAAAGGGCAGTTGCTTGGCGAAGTCACGGAATTTTTTGTCGATGAAGAAACAGGGGAAATTATCGGTGTCGAGCTTACTACTTCTGACCGCCAAGCAGCGCTACCTGCGGAATTTGTGCTCACCTATGGTAAAGATATTTTAATTGTGAATGAAAACGCGGCTTCTGCACTTGTTGAGGAAGTGGAACTGCTTGGAAAAAATGAATCATTGGATGAAGTGCTAGCAACGACAGAAAAAACAGTGGAAATACCAGCCGTGAAAGAAAACGATGCGCTTCAGGCGTTGCGGGAAAAGCAGATTGAAATTTTGCAAGGAAAACGTGTGATGAAAGATATTGTCGATGGAAACGGCAACGTCCTCATTGCAGCGGGGACGATATTAACGGTCGATGATATTGTCAAGGCACAAGAAGCGGGGCCAAGTGTCATTATTGATGTATCGATGAATGTCGATGCATAGAAGGGGGATTTTCGTTGTGCGGCCAGTCGCGGCAGCAAAACTATTTTTTGTCATTGCTCTTTGTACCACCTATCTTATAAGCGTTTCCCAAATCGGTCCCGCCATTTATAAATCAGTGGTTGCTGATGAAACGGGTTTTGCCGCTGGGACGATGATCGGATCGATTTCTATTGCCTCGCTATCAAAAGAAGAAGCGGTGCAAAAAGTACGAGCGAAAGTGAACGAATGGAAAGCGTCCGCCCAACTCGCGCTTGCCTATCAAGAAAAAACAGTAGCAATTCCGACGCGGCTGTTTTCATTTCGCGTGGAACAAAGCATACAACAAGCTGTCGACGGACGTCCGTCCCAGCTTGTTGTGCAATTAGATAAAGAAGCCGTTTCTACGCTTGCTGCACAGCTTGCTACACCAGCGCTTGCTTCATCGCTTCAGCTTGATAAGTTAGTGAATGACATCACGAAAAGCGCTGCGCTATTGCAGCGAAATCGCGAGCCGTTCGACCTTGCGCGTTATATTGGACAACAAACGACGGAAAAAATAGCGGTAAGCGTAGGGAGTATCACCAATTTAGGAGAACAGAAAGCAGAGGTTATCGCATGGGTCGACAATCACCCATCGATTGAAATCAAAGGGAAAACAGTCTTTTCGCTTGCGGCATATGTAAAAGGGATGTCTTCGTTAGCGATGAGCACTATCGCGTCCGCTGTATATCAAGCGGTGTTGCTGACAAATTTTACCATTGTCGAACGTCATACGAGCCGCAGCTTGCCAGACGGGATTCCACTTGGTTATGAAGCAAAAGTCGATGGGAACATAAGCGATTTGCGTGTGTATAACCCGAATACGACGGCATATACGCTACAATTTCAAACGGTTGGCACTGGCTTTCGTGTGACGCTTTATGGTTTGCCGTTTACGTATCAATATGTTATCAAAACGGGAGAAGTAGAGTACTTCCCGCCAAAAACGGTCGTGCAATACAACCCGTCGTTGAAGCCAGGGGAACGATACGTGAAAGCAGCCGGACGTCAAGGAATGCTTGTAAAAGTGAAAAAGGAAACATATGATGAAAGCAAACAGTTGATTAAAACAGAAGTCATTTCCGAAGATTTTTATCCGCCAGTGCATGCGATAGAAGTGCGCGGGTTAGAACTCGGGACGACTCCAACGAACGAGACAGAAACTCCTTCGTCCGACAAAGCGCAAAGCAACGAACAAACGAAAACACCAACACAAGAAGAACAGCCAAATGAAAGCGACCAGTACGAAAAGTAGGGATGAGGATGACGAAAAGACAAGAACGGAAACGGTTAGGCGATTTATTAGTAGAAGCAGGGCTAATAACAGAAGCGCAGCTACAAGAAGCACTCCAGCAAAAAGCGCCTGGGCAAAAGCTTGGCGACGCGCTTTTGCAGCGCGGCTACATTACCGAACAGCAGTTAATTGAAGTATTGGAATTTCAGCTCGGTATCCCACACGTCAGCTTATACCGTTATCCGATTGACCCGAAATTGACAAATTTAGTTCCGAAAGAATTTGCGAAACGGAATATGGTCATGCCCCTTAGGGCAGAAGGCGACCGACTGCTTGTTGCGATGGCCGACCCGATGGATTTTTTCGTCATTGACGACTTGCGGCTTTCGACTGGCTTTCATATTGAAACGGCGATCGCCTCGAAAGACGATATTTTACGAGCAATTAATAAATATTACGACATCGATGAATCGATGGAAGATTTTTTGCGGATGACACCGACGCAAGAAACGGTCGAAGAAGAGCGAATAACGGAAGAAGACTCGCCAATTGTCCGGCTTGTTAATCAAATATTGCAGCTGGCAATTGAACAGCGGGCGAGCGATATCCATATCGACCCGCAAGAAACGAAAGTATTAATTCGCTATCGGGTGGATGGGGTGTTGCGGACGGATCGGGCGCTGCCGAAACATATGCAAAGCGTGTTAACCGCTAGAATTAAAATTTTAGCAAATATGGATATAACCGAGCATCGCGTTCCGCAAGACGGCCGGATTAAAATGAATATAGACTTCCATCCGGTCGATTTGCGCGTGTCGACGTTGCCGACTGTGTATGGCGAAAAAATTGTCATGCGCGTTCTTGATTTAGGGGCAGCGCTTAACGACATTCAAAAGCTCGGGTTTAATAAACTCAACTTACAGCGATTTATTGAGTTGATTGAGCGACCGACTGGAATTGTGCTCATTACCGGGCCAACTGGGTCAGGGAAATCGTCCACGCTTTATGCTGCGCTGAACCGGCTAAATAGTGAAGAGGTCAATATTATTACGATTGAAGACCCAGTGGAATATCAGCTTGAAGGCATTAACCAAATTCAAGTCAACCCAAATGTTGGTTTGACGTTTGCACAAGGATTGCGCTCGATTTTGCGCCAAGACCCAAATATTATTATGGTCGGGGAAATTCGCGACCGCGAAACGGCGGAAGTGGCGATTCGGGCGTCGTTAACGGGGCATCTAGTGCTTAGTACGCTGCATACGAACGACGCGCTCAGTACGGTGACGCGCTTAATTGACATGGGCATTGAACCTTTTTTAGTGGCGACATCGCTCGCCGGTGTTGTTTCTCAACGGCTTGTGCGCCGCATTTGCCGCGATTGCCAATATGAACAAGAGCCGACGAAGCGGGAAATGGAAATTTTCGCGCGGCGTGGCATAAAAATTGAAAAAGTTATTCGTGGTCGCGGGTGTCCGACGTGCAACATGACTGGGTATAAAGGGCGGATTGCCCTTCATGAACTGCTTGTCATGACCGATGACATGCGCCGCGTCATTTTAAACAATGAACCGTTTTCGAAACTGCGCGAGCTGGCGATTAAAAACAAAATGATTTTTTTAATCGATGATGGCTTACTAAAAGTGAAGCAAGGATTAACGACACTAGAAGAAGTATTGAAAGTGGCGATTTTAAGCTAAAGGTGAGGGCGATGAAACAAAAACTGGATCATCTTTTACGAGCAGCTTTCGAATTAAAAGCATCCGATGTACATTTGACAGTTGGCATTCCACCGATTATGCGCATTAATGGAGAGTTGAAACGGTACGGGCAAGAGGCGCTGCGACCGGAAGATACGGAAGAGATGGCAAAAGCAATCGCTTCCCCATCGTTATGGTCGCGATTCGAAGAACAAGGGGAAATTGACTTTTCGTATAGTATCCCTAGCGTTTCCCGTTTTCGCGTCAACGTGTTTAAACAGCGTTCTTGCGTTTCGCTAGCGATTCGCGTCATCCCGACAAAAATCCCGACAATTGACGAACTAAGGCTTCCAGAAGTGTTAAAGCAGATCGCCGCAAAGCCACAAGGGCTTGTGCTCGTCACTGGACCGACAGGGAGCGGGAAATCGACAACGTTGGCAGCGATGATCGACTATATGAATAAAACGATGAAAAAGCATATTATTACGCTTGAAGACCCGATCGAATATTTGCATAAACACGGCGGCTGCATTATCGACCAACGCGAAGTCGGGTTTGACACAAATAATTTTGCCAACGGCTTGCGCGCTGCACTGCGGCAAGACCCAGACGTGATTTTAGTTGGGGAGATGCGCGATTTAGAAACGATTCATACAGCGATTACCGCTGCGGAAACAGGGCATCTCGTCTTAGGGACACTTCATACATCAAGCGCCCCAGCAACGATTGACCGAATCATTGACGTCTTTCCGCCAGCACAGCAAGCGCAAATTCGCATTCAGCTCGCTTCTGTTCTCGTCGCCATTATTTCGCAACGCCTATTTCCGAACGTGCAAAAAACGGGGCGCGTCGCAGCGACAGAAATTTTAGTCAATAACGCTGCCGTCGCCAATTTAATTCGCAACGAAAAAGTACACCAAATCGTCAACGTCATGCAGACGAGCCGCGCTTTAGGAATGCACACGCTTGCGGCGAACATAAAAGAGTTAGTGCAGGCAGGGCTTATTTCAAAAGACGTAGCCGAACCTTATCTTATCGAGGAGCGTGGCGAATAAATGCCGCAATTTAAATACGAAGGGCGAAATATGAAGGGACAGCGGCAAACGGGAACGATTACAAGCGCTTCAAAGCGGGAGGCGATTGTCAAGCTACGGCAAAAAGGAATTAAAGTCGTCGATTTGCAAGAAGTGCCGCAAACGTTATTAACGAAAGAAATTACATTTGGTAACGCTGTGAAGCTGCAAGATTTCGTCATTTATTTGCGCCAGTTTTCGACGCTATTGAAAGCAGGCGTGTCTGTCGTTGATTCGACGCGCATTTTAGCGAGCCAAACCGACAGCAAAGCGCTACAAAAAGCACTTATCGATGTCGAAGAAGACTTGCGCGCCGGAAATCCACTGTCAAGCGCAGCGGCGAAGCATCCACGTATTTTTCCCCCGATGTTTGTTAATATGATGAAGGCGGGGGAAGCGGGAGGAAACATGGATGAAACGCTCGAGCGGCTCGCCGAGCATTTTGAAAAAATTCATCGCACACGGCAAAAAATCGTGTCTGCGCTCGCGTATCCGATTGCCGTCGGCATTATTGCGATTGCTGTTGTCATCTTTTTGTTAGTGAAAGTTGTTCCAACGTTTGTCGCGATGTTCGCTGATTTTCACGCGGAGCTTCCGGCGATTACAAAATTCGTGCTATCGGCGAGCAAATGGATGCAGACGTACTGGTGGATAATCATCATCGCTATCATCGGCATATACGTATTTTTTTCGATGCTACGAAGACAAAAACAAACGAAATATTACCTCGATTATGCGCTATTGCGCTTGCCGATTTTCGGAAAACTAATGCAAAAAGCAGCGCTTGCACGCATGACGCGGACGTTAAGTTCACTTTTTTCCAGTTCGGTGCCGATTTTGCAGGCGCTTTCGATTGTAGAGGCGGTCATTGAAAACGAAGTGATTGCGAGCGTGATGAAACAAGCGCGCGATGCGCTCGAACGCGGGCAGTCATTGACGGAGCCGATGAAAAAGCATTGGGTGTTTCCGCCGCTTGTGACGCAAATGATTGCCATTGGCGAACAGACAGGCTCTCTTGATGCGATGCTTGCGAAAGTCGCTGACTTTTACGAAGCAGAAGTGGAAGCGGGCACCGACCGGTTAAAATCGCTGATCGAGCCGCTCATGATCGTTCTTTTGTCCGGTATCGTCGGGACGATCGTCACGTCGATTATCGTTCCAATGTACGATATTTTTAACCACATCCAGCAATAAGTTGTTTGCAAAAAATGATAGATAATGTAAAATGATAGATAAAAAGACTTATAAAAGGAGAGGAAAATATGTTCAAACGCTTTTTGAAAAACGAGCGAGGATTAACATTAATCGAATTGCTCGCCGTTATCGTCATCTTAGGAATTATCGCCGCGATTGCCATTCCGAGTATTGGGGGACTCATCGACAACTCGAAAAAAGACGCGCACGTAGCGAACGCTCAACAAATGATTAATGCTGCAAAAATTGCCGTAACGGCGGATAAAAGCCTAATCCCTGCTAGTGGACAGAGTCAAAACATTAAATTACAGAAATTGGAAGACGATGGGTATTTAGAAACAGTAAAAGATCCTGACAATGGAACATACGATAAAGATAAATCATATGTGAAAATAACTAACACTAACAATAAGTTGTCTTACAGTGTTAAATTGATTAATAGCAAACGTGGGGTTCAAACTTCCACCGGGGGAGAAGTTGCCGAGGAAAGCTTAGGACGTAGCCAAGTTAACGATAATCCAGCACCGCAACCGCAACCGTAACAAGAGTGATTGAAAATGCTTTTATTTTATGTTTTTCTTACATCCCTCCTCCTCGGCTCGTTCTTTAATGTCGTTGGGCTTCGGGTGCCGAAGGGGGAGTCGATTGTGATGCCTCGTTCGCATTGCCCACGTTGTCAGCGCACGCTGACGGCGTGGGAGCTTATTCCTGTTCTTTCGTATGTGGTGCAAGGCGGGAAGTGCAAAGGGTGCGGTAGTCGCATTTCGCCGCTTTATCCAGCGGTTGAGCTCATGACGGCGATTCTTTTTACGATGTCGCCTTTTTTGGTGGGATGGTCAAAAGAATTGATCGTGACGTGGACGCTCGTGTCATTATTAATGATTATTTTCGTTTCCGATATTCGCTATATGATTATTCCTGACCGAGTGCTGCTTTTGTTTGCAGCCTTTTTTATCATCGAACGCATTTTTATTCCGTTTTCTCGATGGAGCGATTCGCTTATTGGTGCTTTCGTCGGCTTTTTCTTATTGTATAGTATCGCTGTCATAAGCAAAGGCGGCATGGGTGGGGGCGACATTAAACTATTTGCGCTTCTTGGCTTTGTGCTCGGCTGGAAAATGGTGTTGTTAGCGTTCTTTTTTTCGACCGTTTACGGGACGGTATTTGGTCTTATCGGCATGATGTTTGGTAAAGTGCGCCGGAAAGAGCCGATGCCGTTTGGACCATCGATTGTGCTTGGGACGTTGACTGTCCACTTTTTTGGACAAGCGATTATCGAATGGTATAAGCAATGGATTTTCTTTTAATACGAGGGAAACAATATGAATATGATGAACTTATTTAAACCGCGGCATAAAGTAGCTAACGTTGTCATCAAAGACCATGTCATTCGCTATGTCGAACTAAAAGCGAATGATCCGTTTACGGTTCAAAAACATGGCGAGCGCGATTTGCCAAAAGGGCTTATTCACGACGGGAAAATTGTGGATCGCGAAACGGTTACGATGATTTTAGAAGAATGTGTGGACGAATGGAAGCTAAAAAAACGGCGCGTTCGTTTTCTCGTTCCCGACCCAGTCGTCGTTATTCGCCGCCTTTCATTACCAGCTGATTTACAAGAAGATGAAATTCGCGGCTATTTATTTATGGAGCTTGGAACGACGATTCATTTGCCGTTTGAACATCCGGTGTTTGATTATGCGCTATTGGAAAAAACGAACGAAAAGCTGGCGATTTTATTGTTCGCTGCCCCAGAACCAATTGTGCGCGATTACGCCGAGTTGTTAGAAGAAGTAGGTCTTAGGCCAATCGCCGCCGACGTTTCGCCGTTATGCGTCTACCGTCTTTTTCATGCTGCTGACCAAGTGCGGCGCGACGACCATTTGCTTATCGTCCAAATCGATGAATCTGCTGTCAACGTCAGCGCCTTCTTTAACGATGTACCTATGTTTATGCGGCAATTGTTGTTTGAAGTGCCGAGTGAACCTGTTCACCGCGACGAATGGTTTCGTCCGTTTGAGGACGTATATAAAGAAATCGAACGGGTCATGAACTTTTACCGTTTCTCGCTGCATCAAGGAAATGCACAAATTACAAGAATTTTTTTAACAGGGGATCACCGAAAACTATCGAACCTTCATGGAGCGATGCAAGAGCGGTTTGACATACCGGTCGAACGGCTAGCCGAGCCGTTCGCTTCAGCGGTTGAACCGCGCTACCATTTAGCTTGGGGACTTGGACTAAAAGAGGGAGTTACGCATGCTCATCGACGTTAACTTACTGCCAAAAAAAGAACCGAAAAATATTGTGCTGCTCGTTAGTTTTCTTCTATTGTTTGCTCTTATGCTTGCTGGCGGAGTGTTCTTTTATTTTTCAGTGCAGCAAGCAAACGAGCAAGTGGGGGCGCTCACGCAACAATTAAAACAGTTGCGTGCACTAGAAGCGGCGGAGCAGCAAAAACTACAAAACGTACAGTCGCAAAACGAAGTGCAAGAACTAAAAAAGACGGTCGAATGGGCGCAGCAATATCCTTTAAAAACAGTGCGGTTGTTGCGCGAATTAGCAAAACAGCTGCCGGAGCGCGGCTTTTTTATGAATTTTTCGTATACAGAAGATGGAGCAGTGAAAATCACGGTGCAGTTTGATACGAGCGAAGATGCTGCTTATTATTTAAAGCGATTGGAAGCATCTGCGTTTATTGCCGACGTGCAACTTAAAAGCGTTACAACGGCGAGCGCACAAAACGAGAATAAAACCGAGGAACGCGACGTGCTGCCGCGTTATTTAGCGCAATATGAGCTGCACGTCAATAAAAATGCGTTAAACGAGAAAAAGGAGCAGTAACGATGACTGTTCAAATTGGAAAACGCGAAGCGATGGTATTGTTGATGATGGTATTTGTCGTCAGCGCCCTGTTTGCTTTTCTTTATTTCTATATGTTAAAACCGCTTCATCTCCGCGTGGCGGAATTAAAAACGACGGTGGCAAATGAACAAAAATTAGTCACTACATTGCAAGCACAAACAACAAAGCAACAAACAGATATTATCGATAGCGCGGTCGAGCTACAAAAACGAGTGCCGGTCAAACCACTTGTCGAGCAACTTTTGCTTGATTTAGAAAAAGCGGAAGTCGTTTCGGATAGTTTTATTTCGAATATGTCATTTAATGAAGAAGCGGGGATGAACGCGCCGCAACAAGCGGCTGCGCAAACAACCGAACAAAATGGGAAAGCACAGCAAAGCGCTTCTACTTCCACCATGCAGCAAAATCAAGCGTCCATTACGCTGCCTGCTGGCTTAAAAAAGGTAACCGTTCAGTTGACGGTGCAATCGCCGTCGTATTATCAGCTCGAACGTTTTTTACAAACGTTAGAAGAACTGCCGCGCATCGTTTCGGTGGAGTCGCTGTCGTTTACGGGAAATCCAGAACTAACATCCGTTGAATCAACGGTCCACCCACTAACGTATTCGTTAACGGTTAGCGCGTTTTACCATCCGGGCTTAGCAAGCTTGCAAAATCAAGTACCGCCGCTTGACGTTCCACCTCCAAGCGACAAACAAAACCCATTAACCGAGTTAATCCCGTCGTCGGACGATAAACCGTCAACGCAACGGTAGAGGGAGCGGATACGATGTTGCCACGAATGAATCGAGGCATGACGCTGTTTGAGTTGCTTGCGGTTATCGTTATTTTAGGCATTGTCGCATCGATTGCTGTCATTATTGTGACGAACGTCATTGAAAAAATGCGGATGCAAGCGTTCGTTTCCGATGCGTATGCGATGTACGAAGCGGCGAGGCTTCACGTTGGCGCGGAAAAAGTCGAATTTTTGGCGCCGCGTTCATCTGAAGCGTTGACGTATAAGCAGCTTGTCGAAGACGGGGTGCTTGAGCCAATGAAAGACCCGTTCACCGGAAACGTTCTATCGACCGAAACGAATCCGTCGTACGTGCTGATTAAAAAAGATGAAAACGGTCAGCTTGATTATTTTGTTTGTTTAAAAGGAGAAACGAAACAGCTTTGCACGTATAGCGATACCCAGCCGGAAATTCCGGTTGAACAACTGTCCATTTCGTTAATTAAAGATATTCGTTGACGCGAAATTTGACGAAAACCTTCGAGAACGAGACGACAAATGTCTTGTTCTTTTTTTTCGCATTTATGATAAGATGGGCAAAGAATCGACGAAACACGGGATGAGGATGGTGACAAAATGGACAAACAAACGAAAATTACGGTGAAAATTAATGGAGAAGAGCGTCCGTTTATGATGGAGAAGATCGCCGCCGAAAACGAAATAAGCGCTGCTATCGAAGAGGAAACGGTACCAACGGTAGTAGCGACTTTTGAAAAAACACCTGCAAAACCGATAAAGCGAATGCTTCACACTCGCGTAAAAACCGCGCTTTTCTCTATTTTGTTAGCGGTCATCATTGGTACAAGCTTTGGCTTTATTGTCCTTCACATCGTGCCAAAACAAAAAGAAACGGCTTCTTTGCTACTTTCGCCAGCTGCTTCGACAAAAGAAACGCCAGCGAAAAAAGAAGCGGCAGAGCCACTTGCCGTCGCCGTCATTCAAGCAGGGGTATTCAGCGAGCAAAAAGCAGCAGAAACGTACGCCAAGCAGCTGCAAGCTTCGCAAATTCCGGCGGTGCTCGTCGGAAAACAGCCGATCGCCGTATGGATTGGCGTCGGTGCGGATAAATCAACGCTTGCTCCGCTTGTCGAGCAATACAAACAAAAAGGATTGACGACGTACGTTAAACCAATTGTCTTTTCGACCACACAAGATAAAACCGTCCAAGCATTATATGAAAAAATGGTCTCTTTATCTACGAAGTTGCTGACGAACTTTGACGTTTCGGAAACAGAGTGGACAAGTCTAGAAACGCAATATAAAGAAACAAAGCAAAAAAGCGAGCAGCTAGAGAGCGCGTATGTGTCATTAGTCGCTTACCGAAAGGAAAAAAAAGCGCCTCTCCTTTGGAACGTGCAGCAAAACTTACTTTTCGTCTTGCAAAAGGAAATCGAATGACGTCGAAAGAAGCGAAACGCTTCTTTTTTTGTCAAAAAAAATTGTGTGAAATGACGAAATTTGGTACGATACAAATGTATCTTCCAATTTGAAACGAAAGGTGATGGACATGACACAGCTTATTTTAGCCTCTAGCTCACCTCGTCGCCGGCAGCTACTCGAAATGGCTGGTCTCCGCTTTGCTGTCCTCGTCAGTGATATTGACGAACAAATCCAACGAAACGAATCTCCAGCACAAATCGTCCAGACGCTTGCTTTTCAAAAAGCAAAAGCGGTGCAGCGAATGAATCCGGACGCGTACATTATCGGTGCAGACACAATCGTCGTCTATAACGGGCAAATTCTCGGGAAGCCAAAGACGACCGAAGAAGCGTACGAGATGTTGCGCACACTATCCGGAAAAACGCACGACGTATTTACCGGCGTCGCCATTATCGCTCCGCACGAAGAAACGACGTTTGTCGAGCGGACGGAAGTAACGTTTTGGGAGTTGGCCGAAGAAGAAATCGCGGCTTACATCGAAACAGGAGAGCCGATGGATAAAGCGGGAGCATACGGTATCCAAGGGAGAGGAGCGTTGCTCGTCAAACACATTGTCGGCGATTATTACGCCGTGATGGGGTTGCCGCTTGCGAAAACGGTACGAGAACTAACGAAACTCGGTTGGAAAAAGGGGGAAACGACATGACGTTAATGATTCGCGATGTTCCGAAAGAGGCGCGACCGCGGGAACGGCTTCTTTCGGACGGACCGGAAAGCTTATCGAATCAAGAACTGTTAGCGCTTTTACTGCGCACAGGCACAAAAGAAGAATCGGTGCTGCAACTTGCCCAGCGACTGCTTCACCATTTCGAAGGACTTCGGCTTTTGAAAGATGCAACCGTTGAGGAAATAACGAGCATTAAAGGAATTGGCGAAGCGAAAGCGATTCAAATTTTAGCTGCGATTGAACTTGGTCGGCGCATTGGTCGCCTCAGCTATGACGAACGATACGTGATTCGTTCGCCGGAAGACGGGGCAAACTATGTCATGGACGATATGCGCTTTTTATCCCAAGAACATTTTGTTGCCATTTATTTAAATACGAAAAACCAAGTCATCCACCGCAAAACTGTTTTCATCGGGAGTTTAAACGCCTCCATCGTTCACCCGCGCGAAGTATTTAAAGAAGCGATTAAACGCTCTGCCGCTTCTATTATTTGCGCCCATAACCATCCTTCAGGGGACCCGACCCCAAGCCGTGAAGACATTGAAGTGACACGCAGACTTGCCGAATGCGGCCGCATTATTGGCATTGAGCTGTTAGATCATCTCATTATCGGCGACCAAAAATTCATCAGCTTGAAAGAAAAAGGATATGTGTAATAGTTCTCTTTTTTTGGCGAATGCGCTATAATAACAGTTATGAGTTTTTCTTCACCGTTTTCGGGCGGTGTTGTACAAAATGAGGAATAATGGATAAAATGAACGAGAAGTAGTTCGTTTCAGAAAGGAAGATACATGCTATGTTTGGATTTGGCACAAGAGATCTTGGAATCGACTTAGGAACGGCCAACACTCTTGTATACGTAAAAGGAAAAGGCATTGTTGTGCGCGAGCCATCGGTAGTGGCATTGCAAAAAGATACAAAACAAATTGTCGCCGTCGGGAACGAAGCGAAAAATATGATCGGGCGTACGCCTGGAAATATTGTTGCCTTGCGTCCGATGAAAGATGGCGTCATCGCTGATTATGAAACGACAGCGATTATGATGAAATACTATATTAACCAAGCATCGAAAAACAAAGGCTTTTTCGCAGGAAAACCGTATGTCATGGTATGTGTACCATACGGAATTACAGCGGTGGAAGAGCGGGCGGTGATCGATGCGACAAGACAAGCCGGGGCGCGTGATGCGTACACGATTGAAGAGCCGTTTGCTGCAGCGATTGGGGCGAATTTGCCGGTATGGGAACCAACTGGAAGCATGGTCGTTGATATCGGTGGTGGAACAACGGAAGTGGCTGTTATTTCGCTTGGAGGCATTGTTACGAGCCAATCGATTCGCATCGCTGGTGACGAAATGGACGAAGCGATTATTCAATACATTCGCAAAACGTACAACTTAATGATCGGCGAGCGGACAGCAGAAGCAATCAAAGTCGAAATCGGTTCGGCAGGAAACCCAGAAGGAATTGGCTCGATGGAAATTCGCGGTCGTGATTTATTAACGGGATTGCCGAAAACGATTGAAATTACAGCGGAAGAAATTGCAGGGGCGCTTCATGACACCGTATATGCCATCGTTGACTCTGTAAAAAACACGCTTGAAAAAACGCCGCCCGAATTAGCAGCGGACATTATGGATCGCGGCATCGTTTTGACAGGGGGCGGAGCGTTGCTTCGTAACCTCGATAAAGTCATTAGCAAAGAAACGGACATGCCGGTCATCGTTGCCGAAAATCCGTTAGATTGCGTTGCCATTGGGACAGGAAAAGCGCTCGATCATATTCATTTGTTTAAAAACAAAGCAAGAGACCATCGCTAGTAAGAAGGGGTAGCCTATGCCACAATTCTTTTTAAACAAACGACTGATTTTATTGCTCGTCAGTATTATTTTTCTCGTGGCATTGATTGGTTTTTCTTTAAAGGAGCGGAAAGAATTAACGTGGTCGGAGCAGTTTGTGAAAGACACGACCGGTTTTGTCCAGTTTTTATTCCATCAGCCCGCACAGCTCGTTGCGGGCTTCTTTGAGAATGTTCAAGACATCAAAAATACATATAAAGAAAACAAGCTACTAAAAGCGCGACTAGAAGAGTATGTCATGTTAGAAGCAGAAGTGCAGACGCTCAAAAAAGAAAACGAAGAACTTCGTGCGGTGCTCGATAAAAAAGAAAGTTTGCGCGATTTTATCCCGATAGAAGCGACGGTCATTGGAAGGAATCCAGACCGTTGGCAAGAAACGGTCATCATTAACAAAGGCGAGCAGCAAGGGATTAAAAAAGATATGGCGGTGATTACGCCGTCTGGGCTAATCGGGAAAATTCAGCACGCCTCGCAGTTTACGTCAACGGTACAACTGTTGAGCGCTATTGATCGACAAAATCGTATTTCTGCTTACGTCCAAGGCAAAGACGGTAGCGTGTTTGGCTTGATTGAGGGGTATGATGATAAACGGCAAGCACTGCTTCTTAAACAAGTTCCGTTTGATGCGAAAATCGAGAAAAAGCAGCTCGTTTTAACGTCTGGGCTTGGTGGCATTTTTCCGAAAGGGCTTCCGATTGGTGAAGTCGAAGAAGTGGAGCCCGATGAGTACGGGTTAACGAAAATGGCCTATGTCAAACCAGCAGCTAACTTTTACGATGTCGATGAAGTGATTGTCGTGAAGCGGAAAATTGATGCCGTACAAGAGGGGGAAACAAAGTGAAAAAGCTGTTTCTTCCTGCGCTTGCAGTCGTTTTTTTTGTGAGCGAAAGCTTGTTTGTCGAGCTATGGCCAAAACATCTATGGTACGAGCAGTATGTATTTGTGCCGCGCTTTTTGTTAATTTTTCTTCTGTTTGTCACCATTTATGGAACGCGGACGCATGGAATGGTATACGGCGTGATTTTCGGTCTATTGTACGACGTCGTGTATACCGAAATTCTTGGCGTGTATATGTTCGCTTTTCCATTAATCGCTTACATTGCAGCGAAAGTGATGAAATGGTTTCATACGCATTTAATAGTGGCTTGTTTTCTCAGTATGGTGTTCATTTCTGTCCTTGAGTTTTATGTCTATGGGATTCAACTGCTCATCGGAAAAACCACGATGTCGTTCGAACAATTTTATGCGGATCGCCTGTTGCCAACATTGCTTGTGAACGCGCTTTTTCTTCTTGTTTGTTCGTATCCGTTAAAACAGCGGTTAGTAAAAATGTACGAACGGGAAGAGTGACAAGGAAAATGGACGAAAGTTGTAGAATTATCCGTTGAGGTGAACGTTGTGAGTAAGCAAAAATCATATGTCACAATAAAAGGAACGAAAGACGGGCTGACGTTGCATCTCGATGATAGGTGTTCTTACGAGGAGTTAATGGCAGAGCTCGACGAAAAACTGACATTAAATGCAGCGGATGCAGACGGACCGCTCGTTTCCGTTCATCTAAAAATTGGGAACCGTTATTTCACGCCAACACAAGAAGAAGAGGTGCGATCGCTCGTTCGCAGCAAGAAAAATTTAGTCGTCGGATCGATGGAAAGCAATGTCATCACGAAAGAAGAAGCGTACGAATGGAAACGGAAAAACGAGGTTGTGCCCGTCGCCAAGATCATTCGTTCCGGTCAAGTGCTGCACGTAGAGGGTGACTTACTGCTTATAGGCGATGTCAACCCAGGCGGAACCGTGATTGCGGGAGGAAACATTTTTATCCTTGGAGCATTGCGCGGCATTGCGCATGCGGGGTGTTACGGCAACAAGGAAGCAGTCATCGCCGCTTCCGTCATGAAGCCGATGCAACTTCGGATTAGCGATGTCATGAATCGCGCCCCCGACTATAAGACAGAAGACCGGAACGAAATGGAATGCGCGTACATTGATGACACGAATCAAATTGTCGTCGATCGTTTGCAGCTACTGACACATTTGCGGCCGAATTTGACAAGGATAGAAAGGAGATTGTAACCGTGGGAGAAGCTATCGTCATTACGTCTGGAAAAGGTGGCGTTGGGAAAACGACTACAACCGCCAACTTAGGAACCGCACTTGCGCTATTAGGAAAACGCGTCTGCCTCGTGGATACGGATATCGGTTTGCGCAACCTTGATGTCGTGATGGGATTGGAAAACCGCATCATCTACGATTTAGTCGATGTCGTGGAAGGGCGTTGTACCGTGCAAAAAGCGTTAGTGAAAGATAAGCGCTTTGACGATAAGTTATATTTGCTTCCTGCAGCGCAGACGAGCGATAAATCAGCGGTGGCGCCGGAACAAATGAAACAGCTTGTCGACGAATTAAAGCAAGATTACGATTATGTCTTAATTGACTGTCCTGCAGGCATTGAGCAAGGGTATAAAAACGCGGTCGCTGGGGCGGATGAGGCGATTGTTGTCACGACGCCAGAAGTGTCGGCCGTGCGCGATGCTGACCGAATTATTGGATTGCTAGAAAAAGAGGAACATATTAAACCACCGCGCCTTGTCATTAACCGCATTCGCAGCCATATGGTAAAAAACGGCGACATGCTGGATATCGACGAAATTGTCATGCATTTGTCGATCGATTTATTAGGCATTATCGCCGACGATGAAAACGTCATTAAAGCGTCAAACAATGGAGAACCGATCGTGCTTGACCCAACGAGCAAAGCGTCGATTGCGTACCGAAATATCGCCAGACGAATTCTTGGCGAATCCGTACCGCTGCAGACGCTAGAAGAAGAACAAAAAGGCGTTTTTTCCAAACTGAAAAAATTTTTCGGCGTTCGAAGCTAGTGTGATGGCACTAGCTTTTTTGTTTTAAGTTTTACGATTAGGTGGAGGCTGTCTAGCTCCAAGCGCCATCGGTTCAAGGCATTTCCTCCTCGGTGGGGCTTGTGCGATCTTCGCCGATAGGCGGTCACTTTGCGCTTTTCTTAGCATACGAACACGACTTGTCTCATACATTGGTACAAACAGGTGGTGGAGGAATGGTGAGACATGGATAAACGTGTGCGTGACATTCGCAAACGAATCGAAAGACGAAAGCGAGAAACGAGCCGTAGTTCTCGTTCGTTTGACCTGACCGATGAAGAACGATACGGACAGCCGGTCGTTACGTATGACCGGTACGTAACAGACGAGAAGCCGCCGCTTTTTCGCCAAGAACGATTGTTATTAAAAACGTTTTTTGCTGCTTGCCTCGTTTTAATAGCAGCAATCGCGTTTAAAAATCCGTCCGAAACGCTTCAGCCTATTCGGTCGTTCGTCAAACAGACGATGACGCAAGAATTTCAGTTTGCTGCTATCTCCAAATGGTATGAACAGCAATTTGGCGAACCGCTGGCGATTTTCCCGACGGAAAAGAAAAAATCAACCGATTCCCCGACTTATGCGATTCCGGCGACAGGGAGAGTACTTGAAAAATTCACAGAAAATGGACAAGGAATTATGGTTGAAACAGACAACAATGCTTCAGTGGAAGCCATGAGCGAAGGAATCGTCATTTTTGCTGGCACAAAAGACAAAATCGGCAAAACGGTCATCATTCAGCACGCGGATGGCAGCGAATCGTGGTATGGAAATTTAGGAACGATTACCGTTAAACTGTATGATTTTGTAGAAAAGGGAAAAGAAGTCGGAAAAGCGGCAAATGAAACAAACGGTGCTAAAGGGGTATTTTATTTTTCCATTAAGCAAGGCGACCGCTTCATTGACCCAATTCAGGTGGTTCCATTTGAATAAGTACGTAGCATTATTGGCGAAAGTTCATCTCCATCCGCTCTTTTGGCTGTTAAGTGGACTGGCGGTAGTGACAGCGCATTTTAAGCAGCTATTTCTATTGTTTTCGATTGTTTTTATTCATGAATTAGGGCACGCCGTTGTTGCACAACGGTTTTCGTGGCGTGTGAAGCGTATTGTATTGCTTCCGTTTGGTGGGGTAGCGGAAATGGACGAACACGGCAATCGCCCGTTTCGCGAAGAGCTAGTGGTCACGCTTGCTGGTCCAGCGCAGCATGTTTGGTTAGCTGGCGGTGCTTTTCTTTTATGGAAGTGCGATATATTGTCGGTTGATCATTGGCAGCTATTTTTCCACTATAACCTAACGATTGCTGTGCTCAATCTTTTACCAATTTGGCCGCTTGATGGCGGTAAACTTCTCTTTCTTTTATTGACGCGTTTCTTTCCTTTTAGCCGTGCGCATCGGCAAATGATTATCTATTCTTGCGCAGTGTTATTTGTTGTCATTGTGGGGGTTTTCTTTTTTGCACCGAAACAATTAGACCTTTGGCTAATTGTCGTTTTTTTGCTTTTTTCACTATGGAAAGAATGGAAACACCATCCATATATCGTCATGCGTTTTTTGCTGGAAAGGTATTATGGAAAAAAAGGACAATATGCAAAATGGCGTCCGTTAACCGTGGAGGAAACAGAAACAGTGTGGAACGTGCTAGATAAATTTTATCGCGGGCAAAAACACTCGATCATCGTCGTGAAGCAAGCGAAGGAACGCGCGATTTTAGATGAAAATGAATTACTGCATGCAGTATTTGCTGAGAAGCAACCAAACATTCCAATCGGGGCGCTTATTTACCGATGAAAACGAGGCGATCGTATTGACAGTCCGCCTTTTTTTATGGTACTATTTTTCATGTTGTAGAAAAATTTTGTGCTGCTTCGTTGCGGACAAAATTCGGTGCAAAATGGTAATCGCACCCGTGCTACAACCGCTCAGCGCAGGTAAGAAGCGTTCGCGTGAACCGCCTCGTGCTGGCGAGTCTTAGTCTATATTAGGAGGTGCAACAATGTACGCAATTATCGAAACTGGCGGAAAACAAGTTAAAGTGCAAGAAGGACAAGAAGTTTACATCGAGAAGCTTGACGTTGCGGAAGGAGAAACTGTGACGTTTGACAAAGTGTTGTTTGTCGGTGGCGAAACAGTGAAAGTAGGAAACCCTACAGTAGAAGGCGCAACGGTTACGGCGAAAGTACAAAAACACGGTCGTCAAAAGAAAATTATCGTGTTCAAGTACAAACCGAAAAAGAACTATCGCCGCAAACAAGGTCACCGTCAACCTTACACAAAAGTAGTCATCGAAAAAATTAACGCGTAAGGCGTCGACGATGATACATGTGGAAGTAGAGCGCACAGACGATGGGAGAATTGCCGCCTTTACGATGAGTGGACACGCCCAATTCGCGAAGCGCGGGCAAGATATCGTATGTGCCGGAGCCTCTGCAGTGTCGTTCGGTGCGATTAATGCGGTGATGGCTTTAACGAACGTAAAGCCGCGCATTACGCAAGGAGAAAGCGGCTATTTGCGCTGCGAGCTTCCAAATGTGGAAGATGCGCAAACAAGCGAAAGAGTACAGCTTCTTTTGGAAGCGATGCTCGTTTCATTACGAACGATGGAAAAAGAGTATGGGAAATATATTCGAATTGCCGACAAATTTAGGAGGTGACGAGCAATGTTAAGACTTGATCTTCAGTTTTTCGCATCGAAAAAAGGGGTAGGTTCGACAAAGAACGGTCGTGATTCTATTGCGAAACGTCTTGGCGCAAAACGTGCAGACGGCCAATTCGTAACAGGCGGCTCTATTCTTTACCGTCAACGCGGAACGAAAGTGTACCCAGGCGTAAACGTTGGCCGCGGCGGCGACGACACGCTTTATGCGAAAGTGGACGGCATCGTTCGTTTCGAACGTCTTGGCCGCGATCGCAAAAAAGTGAGCGTATACCCTGTAACGCAAGAAGCATAAGGCATAGGAAAACTCTAACCGTGTTGGTTAGGGTTTTCTTTTTGCTTTAGCAGGAATGGTTTAGACTAGCTGTTTAACTGACCATTTGGTATAATTTTTCTAAAAATGAATGGGTAGGAGCGCCGATGGAAAAACGATGGAGTGTGTTAGATGCGTTGCGCCATTCCCGCCACGATTGGCTGAACAAACTTCAGTTGATTAAAGGGAATTTGGCGCTCAATAAATTAGAGCGGGTGCATGAAATTATCGCTGAAATTGTGCGAGAGATGCAGCACGAATCGAAACTGACCAATTTAAACGCAAGCCGATTTGCGGAATGGCTATTAACATACAACTGGGAAGCTCACCATGTCGTCGTATCATACGAAGTGCTCGGGGATGCTGGAGATTTATCGGCATACGATGAGGCGTTAGTGATGTGGTGTAATGCTTTTTTACAACAGCTAGAGCAACAAGCCGATGCCTCTTTAGAAAATCATTTGGACGTTTCGATTGAGATAGAAGACGGTAGTGTGCGGTTGTTTTTTGATTACCGTGGCACAATAAAAGATGGCAACGCTCTAGCGGCGTGGCTGAACAGCCACCCACCGAAAGCCCCTGTTCGCTGTGGGGAAGCGACGATACATAAAGAAGAAATGACAGTTTTTCTTTATATTACGAATGAATAGAACGGAGGAAATACGCATGTTTGTCGATCAAGTGAAAATTTATGTGAAAGGCGGTGACGGCGGAAACGGAATGGTGGCGTTCCGCCGTGAAAAATACGTGCCGAAAGGAGGGCCTGCCGGCGGCGACGGCGGCAAAGGTGGCGACGTCGTTTTTATCGTCGATGAAGGGCTGCGCACGCTCATGGACTTTCGCTACCAACGCCATTTTAAAGCAGCAAAAGGCGAAAATGGGATGTCGAAAGGGCAGCACGGCAAAAACGCGGAAGATTTAGTCGTCAAAATACCGCCGGGAACGGTCGTGATGGACGCGGCGACAAAGCAAGTGCTCGCCGATTTGACGGAACATGGGCAACGGTTTATCGTTGCGAAAGGCGGCCGCGGGGGAAGAGGAAATATGCGGTTTGCGACCCCAGCGAATCCGGCACCGGAAATTGCCGAAAATGGCGAGCCGGGTGAAGAGCGCGATGTGATTTTGGAACTGAAATTGCTTGCGGACGTTGGGCTTGTCGGCTTTCCGAGCGTCGGGAAATCGACGCTATTATCGGTCGTTTCTGCCGCAAAGCCGAAAATTGCCGATTATCATTTTACGACGCTCGTGCCGAATTTAGGCGTTGTTGAAACAGACGATGGGCGCAGTTTTGTTATGGCCGATTTGCCAGGGCTCATTGAGGGGGCACATCAAGGCGTTGGACTTGGACACCAATTTTTGCGCCATATTGAGCGGACGCGCGTCATCGTTCATGTGATTGATATGGCGGCGGTTGAAGGGCGCGACCCGTACGAAGATTATGTCGTCATTAACGAAGAATTAAAGCAATATAATTTGCGCTTGACGGAGCGGCCACAAATCATCGTTGCGAATAAAATGGACATGCCAGGGGCGGAAGAAAATTTACAGGCATTTAAGGAAAAAGTGCCACAAGATGTCCCGATTTTCCCGATTTCTGCGCTGACAAGACAAGGATTGCGTGATTTGCTGTTTGCGATTGCTGATTTATTGGAAACGACGCCGGAGTTTCCGCTTCACGAAACAGAGGAGCCAGCGATGCAGCGTGTCGTGTACAAGTTAGAGAAAGAAGAAGCGCCATTTACGATTACGCGCGATAGCGACGGAACGTTTATTTTGGCGGGAGAAAAAATTGAAAAGCTATTTAAAATGACCGACTTCTCACGCGAAGAGTCGGTGCGCCGGTTTGCGCGGCAATTGCGCTCGCTGGGTGTCGATGAGGCGTTACGGGAGCGCGGTGCGAAAGATGGAGATGTGGTGAAGCTATTGGATTATGAATTTGAATTTGTCGACTAACGAAGCGGGAGATGAAGGGCGGGTGGATAAAAAGTTTTATTTAGTGCGAGAAGATGTGTTGCCGGAAGCGATGCGAAAAGTGTTGCAGGCAAAAGAGCTGTTAGAGCGGAAAAAAGTGAGTTCGGTGGCAGAGGCAGTGCAGCTCGTCGATGTGAGCCGCAGCGTGTTTTACAAATACCGCGATGCGGTGTTTCCGTTTCAGGCGGTCGTGAAAGAAAGCATTGTAACGTTGTTTTTTCATTTAGAAGACCGTTCCGGTACGTTGTCGAAGCTACTTACTGTTGTGGCGGCGGCCGGCTGTAATGTATTAACGATTCACCAAACAATTCCGCTGCAAGGGCGGGCGAATGTGACGATGTCGATTAGTACAAACGAGATGAAAGAAGAGCTAGAAGAGCTACTAGCGAAATTGCGCCGACTTGAGTTTGTTGAACAAGTAGAGGTTGTCGGGTCTGGCGCATATTAGAATTAGGGGAGAGAGCGATGAAAATTGGCTATTTAGGACCGAAAGCGACATTTACTGATTTAGCGGTGACGACGATGTT
>NZ_JAILZV010000189.1 GCF_023512315.1 Anoxybacillus sp.
CCGGAACGTGTGCCCATCGCTACCCCAGCTAACGGCGTAAAGCCCATCGACGTATCGATCGATTTTCCGCCTTCCACTGCCGCAATACTCGCTCCGTTCCCAAGGTGGCACGAAATAAGGCGCAATTGTTCAATCGGACGTCCTAGCAACTCTGCCGCTCGCTGCGTGACGTATTTATGGGATGTCCCATGGAAGCCGTACTTCCGGATGCCGAATTTTGTATAATATTCATACGGAAGGCTATATAAAAACGACTGTTCTGGCATCGTTTGGTGGAACGCCGTATCAAATACCCCAACCGCAGGCACGTTTGGCAATACTTCTTTAAATGCTTTAATGCCGACAATGTTCGCTGGGTTATGCAGTGGCGCAAGCTCAGAAAGCTCTTCAATTTCTTTAAGCACCTCGTCTGTAATTAACACCGAATCGCTAAACTTCTCGCCACCATGAACGACACGGTGGCCAATTCCGTCAATTTCGGCAAACGACTGAATAATGCCAAACCGAATTAATTTATCTAAGAGCATTTTCACCGCAACCGCATGGTCCGGAATTGCTGTTACTTCTTGCACTTTTTCTCCGTTCACAACAATCGTAAAAATCGCATCGTCAAAGCCGATTCGCTCGACAATTCCTTTTGTTAATACTGCTTCGCTAGGCATCTCAAACAGCTGAAATTTCAGCGACGAGCTTCCCGCGTTTATCGCCATAATTTTTGACATATAAAAAACAACTCCTTTAAAACGCTTCTCCATTAGTATTCCAAATCCGATAATCCTTTTTCATTTTACGCATGATTTTCTTACGTTTTCAAGCACTTCACGAAATTGTAACCGATTGCACGAAATATGTTTTTATATTCACAAAATTCGAATCAAGCAAACGCCCTTTCCGTTCGCAAAAATCACTTTCCAGTGCGATTAATAAACAAAAAGAGCCCTTGTTAGAGCTCTTTCTTTTCTTCAGCAAACCATTCGTCGATTTTATGCATCATCGCCGTCATCGCTTGTTTATTCGAAAACTTCGGTAGTTCAATAAGTAACGCTTTTTTCGGTGCTTTCACTCGAGCGCCTTTCTTTTGCAAAATAAAAATGCTTTTCGCTGCTTGTTCGTTTTTAAACATCGAAAGCGGGAGTTGCAGCAATGCTTGAATGATCGTATGTTCTTTTAAAAACGAATGAAGCTGCGGTGATTGGTCGCTTGTAAATAGCGAGTTTGGAATGATGAAAAACAAATAACCGCCTTCTTTTGTATAATGGACGCTTTGTTCGATAAACAAATGGTGCGCGTATGAATGACCACTTTCCGCTTTCAGCGCAAACCGCGATGCGTTGTCATCATTCGGATAATATCCAACCGGCAAATCACAAATGACAACGTCGGCATGATCGACAAATAGCGGTTGTAAGCTATCTTGGTTAAAAAAGTGGACAGGGTGTTTTTGTAAATTCGCATTGACGTACGCTAACTTCATTAATAAATCGTCAACATCAACACCATAGCTTTTCACTTGTTTGTTCGATAAATGATTCAACACCGCCGTTAATAAATTGGCCGTACCGACTGCTGGGTCAAGCATTGTTAGCGCAAAATAGTTAGCGGTAAATTTATTCACTAAATAACTCATAAACAAACTAACCGCATCGGGTGTCATTTGATGGTGTGGCTGCGTATGCTCTTTCATGCCTTTCAACACCGCAAGTTGAAACGCTTTACGAATTTCTTCGTTCGTGAACCGATGGAGCAAAAGTTGGTTGTACGCATTTTTTAACCGCTTTTTATTGAGTTCGCTCACTTCTTCTTGCAATACATCCCCATGAAAGGCATTCTCGCCCGTTTCCGCCACTGCTTCTAAATATGTACATTGCAGTTCTTCTTGTAAAATCAGCGCCGTTTCATCCAATAGCGTAAATAATCGTTCAATTGGTGTCATTTATTTTCCCCCTTCGTAATGGGTGTCTAATTTTCTATTGTATGTCGTCTTGCCGCTTATTTCAAATAAAAAAGACCCCGAAATTTGGGGCCTTTTGCTTATTTTGCTGCTTTTGCCGCTTCAATCGCTGCTTCGTAGTTTGGATGGTTAGTTGCTTCCGGTACGTATTCGACGTATGTGACCGTGTCGTTGCTGTCGACGACAAATACGGCACGAGCAAGCAAACGTAATTCTTTTATTAATACACCATACGCTTGCCCAAACGACACATCGCGATGGTCAGAAAGCATTTGCACGTTCTCAATTCCAGCTGCTCCGCACCAACGTTTTTGCGCAAACGGCAAATCAACGCTAACCGTCAACACTTTCACGTTATCTAGCTTCGCTGCTTCTTCGTTAAAACGGCGCGTTTGCGCATCGCATACGCCTGTATCGATCGATGGAACGACGCTAATTAGGCGAACAAAGCCTTTCGTATCTGCAAGCGTCACTTCTGATAAATCGTTCGCCAATACTTTAAAGTCTGGCGCTTTGTCGCCTACTTTCACTTCATTCCCGACTAATGTTACTGGATTCCCTTTGAACGTTACATTGGCCATTGAAAATTCCTCCCATAAAAAATATGTATAGGGTAATCATAACGGGAATGAAAAAAATTTTCAACGATTTTGCCTTAGATTAAATTCCCTAAATCATCTTTCGGATGTGGCCGTTCTTCTTTATTTTTCTTTAACATCGCTTGAATTTTCTCAACCACTTGCGGGGCAAAATCTAAAATTTTTTCGTATAGGTGCGTGTTTTCATCCAAATGCAACAGTTTTACGCCAGAAGAATTGACAACTAAAAACGCAATCGGGGTAATCGATACTCCGCCGCCGGAACCGCCGCCAAATGGATGTTCGCCATTTGCTTGTCCGTTCACCGCATGCCCATTTTGTTTTCCGTCCAACATAAACTCGCTTCCGCCTGCCGCAAAACCGAACCCTACTTTGGAAACGGTCAAAATGACACTTCCGTCCGGGGTTTCCACTGGGTCGCCGATAATCGTATTGACATCAATCATTTGCTTTAAATTTTCCATTGCCGTTGTCATAAGTCCTTGAATTGGATGATTGCTCATAGCGAAACCTCCTAGTAACTTTCATTTGCTTGACGGTTGAACGTTTCTTTTTTCAACCGGCTCCCGCGCCAATATTTCATTATTCGTATTCCCGCTACTATAGCATGCCCGATGCGAAAATGAATCATACATACAAAGTTTGTTTCCGACGCTGCTTGCTGAAAAGATGGAATCAGCGAAAGAACGGGGGTTGTTTTTATTCTCATATATTTGCTGATGAGCGCTAAAACGCCATACTTTACAGACCAGCCAATTCCGACGAGCACGCCTGTTTGGGCAGCGTCACCGGTTCCGATTTTCGACTGCCACTCAAACGTTGTGACGGTGATATGCGAACAAAATTTCCGGATAATCACATGCAAATGCACGACATGCTCGGCAAAATCTTTTGCTTTTTGGAAACTATGAATAATTTCTTGTGGACTATATTTCGTTCGTTTCGGTTCACTTTCGGAAACGTTTTGCGTCGTTTTATGCGCTACCACAATTCCAGGAGATTGTTTCTCCACTTTAATTAAAGGAATGCGAATCGTATAGCGAATCAGCCCGAACAAGACCCGAAACGTCACGCGACACTCATCGTCATCTTGGGCATGTCGAAAAAAGATAGTAATCGATAGTTTCAGCCAAAGAAACAAAAGCAATACTATCGGGAGGATGACAGCAATCACTTTCAATGTCTGCACTTCCTTTCAACATATCATTGTCACCATCTGTAAAAAAAATAAACCTGCGTTTGCAGGTTTATTCGTGAATAACAGTTGTATCAGCAATTTGATCGTGCAACCCTTGCTTTTTCTCGGAGAAAGCGACAAAAAGAAACCCGATAAATAAAATGAACTTCGCAATAAATTTTCCGATGACTTCGCGAAACAACACTGTAACCCACGTGAATGGTTCATCGTTCATCGTCACGACTTTTAAGCCAAACACCATTTTCCCAACGGTTTGCTGAAAAAATTTTGTCATGAACACGAAATAGCCGTAAAATACGAATGCCGTGGCAATCGCAATTGGTGAGAACATCGTCGCTTTATCCACGGAAAGATCGAACAGACGAAAGAGCGGATAAACGATTAGACGGTCGATGCTGCCGACGACGAGCAAATCGAGTAAATATGCCCAAAATCGCATCCAGAAACCGGCGTAACGGGGAGACTGACTTGTCACTACCATTTCCTGAACATACACATTTTCCATGAGCTTCCCCCCTTATTCCGCATACAAATACATTAGCATTGGTGATTTTGGCGTGGAAAATAGCTTTACTAGCTTCATTTCTTCTGTATCGTTTGCGGTAAGCGCCTTGGCGTTGAATAGCGAGCCGAAGCCAAAATCGCTCGTATACTTGACCACTTGTGCTTTTCCTAAGCGATGCTCTTTTTTCATCGCTGCAATCGTATCATCTAAGTAGCCGAATTCGTCAATAAGCTTTAGTTGTTTTGCTTGACGACCGTCATAAATGCGGCCATCGGCAATTTTCCGGACTTCACTCTCCGGCAAATGTCTCCCTTCCGAAATAACTTTCACAAAGCCGTCATAGGCGTTTTGGATAAGCGATTGTAAAATATTTCGCTCTTCTTCTGTCATTTTTCTTGCTGGGTTCATAATATCTTTATACGGCCCGCTTTTAATTGTCACCATTTCCACGCCGTACTTTTTCGCCAATCCTTCATAGTTTAAGCTTTGCATAATGACACCGAGCGAGCCTGTTAGTGTATCAGGGCTAGCAAAAATTTTATCGGCCGCGGTCGAAATATAGTAGCCACCGGATGCTGCCAT
>NZ_JAILZV010000190.1 GCF_023512315.1 Anoxybacillus sp.
CCTTCCATCACTGGCAGCGATGCTTCCGCGCCGATATTGCCTAATCCTAATACCGCCGACCCGTCCGACACAACGGCGACAAAATTCCCTTTCATCGTATAGTGGTAAATGCTCTCCGGATGTTCGCAAATCGCTTTGCACGGCTCTGCTACCCCCGGGGAATAAGCTAAACTTAAATCTCTTGCGTTTTCGAGCGGTACTTTGACGTGAATACTTAGTTTTCCTTTTGCTTCGTAATGAAGCGCTAACGATTGTTCCCGAAGGTTTTGCATAGCCTGACCTAGTTACTACTAGGGTATGTAACTAGGATTTGCACCTCCTTTTTTCTTTTTATTATATCTGAATATTCTGACATATCAAGCGCTTATGGAAGAAATGAGTCTGTTTGCCAACGTACATTTTCATAAAATGGGCATTCCGTCTATAGAATGCCCATTTTTCGTGTCATTATTTCACTGTAGCGAATTTTGCTTTTGCTTCGAGGCGGCGGCGATGTAAAATTGGTTCGGTGTAGCCGTTTGGTTGTTCATATCCTTTAAAGACAAGGTCGCATGCCGCTTGGAACGCGACCGAGTTGTCGTAATCTGGTGCCATCGGACGGTACGCTGGGTCGCCGGCGTTTTGTTCGTCTACAACTTTTGCCATTCGCTTCAACGTTTCGAGCACTTGCTCTTTTGTGCAAATGCCGTGATGTAGCCAATTGGCGATATGTTGGCTCGAGATACGTAACGTTGCACGGTCTTCCATTAAGCCAATATTGTTAATATCCGGAACTTTCGAACAGCCAATCCCTTGGTCAATCCAACGAACGACATAGCCGAGAATGCCTTGCGCGTTATTATCAAGCTCTTGTTGGATTTCTTCCGGCGTCCATTGTGGGTTAGTAGCAACCGGAATTTGCAAAATATCGTCGCGGTAGTCTTTCTTCTCTTTTCGCAACTCTGCTTGCACGCTTGCAACGTCGATTTGGTGATAGTGAAGCGCATGCAACGTGGCGGCGGTCGGCGAAGGAACCCATGCGGTGTTGGCACCCGCTTTTAACTGACCGCCCTTTTGTTTGAGCATCTCTGCCATCAAGTCTGGCATTGCCCACATTCCTTTTCCGATTTGCGCGCGACCTTGGAAGCCAGCAGACAGCCCAGTCGTGACATTCGATTTTTCATAGCCTTGTAGCCATGTCGAAAACTTCATCTCACTTTTTCGAATCATCGGGCCTGCTTCCATCGATGTATGGATTTCGTCGCCCGTCCGATCGAGGAAGCCGGTGTTAATAAATACGATTCGATCTTTTACTTGGTAAATGCAGTTTTTCAAGTTAAGCGTCGTGCGCCGTTCTTCGTCCATCACGCCGATTTTAATTGTGTTTCGCTGTAACCCCAGCATATCTTCGACGCGGTCAAATAGCTCGTTGGCAAACGCGACTTCTTCTGAGCCATGCATTTTCGGTTTGACGATATAAATCGAACCTTTGCGCGAGTTTAGATAACGGCCGTTGCCAAGCAACGAATGTTTCATAATTAAGCTTGTTACAACCGCATCAAGTATTCCTTCGTATATTTCTTCACCGTTTTCATCTAGAATCGTATTGTTTGTCATTAAATGACCGACGTTGCGAACGAACATAAGCGAGCGGCCTGGAAGTGTCACTTCTTCTCCTGTTGGCGATGTGTACGTACGGTCTGGATTTAATCCGCGCGTTAACGTTTTGTTTCCTTTTTCAAATGTTGCGGTTAAATCCCCTTTGACTAAGCCGAGCAAGTTGCGATAGACAAGCACTTTGTCTTCCGCATCCACCGCAGCGACCGAATCTTCGCAGTCCATAATCGTCGTAAGCGCTGCTTCTAAGTAAACGTCTTTAATGCCTGCCTCGTCTGTTTTCCCGATTGGGTGCGTGCGATCGATTTGAATTTCGATATGAAGCCCGTTATTTTTTAATAAAATTGCTGACGGCTCTTCGGTGCTTCCTTGGTAGCCGACAAATTTCGTTTCGTCTTGCAACGTGGCCGTCTGCCCGTCACGCATAGTGACGACTAATTTTCCAGCAACGATGGCATAACTGACCGCGTCTTTATGGGAATAGCCGTTTAATGGCACGGCGTCATCTAAAAATTGGCGAGCATAGGCGATGACTTTTGCCCCACGGATTGGGTTGTACGTATTGCCGCGCTCTGCGCCGTCTTCTTCGCTAATTGCGTCCGTGCCGTAAAGGGCATCATATAAGCTTCCCCAGCGGGCGTTCGCTGCATTGAGCGCATAGCGGGCATTCGTTACCGGCACGACAAGCTGTGGGCCTGCTTGGACGGCAATTTCATCATCGACATTTTCTGTCGTGATCGTGAAATCGTCCACTTCTGGCTCTAAATAGCCGATGTCGGTTAAAAACGCCTTATATTCTTCTAAGTTCACGTTGCCGCGATGCGTCCGGTGCCAATCGTTTAGCTTTTCTTGTAGTTCGTCACGCCGTGCAAGCAACGCTTTATTTTTTGGCGTTAATTCTTTCACTAATGCTTCTAGGTCTGCCCAAAATTTCTCACGGTCGACCCCGCTATTGGGGATTACTTCTTTGTTCATAAACTCATAAAATAGCTCGGCGACTTGAAGACTTCCTACTTTTACGTACATCGTTTTCCCCTCTCTTTGTTTGTTATTACGAAACAATGTTTCTTAATTATTTACCAAAATCATAGCATGTGGCGAAAACTATTTCAATTATTTTCTGACGATTTTATGCTTTTTTTACTTCAACACAGCGCCCTGGGGTCGGAAATAGTTTTCCGGCGTTCAACAAGTTTTTCGGATTAAACACATCGCGAATATTCGTCTGGGCGGTTATTTCTTCGTCTGTGAAAATAAAATGCATTTCTTCTTTTTTCTCGATGCCGACTCCGTGTTCCCCGGTAATCGAACCGCCAACTGCGGCACACGCTTGCAAACATTCGCTTCCCGCTGCAAGCGCTTTTTCCGTTTCCCCCGGTTTTTCTGAGTCAAATAATACGAGTGGATGTAAATTTCCGTCTCCAGCGTGAAAAATGTTTGCGATTCGCAAGCCGTATTTTTCGCTAATTTGTTGGATTTGTTGCAACACTTCCGGCAGCTTGCTGCGCGGAATGACCCCGTCTTGCACTAAATAGTCTGGGGAAATTGCTCCCATCGCTCCAAATCCGGTCTTTCGGTTCGCCCACCACTTCGCCCGTTCTTGTTCGTTTTGGGCGACCTTCACTTCACGAACGTTTCGTGTACGGCAAATGTGCAAAATCTCCTCAATCTGCTCGGCAATCCCTGCCGAAATGCCGTCTACTTCTATCAATAATAATGCTTCAATGTCGTTTGGGTGCCCGACAGGAAACGCTGCCGCTTCGACCGCTTCAATCGCGGTTTGGTCCATCATTTCTAAAGCAGCCGGAACCATTCCGGCGGAAATGATGTCAGAAACGGCTTGGCTTGCATCGGCCACACGGTCGAAATAGGCAAGCACCGTTTGTTTTGCTTCAGGAGTTTTCAAAATGCGCACCGTTATTTTAGTCACAATTCCTAACGTTCCTTCCGAGCCCGTCAATAGCCCAAGCAAATCATACCCTGGTGGATCGAGAATGCCGTTTTCGCCAATTTCAATAACTTCTCCGTTCGGAAGGACGACTTCTAGCCCTAAAATATGGTTCGTCGTTACCCCGTACTTTAAACAATGGGCTCCTCCAGCATTTTCTGCGACATTTCCGCCAATCGTACAGCAATATTGGCTAGATGGGTCAGGCGCGTAATAATAGCCACGATTAGCAATCGAGTTCGTGAGTTTTAAATTGACAAACCCGGGTTCTACGACCGCACGACGGTTTTCTAAATCGACGCTAATTAAGCGTTTCATCCGCACTAAACTAATGACGACTTCTCCGTTTAGCGGAATCGCTCCCCCACTTAGCCCTGTGCCAGCACCGCGGGCAAGAAATGGGAGGTCGTGTTCATGGCAATATTTCACAACCGCTGCTACTTCTTCTGTATTTTTTGGAAACACGACCGCTTTTGGCAAATGGCGATGCACGGTGAAGCCATCGCAATCGTAAGCGATTAAATCTTCTTTTTTATATAAAATTGCCTCCTCGCCAACAATTCGAGCGAGCGCTTGGATATGTGGGTCATTCGTACGGAGCGCTTTCTTTCGCACGTTCGTCACTCCTTTCTGCTTTCTTTTTGATACGCCCAGTCTAATAGTTGAACGGTATGCACAATTTTTTCGTTTCGGCCATGTTTTAATACTCCTATCGCCATTTGCAGCATGCAGCCTGGATTGCCCATCGAAATGATTTCTACTTCGTCCGGGACGTTTTCCATTTTGCTTTGTAACACGGCTTGCGCCATTTCTGGATGGGTGAGGTTGTAAATGCCCGCGCTGCCGCAACAACGGTCGGCGTTTGGCATTTCTACTAATTCTACACCAGGGATGCTTGCTAAAATCGCGCGCGGCTCTTGGCGAATACCTTGCCCGTGTGCTAAGTGGCAAGCATCGTGGTACGTAATGCGCATCGCTAATTCTGCGTTCGGACGTTCGTAACCTGTCTCGTAAAGATATTTGGAAATGTCTTCTACCTTTTCAGAAAATCGGGCGGCTTTTTCGTGCCAGACGGGGTCGTCGCGGAACAATTCAGGATATTCTTTTAACATACAGCCACAGCCTGCCGCATTGACCACTACACGATCGACGTCTTGGAACGCTTCGATGTTTTGTTTCGCAAGCATTCTTCCTGTTTCTTTATCTCCCGCGTGCACGTGTAGCGCCCCGCAACACGTTTGCGTCGGCGGAATGACGACATCGTTGCC
>NZ_JAILZV010000191.1 GCF_023512315.1 Anoxybacillus sp.
GGAGAATTGAAGCACGGTACGATCGCTTTAATTGAAAACGGCACACCAGTCATTGCCCTAGCGACACAAGAACATGTGAACTTAAGCATTCGCGGAAACGTCAAAGAAGTGGTCGCTCGCGGCGCTAATCCGTGCATTATCTCAATGAAAGGATTAGACATGGAGGACGACCGTTTCGTCATTCCAGCCGTTCATCCGATGCTCACACCGCTTGCGTCTGTCGTGCCATTGCAATTAATTGCTTACTATGCGGCATTACACCGCGGCTGCGACGTCGACAAACCGCGCAACTTAGCGAAGTCGGTAACGGTGGAGTAAAAATTAGAAGAAATGATAAAAACACACGTCACGATGTATGTAATCGGACGTGTGTTTTTTCGTGTAAATATTTATGCCTTGTTGTTTCGTTTGTTTTGCTGATACAGTTGTACGATTTGTTCCTCCTGTTCGCGAATGATGACTTTTGGAACAGGGGTTGGTTTTTTGTTTTGATCGATGGCGACCATTGTTAAAAAGCATGTAGTTGTTAAGTGATGTTCGCCTGTAAATAAATCTTCTGTTTCGACTTTGACGAATACTTTCATGGATGTGCGTCCGGTCGAGTAGACGAATGCTTCAAGCTTTAAAATGTCGCCTACTTTCGCAGAAGAAATAAAATCAACTTTGTCGATCGAAACGGTGACGACTGCTTTTCGTGCATGGCGCATAGCGGATATTGCCGCAATTTCATCAATGTAAGCTAAAACGGTACCGCCAAAAATCGTGCCGAGATGATTCGTATCAGAAGGCAATACGAGCCGTGTTTGAATCGTTTTCGACTGCTCGACGCTTACTTCCATGACTTCATCCCTCCGTAAGCTAAGAGTCGCTTGCGATATTCGTGTGCGGCTTCCACCATCGCTTGCAGTGCGGCGATCGCTTCTTTTTCTTTTCGTGTTTTTAATCCACAATCGGGATTGACCCAAAATTGTTCTGGACGAAGAACGCGAAGTGCCCGTTCGATTTGCTCACTTATTTCTTCTTTTGTCGGAATGCGCGGGCTATGAATGTCGTACACTCCTAAGCCGATTTCTTTTTTGTACTCATATGTTTCAAACGCAGAAATAAGCTCACCATGGCTTCGCGACGATTCAATGGAAATGACATCCGCATCAAGCTCGTCAATGATATGCATCATATGTTCAAACTGTGAATAGCACATATGGGTATGAATTTGCGTTTCCTCTTTTACCGATGAGGTAGCGAGACGAAACGCCATAACGGCATCTTCCCAATACGATGCGTGTTTCTCTTTTTTGAGCGGCAGTCCTTCCCGTAACGCTGGCTCATCGACTTGAATGATGCGTATCCCTTCTTTTTCTAGCTGTAACACTTCCTCGCGAATGGCGAGGGCGAGCTGCATAAGTACGTGTTTGCGTGAAATATCGTTGCGAACGAACGACCAGTTCAATATCGTCACAGGTCCCGTCAGCATTCCTTTCACAGGTTTGTTCGTTAATGATTGAGCATACACCGTTTCTTCTACCGTCATCGGTTGTCGATAAGCAATATGGCTAAAAATAATAGGCGGACGCACACAACGCGAGCCATACGATTGCACCCATCCGTTTGTTGTGCATGCCATCCCTTGTAGCTTTTCACCGAAAAACTCCACCATATCCGTACGTTCAAACTCGCCGTGGACAAGGACATCGAGTTTTAGTTGTTCTTGAATGTTGATCCATTTTGCGATTTCTTTTTTGATAAATGACTTGTATTGATTGTCGTTCCATTCGCCTTTTTTCCACTTCATGCGAGCTTGGCGCACATCGCTCGTTTGCGGGAAGCTTCCAATTGTCGTTGTCGGCAACAGTGGAAGTTGTAAATGGGCTTGCTGTGCTTTTCGTCGTTCGCTGTAAGGTGCACGGCTTAACGGAACGGTTGTAAGATCGTTTGTTTGTTCTTGTTGCTGACAGAAATTGAAAAAATAAACATTTGTTTGTTCATCGTATTTCGTTAGCTCGTCGACCGTTATGTTTCCTTTCATATAGTCTGTTAGCATACGTATTTCATCTAATTTTTCATCGGCAAATGATAAAGTACCAGCAAGCTCCGTCGGCAATGTATGTTCATGTTTTGTCGTAACAGGAACGTGCAGTAGGCTGCAAGACGGTTGAATGATCAGTTGTTCAGCCACATTTGCTAAGTGGTAAAGAAGGTTTGCTTTTTGTACAAGCGAGCTTTTCCATATATTTCGACCGTCTACAACACCAGCAGCCAATATTTTATCTTTCGGAAATCCGTACGTGTTAATGTTTTTCATGTTTTCGCCATCATCATGCACAAAATCAAGCCCAATGCCTGCGACAGGTAAAGCGACAACTTCACGGTAATGCGATACGCTGTCAAAATACGTTTGCAAAATAAGGTTTACATTCGGCGCGTCGCGGTGAAAAACGTCGTATACGTGACGAAATGCGTCGATGATCTCATCGTCTAAATCTTGAACGAGAATCGGTTCATCGATTTGCACGAATGACACGCCCGCATCGCCCAGCTGTTTCAATAACTCCACATAAACAGGAACTAATGGCGCGAGATGTTTTCGCCATTCGTTTCGCTCGTATTGCTTAGAAAGCAAAAGAAACGTTATCGGTCCAAGCAACACCGGCTTTGTTTCCACATCAAATGTTTCTTTCACAAGTTTGTATTCTTTCAGCAGGCGATTTTCTACTAATTTTGGCTTTGTTTGTCCAATTTCAGGAACGATATAATGGTAATTTGTATTAAACCATTTCGTCATTTCAAGGGCATGCTGTCCATTCGTCCCACGCGCCATCGCAAAATATTGCGCAAGCGGATTGTCTATTTGTTGAAATCGTTCTGGAATATATCCAAACATGAACGCGGTATCTAACACGTGATCGTATAAAGAAAAATCTCCAATCGGAATGAGGTCGATTCCTTTCTCAAGCTGTTTACGAATGGAATCCAGTCGAATCGTTTCCATTGTCTTTGTGAATTGCTCTTCGTTGATTTGCCCATTCCAAAAAGATTCTAACGCTTTTTTCCACTCTCTTTTCTCACCAATACGCGGATATCCTACATTTGAACTACGGATGAACAAGTTAAGCACCTCCAGTTATTTTATCCCAATCAAGCAAAAAAACCCTCTTCCAAACAGAAGGAGGGCATAGCTAGCTCGTATTGAGATACATGAAGTGCCTCAAGATCATATGTCCTCACTCCTCCCTATGACGCGTAGGTCGTAAGTGCATACAACAGGCAGGTCTCCTGACTTAGCTTCATCGCTGTTTATCTCCTTCCCATTTCAAACGAAACAGTGGATTGTGATAAACAGCTCTGCATCACAGTGGCGCGACCGTGTTGGACTTTCACCAAACTTCCCTTTTAAGATTCACCGCATGTGTGAACCACCTGTTGCGTGAACTTATTATTTTATTGTATAAAATTCAGAATAAACGAACTTTTTGTTTTTTTCAACTGAAATATTTTTTTTCGTGTGGACGTCTTGAGAAACGCTATGATAAATGGGTGTATTTTTCTTTTAAGTTAATATTGAGGTTCATCACCACAAAATGTACTTGACAAACAATACGTTCTCCTGAACAAGGATGTGCAAAAATCATTGATTTACTGATTTTTCCTCACAAGCGTAAGTGGGGCATGTTATAAAAAAATCAAGCACAACTTTTGGTGAAGAGCCTGTTTTTTGTAAATATATTTTTTTAATTTTTATTTTTTTAAAAACATTTAGTGATTAAAATAAGAATATGGTATTTTTATGTATATATCCCCTAGATATCTATACCTAATAAATTTTTAAAGGATGTGATGTTTTTGAGGAAAATATTTCTAATGATTACAGGATTGTTGTTCTCTGTTCTCATTACTGCGTGTAATAGCGAAACACTAAACTCTAGTGAGGGGGGGAGTAAAACATTAAACTTTAGTGGAGAGAGTAAACACTGGTCCGGAGAGGTAAGTGTAATACAAACAGGAAAAAGACAAGATAAACATATAATCCTAAAATATAAAGGGGGAGATGTTAGAAAAATTAAGACAATCAGTTATAAAATTGAAGGTATTGATGGTGGAGTCTCTGCAAGTCAAGTAAAGCTAAATAAAAGCGGGGTATTGGATACTTCAGGGGGATCATCAACGGGTGGAGGGCTTTTATCGAAAAATGACAAATTGACTGTTACTGTTAAATGGAACGGAAATTCAGAAACATTCAATTTAGTGAGTAAATAATAGGTATTGAAGTCGACTTGTTAGATTGCTAGAAAATGAAATTTATACCCGTGGTGCTATATACATGCACTTTAGAGCAATGACTTCTGTACGAACGCCTATTTCTATGGTTATACTGCTCCTAAATACCCACGTATAAAAGGAGCGGAAATGATATGAAACGTCTTAAAAAAATTACAAATGATCACGGCTGGACACCTCGAACACTTCGGAAACAAGAACAAAAAATCAAAGATGCTTCGCTTCGCGTTCGGGTGACTGCCGTTCGTCTCGTCATGGAAGGGTATCTCGGAAAAGACGTCGCAAAAATGATCAATTTATGCCGTCAATCGGTTGCTCTCTACGTCGCACGTTTTAATGAAGGAGGGCTCGATCATTTACTCGATCGTCGCTTGCCACCTGGTCGCGTGCCATTTCTTACGAAAGAACAACAACAAGAAATCAGACAACTCGTGTTAACCACCACCCCTGT
>NZ_JAILZV010000192.1 GCF_023512315.1 Anoxybacillus sp.
GCTGGCGATATTCCATTACCGTTCGGCAACGCCCAACGCAGTTTAGACATGATTGAAGAGTTTGTCGACCGTCTGTTAGCCGCAGGCAAATTCCCGCTTGGTCTTGGTGGCGAGCATTTAGTGTCGTGGCCGGTCATGAAGGCGGTATATAAAAAATATCCTGATTTAGCGATTATTCATATGGATGCGCATACCGATTTGCGCGAGCATTACGAAGGCGAACCGCTATCGCATTCGACACCAATTCGCAAAATTGCGGAACTCATTGGACCGAAAAACGTATACTCGTTCGGTATTCGTTCCGGCATGAAAGAAGAATTTCAATGGGCGAAAGAAAACGGCATGTATATTGCCAAATTTGAAGTGTTAGAGCCGCTAAAAGAAGTGCTGCCGACGCTTGCAGGCCGTCCGGTGTATGTTACGATCGACATCGACGTACTAGACCCAGCGCATGCGCCAGGGACAGGCACAGTAGATGCGGGCGGTATTACGTCCAAAGAATTGCTTGCGGCCATTCATGAAATTGCTCGCTCAGGAGTCCACGTCGTCGGAGCGGACTTAGTCGAAGTTGCGCCTGTATATGACCATTCTGAACAAACAGCCAACACCGCAAGCAAACTCGTTCGTGAAATGCTTCTTGGTTGGGTACAAAAACGAAAATAATGTCCTCCCCGTCTAAATGGACGGGGATTTTTTTTTGACATAGGACAAAAGGGGGGCACATATAGTAAAGTACGCTTTCCATTTTGCTAATAGGGGAAAGGGGGGAGACGATGGGCATTCGGTTAATCAAAATTTCCGCCGTTTATTTTGCGCTTGGGGTCTGTCTAGGGCTTTATATGTCGATCGTGCATTCATTTACACTTGCGCCTGTTCATGTCCACATTAACTTGCTCGGCTGGACAGCATTGACGCTTGCAGGTATTATTTATCACTTATTTCCACAAGTGGCGGCGACGCCATGGGCAAAAGCGCATGTTTGGCTCCATAATATCGGGTTACCGGTCATGATGATTAGTCTCGCATTTGTTGTTTTCGGACATGAATCATGGATTCCACTTACGGCTACTGGTGGCGTTCTTGTCACGCTTGGCGTGCTTAGCTTTGCGTGGAACGTGGTGAAAAACTTAAAAGCATAAATGAAAGGCGGTCTCTTTCTCGAGGCCGCCTATTGCATGTGCTGCCGGCTTTTCTTATACTTAATGAGAGTTCATATAGCAAGGTGTGAAACGATGGAGAGAACGAATGGAACGCCGATTTTGCTGAAGCAAGTGACGGAAATTCGTGACGGTTTACGAAAAGAAACTGTTGTCGTTGAAGCAAATGGTTTATACTACATAAAAGGGGATACGGTCTATTTAACATTTGACGAGCAATATGGAGGTCGAACGATAAAAAATGTGGTAAAAATCTACGAAGACGAAGTCGTTGTCCTTCGTTCTGGGGCGGTGCGCATGCGCCATACGTTCCGAAAGCATAAAGAAACGGTCGGGGTGTATGAAAACGACATGGCGCGCTGGTCGTTGAAAACAAAAACAGAAGAAGTACATTACCAATACAACGAAAAAGCGAAAAAAGGCCAACTATTTTTTTCTTACATATTGCAGCTAGCAGAACGCGATGCTGGCCGGTATAAAGTAACGATTTTATTTAGGGAGGAACGAACATGAATATTGTCGAACAAATGAAAGAAAAGCTGAAAGAAGAAATTAAGCAAGCCGTCCTCAAAGCAGGGCTTGTGGATGAGGCAAACATGCCTGCGGTCATTTTAGAAGTGCCGCGCGAAAAAGCGCACGGCGATTATTCTACCAATATGGCAATGCAATTGGCGCGGGTGGCGAAAAAAGCGCCGCGTATGATCGCCGAAGAAATTGTTCGCCATTTTAACAAAGACGCCGTTTCCGTCGAAAAAATCGACATTGCGGGACCTGGCTTTATTAACTTTTACATGGACAACCGTTACTTAACGAACTTAATTCCGACGATTTTAACGGCAGGAGCGTCGTATGGCGAAACGAATGTTGGCAACGGACAAAAAGTGCAAGTTGAGTTCGTGTCTGCCAATCCAACGGGAAGCTTGCATTTAGGCCATGCACGCGGGGCAGCGGTCGGCGATTCGTTATGCAACATTTTAGCGAAAGCCGGATTTGACGTGACGCGCGAATATTATATTAACGATGCCGGCAACCAAATTGCCAACTTGGCGAAATCGGTCGAAGCTCGCTATTTTCAAGCGCTCCGGTTGGAAAAAGAAATGCCAGAAGACGGGTATTATGGCGAAGATATTATTGAGCTAGGGAAAAAGCTAGCAACAGAACATGGCGATAAATTTGTCGGAATGGATGAAAAAGAGAGATTAGAACAATTCCGCGAATACGGCTTAACGTACGAAATGGAAAAAATTAAAAAAGATTTAGCCGATTTCCGCGTCCGCTTTGACGTTTGGTATTCGGAAACGTCGCTTTACCATAACGGAAAAATCGAAAAAGCGCTACAAGCATTGCGCGAAAAAGGGCACATTTACGAGCAAGACGGGGCGACATGGTTCCGTTCGACGACGTTTGGCGACGATAAAGACCGCGTATTGATTAAACAAGATGGCACGTATACGTATTTATTGCCGGATATTGCGTATCATCAGGACAAGCTTGAGCGCGGGTTTACAAAAATCATTAACATTTGGGGCGCGGACCATCATGGCTACATTCCGCGCATGAAAGCAGCGATTGCCGCGCTTGGCTATGATCCGGACATGTTAGAGGTAGAAATTATTCAGCTCGTTAGCTTGTACCAAAACGGCGAAAAAGTGAAAATGAGCAAGCGAACTGGTAAAGCAGTCACAATGCGCGATTTGATGGAGGAAGTCGGATTAGACGCCACACGCTATTTCTTTGCGATGCGTTCAAGCGATACGCATTTAGATTTTGATATGGATTTAGCGGTTTCGCAATCGAACGAAAACCCAGTATATTATGCGCAATACGCGCATGCACGCGTATGCAGCATTCTTCGCCAAGGCGAAGAGCAAAACTTGTCGTACGACGGTGAGTTGGCGCTTGACTATATCCAGTCGGAAAAAGAAATAGAGCTATTGAAAACGCTAGGTGAGTTTCCAACAGCAGTAGCCGAAGCGGCGCTTAAGCGCACTCCGCATCGTGTGACAAACTATATTTTTGAGCTTGCGTCGGCGTTGCATAGCTTTTACAATGCAGAGAAAGTCATCGACCAAGAAAACATCGAAAAAACGAAAGCACGTTTAGCGCTAGTAAAAGCCGTGCAAATTACGCTACAAAACGCCTTGCAATTAATCGGCGTATCCGCACCGGAAAAAATGTGATGTTGTTTTTGAAATATAATAATAAATAAGAAAAGTGGGTATATTTGTGGTAGACAAATATATCCACTTTTTTTGCCTCCACATGTGAAAAAGAGTATGATAAGATGGGTAGTGGCTGTCGATAGAAGTAGATCTTTGTCGAAAAAGTGCGACAGTGGGAAACGGAGGAGATGTTTTACGATGAAAGAAATTGTTTTATCATTATTGACCGGTATGGTCGTTGGCTTTTTATTTACGTTATTCCGTTTGCCGATTCCGGCACCGCCAGCACTTGCAGGCATTTCCGGCATCGTCGGCGTCTATTTAGGCATGAAAGCATTTGAATGGATTAGTACATTATGGAAATAAAATGTTGGGGGCGACCCCAACATTTTACTATAACCATTGGGAAAGAAGGATGGAAATAGACTCCTTCCCCCGCTCCCATATCGACCGCTTTTTCCACCAGTCAAGCGCCAGTGGCTCTGATCGCGATAATTCATGGTGAATGACGCGTTTCATTTGTTCGGTGAACGCTCGGTCGTAAATAAAGCAATTCATCTCCCCGTTCAGAAAAAAGCTTCGTTTGTCAAAATTTGCCGTCCCAATATCGCATATATCGTCGTCAATAATAATCGTTTTGGCATGATAAAATCCTTGATAAAACCGATAAATGCGTGCGCCTTGTTTCAACAATCGATAGAAGTACGGAAGCGCTGCCTCTTTGACAAACGGATGATCTGCTTTTAACGGCACAAGAATGGTCACCGCTACGCCATGTTTCCGCGCATCGATTAGCGCTTTCATCACTTTTTTGCTTGGAATAAAATACGGTGAACCGATAATAATTTCTCGCTTCGCTTGGCGGATGAGGTGGATAAAATCTTCTTCTAGTCCACTCCCGTTTGTCGCGATGAACCGATGAACGACTGTTCCACGCGGCAACTCTGGAAAATACCGCGTTTCCTGCTGCAACATTTCTGTCGTTGCAGCTTCCCAATCCTTCAAAAATTGCGTCTGTAAATCCATGACCCCTTCTCCGTTTATTTTCAAATGGTAATCCCGCCAATCGCCAAAATTGGCGTCTTGCCCAACGTACTCTTTCCCGATATTAAACCCGCCGATATAGCCGATCACTCCATCAATAACCGTGATTTTCCGATGATTGCGGCGATTGAGCTGATAAAAAAAGTAAGGGAATGACGGCTTTTGACTAAACGCAAAGCGCACTCCGCTTTTCTTTAAGGAGCGAATCGTTTTCCGGGGTAGCCTAAAACTGCCGATCCAATCGACAAGGAGTCGCACCTCGACTCCTTCTTTTGCCTTTTGTTGTAAAAGAGAAAAAAATTGTTGACTAATGTCGTCCGTTTTGACAATATAGAACAAAAC
>NZ_JAILZV010000193.1 GCF_023512315.1 Anoxybacillus sp.
TCGTAAGAACGTTTCACTTTGTCAATTAAACGGTTTAATTTAACGAGCATGTAGCGATCGACTTCGCGCAGTTCGGCGATCGAAACCGCGTTTGTGTTCGGATCAAAATCAAACAAGTTCCCTAATAAGAAACGGAACGTGTTGCGAATTTTTCGGTACACTTCTGCGACTTGTTTTAAAATGCTATCAGAAATGCGCACATCCGCTTGGTAATCGACAGAAGCAACCCAAAGCCGTAAAATGTCCGCACCAAGTTGCTCCATCACTTTCGCTGGAACGACGACGTTGCCGAGCGATTTGCTCATTTTTCGCCCTTCGCCATCAAGCACAAAGCCGTGGCTTAACACTTCTTTATACGGTGCTTTGCCAGTCACCGCAACAGCGGTGGAGAGCGAAGAGTTAAACCAACCGCGATATTGGTCCGAACCTTCTAAATAAAGATCCGCTGGACGCTGTAAATCGTCGCGCTCTTCTAGCACTGCTTGATGCGACGAACCAGAATCGAACCAAACGTCCATAATGTCCGTTTCTTTCGTAAAGCGGCCGTTCGGGCTCCCTGGGTGTGTAAAGCCTTCTGGCAATAAATCTTTCGCTTCCCGCTCAAACCAAACATTCGAACCATACTGTCTAAATAAGTTTGATACATGTTCGATTGTTTCGTCCGTAATAATTGGTTCGCCGTTTTCCGCATAAAAGACCGGAATTGGAACACCCCATGCACGTTGACGCGAAATGCACCAATCGCCACGGTCGCGTACCATGTTATATAAACGCGTTTCGCCCCAAGCTGGCACCCAGCTTGTTTCTTGTACTGCTTGTAGCAGTTCGTCGCGAATTTTATCAATGGACGCAAACCATTGCGCAGTTGCGCGGAAAATGGTCGGCTGCTTCGTCCGCCAGTCGTGCGGATACGAGTGCGTAATAAAGCTTAGCTTTAACAATGCGCCGACTTCGCTTAATTTTTCCGTAATCGCTTTGTTCGCTTCATCGTAAAAAAGACCAGCAAAGCCCGGTGCTTCTTCGGTCATATACCCACGCTCATCTACTGGGCAAAGCACACCTAAACCGTATTTTTGCCCGACGATAAAGTCGTCTTCCCCGTGCCCTGGCGCCGTATGAACGCAGCCGGTACCGGCATCGGTCGTGACGTGTTCCCCACAAACAACGAGGGAATCACGGTCATAAAACGGATGTTTAGCGACGACATATTCGAGGTCGCTTCCTTTGACTGTTTTTAATACGGTGACATGCTCCCAACCGATTTCTTGTTGTACGGATTGTAATAATTCCGATGCGACGACATATTTGTTCCCATTCGCTTCCACAACGCTGTACTGTAACTCAGGATGAACAGCAATTCCCAAGTTCGCTGGAAGCGTCCACGGAGTTGTCGTCCAAATGACGATTTTTTCGTCTCCTTCGAGTACGCCTTTTCCGTCTTTAATGGAGAACGCTACATAAATCGATGGAGAACGTTTATCTTTATATTCAATTTCCGCTTCCGCTAACGCTGATTCGCTTGATGGGGACCAATATACTGGCTTTAATCCTTTATAAATCAATCCTTTTTTCGCCATTTCCCCGAACACTTTAATTTGTTGCGCTTCATATTCCGGCTTTAACGTAATGTACGGATTGTCCCAATCCCCACGCACCCCTAGACGCTTAAATTGTTGGCGCTGATTGTCAATTTGTTCATATGCATACTCTTCGCAACGTTTGCGGAATTCAGCAACGCTCATTTCTTTTCGGTTGACGCCTTTATTTTTCGTAAGCGCCGTTTCAATCGGTAATCCGTGCGTATCCCATCCAGGAACGTATGGCGCGCAGTAACCGCTCATCGATTTATAGCGAACGATAAAGTCTTTCAAAATTTTATTAAGGGCATGCCCCATATGAATGTCACCGTTCGCATACGGCGGCCCATCGTGCAATACAAACAACGGTCGGCCTTTCGTACGTTCTTGTACTTTCCGATAAATGTCCATCTCTTCCCATTTTGCTTGAATTTGCGGCTCACGTTGCGGCAAATTCCCACGCATTGGGAAGTCAGTTTGTGGCATTAATAACGTCTCTTTGTAATCCATCCTTCATTCCTCCAGTGTATTAATCAATAAAAAAACCGCCCTCTCCCAAAAAAGGGACGAGAACGGTCTCGCGGTACCACCCTTATTGACTATGTAAAATAGTCCTCTCTGCATTCGTAACGAGAATGACGCGCCATTGCTTACTTTCTTTCAGCATGGAACTCAAGGGTGATCTTCACTCTTTCGCTTATACTAGGCTTCCACCGCCCCTAGCTCGCTGTCATAAGTGGAGAAAGAGCTACTGTCCCTTTCATCGTCCATTCGGTATTCTTTTTCCTCATTTTTGTATTATGATTATATGCAAACGGACAAAATTCGTCAAGATTGGCTCAATTTTTCCGGTTCGTCCAATTCAATTTCCTTTACTCCGTATTCCATTAAATGATCCCAGTCTTCATTGTTTAACATCTCTAGTTGCGCTTCGACAAGCATGCGGAAGCGCGTGCGGAATACTTTAGACTGCCGCTTCAACTCTTCGATTTCAAGCGCGATTTTTCGCGATTTCGCAAGCGCCTCGCTAATGATGCGATCGGCGTTTTTTTCCGCTTCTTTAATGATGAGTTTCGCTTCTTTTTGTGCGTTTCGCTTCACTTCTTCTGCCGTTTCTTGCGCAATTAATATTGATTTATTTAACGTTTCTTCAATGTTTGTGAAATAATTCAATCGTTCGGTCAATTCTGCTACTTTTTCTTCCAGTTGTTTTTTTTCGCGAATGACCATTTCATAATCTTTAATGACTTGGTCTAAAAACTCGTTTACTTCATCTTCGTCGTATCCGCGAAAGCCTTTGCTAAATTCTTTATTATGAATGTCTAATGGCGTTAAAGGCACGAATGCCACCTCCGTCTATATCTTTCCTTTTTATGTTTATTCGACACTTTTCCCGAAATTCCTGCCACAATTCGATTATTTTTGCGTCCCGATGTGGAGGCGAAAGCGATCTTTTTTTGTTTTTCCGTCAATCGAAAACAACTTCAACCGGCCAAGTCCGCGCGCCGAAATCGTATCGCCCTCTCGACACTCGGCGTGCGCTTGGTCGACAATTTTCCAATTCATCTTGACAATCCCGTTTGCAATTAGCGTTTGGACATGTTGGCGTGACGCGCCAAACGCTTGCGCAACTACTGCATCAAGCCTTAAAGAAGAAACGGTAATCGTTGCTTCGTTCCATTGTTCGTTTAACACGATTATGTTTGTTAACGGTTTTTCTTCGACCGTCACTTTCGTTTTTCCGACTGCTTGCAAATGAAGCTGAACGTATGGAGCGATTTCTTTTGCCACGAGAAATTGAACATCGTCTTCTTGCATTAGCACATCGCCAAACTTGCTGCGCTTTACCCCAAGCGACATTAACGTCCCAAGCACTTGCCGATGAGTGAGCGAAACAAACTTTCGCGGATAATGAAGCGAAAAAAGCGCAAGCTGAAAATCTTCTTCTTCCGGCTGAAAGTATGGCGGATATAAAAGCGCTCGTTTGCGCTCGACAAACGAGGCACCGCCAAAAAAGGAAACACGCACGTCCTCATCATCCCCGATTACAAGCTTGACAATTTCTTGTTCGCGCGGGTCGAGGAAGTCGGTAAGTCTAGGGCTATATTGCGTTTGCACACTTTCCCGCCATTCGATTACTTGATCGATAAAATGGTGTTCTTCTTTGCGAAAATGCTGATATATATTCATTCCTATCCCTTACTTTCTGACGAAGAAAGGAACCCTTTGAGGATTCCTTACACTAAATGTAACATGCTAAACAACGCATGCAGCCCACGTGTTGCAAAATTAAGCACAATTAACGCGGCAATCGGTGACACGTCAATCATGCCAATTGGCGGAATAATACGGCGAAACGGCTCTAAATACGGCTCGCAAATTGCCGCTAACAGCTGACCGATTTTCGTGCCGCGCGCGTTCGGAAACCATGACATTAAAATGTAAACGATTAGCGCATACGAATATATTTCAATAAGCGTTGTTAAAAACGTAAGCAACGTATACATACATTACCACCTTTTCATTGTTGTCTCATCGTCCGATATGGCAGAAATCGTGCCAGTTACATCAACGTTGTCCGGCGTGCATAAGAAAATTTTTGTCCCGACTTGCTGAATATCACCGCCTATCGCATACACCGTTCCGCTTAAAAAATCGACGATGCGCTTCGCTTGATCGTGTGGAATGCGCTGTAAATTCACAACAACCGCGCGGCGATTTTTCAAATGGTCAGCGATTTCTTGTGCTTCTGCATATGCTCTCGGTTCGATAAGCACCACTTTCGACGATTTTTGCACGCTTTGCAAGCTGACGACGTTTTGCTTCGCTCCTTTTGCTGGCTGCTGAGGCTCTTCTTCTTCTACATACTCTTCCTCATACTCTTCGTATTCATCTTCTAAAAAATAATCTTTAAACTTTTTAATAAGTCCCATACTAACACCTCCCTATCATTCTTGGTACTGTCAAAAGTTTTAAAGACGTACCCCGATTTTTTGTTGATTTTACGCAATGAATGATAAAAAAAGCT
>NZ_JAILZV010000194.1 GCF_023512315.1 Anoxybacillus sp.
TGCAACTCTTCTTCCGGCAAATAAATAGGACCTGAGCCGATATTTTCGTGCGTTTCTAATTTTAGTTTTTTAAAGATGGTCGCTTTCGCCAATACCATCACATCGCCAAAGCCGATTTCGGCGAACGCCGTTTTCCGCTTTCGGTCTTCTTCTAATACTTTGAGTTCTACCGCAAGATTCGCGTCCGTAAAATATTCGACATCGACTTGTCGGACGTATGCTTTTTTCTCCTCCCAATCGAGCGTTTCGACTTGATATTGTATTCCTTGATGCAAATAAATCGCTTCTTCATGAAGCAGCGTCATTGCGCTAAAGCGATCCATTTCTCCGATGACGCGATGGGCACCTGTTTCGGAAATATCGATAATAATCACATTTTCTTGTGACGCCGAACGCAAACTAATCGTGTGCGCAGGGAAAGAGTCGCTCATCCAATACCATTTTTCTCCTTTTTGATAAAGCACACGCTCGTCGGCTAAAAATTCTAAAATGTCAACGACTTCGACCCCATCAAACGTTTCCTCGCGGCGAAACGGCAACTCAAATGCAGCACATTTCAAATGATCGGCTAAAATGACGAGATTATTTGGATTGATTCTTGCAGTTTCCGGGCTTTTTTCTAAGACGTACGACGGGTGCTGGATAATATATTGGTCTAGCGGGCTAGAGCTTGCGACAATGACAACGACCGATTCTTCTTGTCTTCGTCCCGCACGGCCTGCTTGTTGCCATGTGCTAGCGATAGTGCCTCGATAGCCAGTAATAATACACGCTTGCAGCTGGCCAATGTCTACTCCTAGTTCAAGCGCGTTTGTGCTGACGACCCCGACAATTTCCCCGTTGCGCAATCCTTTCTCAATCGCCCGCCGCTCGCTCGGCAAATAGCCGCCGCGATAGGCGCGAATCGATTGTTCGCCAAACTCGTATTTGACGAGCTGCTTTAAGTACGAAAGCAAAAGTTCTACGCGAACGCGGCTTTTCGCAAATACAATTGTTTGGATGCTATTTTTTAACAGTTCCGCTGCTAATTCTTTTGCTGCGAGCGTTGCACTTTTACGAATGTTTAACGCTTGATTGACGACCGGCGGGTTGTAAAAAATGACATGTTTTTTCCCTGCTGGTGCCCCGTTTTGGTCAATGAGCGTCATTCTACAGCCAGTGAGCGTTTCGGCTAGCTCTTTCGGATTGGCGATCGTAGCGGACGTGCAAATAAATTGCGGGTTGCTTCCGTAAAACTGACAAATTCGTTTTAGTCGGCGGATGACGTTCGCTACGTGGCTCCCAAATACCCCTCGGTACGTATGCAGTTCATCAATGACAACAAACCGTAAATTTTCGAATAACGCCACCCATTTCGTATGGTGCGGCAAAATGCCGGAATGTAACATGTCCGGATTCGTAATGACGATGTTGCCTGCTTTTCTTATTTTTTGCCGAATCGTTGGGGACGTATCACCGTCATATGTATCGCAATAAATCGTGGATTCTAATTCGTGAATTAGTTCGTTTAACGCGCTTTTTTGGTCTTGCGCTAACGCTTTTGTTGGAAAGATGTAAAGCGCTCGTGCTTCTGGGTGGTGAAGCATCGCTTGCAATATTGGTAAATTATAACATAGCGTTTTTCCCGATGCCGTCGGCGTGACGGTCACGATGTTTTTCCTAACTTCGACTGCTTCATACGCCTCTTTTTGATGCGTGTATAAGGCGGAAATTCCCCGCTGTGTTAACGCTTGCTTTAAGCGCGGATGAAGCGATAATGGAAACGGAACAGTTTCTGCTTCTCGTTCTGGAATTGTATGCCAATAGGCGACGTGTTCGTTTTTCCTCCAATCTTCAAGAATTTGTTGTAGCGTTTTTCGTTTGTTCAACATCATTTTCACCTGCCTATTTTTATTTTAAAAAAGCGTGGTACGGGTTCAACAGTAAATTTTTTGCCCGAAAGACAAAGACGTTCGATTTTGTTCAAAAAATCTGCAAAAAAAATCCATAAATAAGCGGTACAGTGGTATACAAAAAGAATGGAGGTAAGGTGCCATGAATATGACGCACTATATGGAATTGCTGGCGGTCAATCAGCCGTGGAACTTATTGATTTTTATGGCCGTTCCAGTCGTTTTAGCGGAAACGATCGCTGTAACGGAGCTAGCCATTTTATTTACGCGAAATTTTAACGGACCATTGCGAAAATTAAATAAATGGTGCAGCATCCTCGTTGGATTTTATTTTTTAGGCATTTTTGTCTATTTATTTTTCACCGCTGTTATTCCTTTGACTAGCAACGGGGAATGGCGCGGATGGATTGATGTGATAGCTGTTGGATTTTATTTATTAGGTGTAATTCCGTTGCTCGGACTAAGCTTGCTCGATATAGGCATCATTGGCCGCCATCTTTCCGAGGAAGGGAAAATGAAACTACATGCCACTTTCGTTGGTATTTTCCTTATTGTCGCCCATATTGCGATGATTTTCGGCATGCTAAATCCTCATGTTGGTGGCTATATGAATCATATGAAGATGTGAAAACGGCAGCCGTTTTTTGGCTGCCGTCTAACTTTCAAACAAATCAGACGACAAATAACGTTCGCCCGTATCGGGAGCCATGCAGAGGACGCGGGCAGACGGTGGCATTTGCTTAGCGACTTGTACCGCATGATAAGCAGCTGCCCCGGCGGAGGCGCCGACAAAAATTCCTTCTTCCCTCGCTAAACGGCGCGCCATCGTTTGGGCATCTTCATCTTTAATGAGTAAAATCTCGTCGAAAATATCGCGGTTCAAAATTTTCGGGACAAATCCCGGACCTGTGCCAGGAATTTTATGCGGTCCAGGATGTCCGCCAGACAACACCGGAGAACCGAATGGCTCTACGACATAAATGCGCAAATGAGGGAGATGCTGTTTCAACACTTCGCCGGTGCCGGTGACCGTTCCTCCTGTTCCAGCCGTTAATACAAACGCATCTAACTTCCCGTCAAACGCTGCCAAAATTTCCTTTGCTGTGCTATGACGGTGCGCATTAGGGTTTGCTTCATTTTCAAACTGCATTGGGATAAAGCTATCCGGAATTTCCGAAGCTAGCCGCTTTGCCTCTTCAATTGCCCCTTGCATCCTTAATGAAGCAGGCGTTAAACGCACTTCCGCCCCGTATGCTTTTAAAATTTTTACCCTTTCTAACGTCGCATTGTCTGGCATGGTAATAATGCAGCGATATCCTTTCGCCGCGCACACCATCGCTAACCCTATTCCGGTGTTACCGGATGTTGGCTCAATAATGGTGCTTTTCCCCGGCGTAATCTTTCCTTCTTCTTCGACGCGGCGAATCATTTCAAACGCCGCGCGATCTTTGACACTTCCCCCTGGATTAAACGACTCCAATTTGATGTATACTTCTGCCCCATTTTTATCTGGGATTCGGTTTAATTTCACGACTGGTGTATTGCCGATTAAATCTAAAATGCAATCGTATCGTTTCACAACTATCCCCAACCTTTATCCAAGCATTCTCCCTCGATTATAGAAGGTTTTTTATCTTTCATCAATTGTTCAATTCCTCTTCATTTGTTTCACACATCTTTTTTTTATGATTAACTTCGAGGAACAAATGGAAGGAGAGGTTAGGGAATATGAGAAAAATGAGAAATGTTCATCTTTGGATTGGACTAATTACATCGCTCTTTTTATTTATTGAAGCAGGAACAGGGTTGTTACTTACAGAGCGATGGCTGATGGGCAGCTCAAGCGGGCACGGGCAGCATCATGAGCATAGCGGTGGACATGGAGAGCATTTATCGATGATGGACGCTGTCAAAAAAGCAAGTGAGTCAGGTGCCTTTAATTGGAACGATGTGAGTGTCGTAATGAACCACGGGGTGTATATGGTCAAGCTAAATGACGACGCAGGGACAATAGTCACCATTTCCCCAGACGGAACGGTCATTAGTAAAGAAGCGAACAAGCTTGCATCGATTGTCCGCGGGCTTCATGTCGGGCAAGTCGGCGATGTCAATATCAAATGGATGTTAGATGTTGCCTCGATTAGCATTTTACTACTAACTGGAACCGGCATTTATTTATCGATAAAAATTTTGCGTGCCCAATCGAAAAAGAAACGAAAATCGTTTGCTGCCTAAGAAAAGAGGATGTCCAAAAGGCATCCTCTTTTCAGGCAGAAGACGTGTCATCCTCTTTCCATACCGGCAAGTCAATGACCACTTCTGTTCCTTTTCCTTCTTCACTTGCAAATGTAATCGTTCCGTGGTGAAGCTGCACAATTTGCTTCACGATCGCTAATCCTAGCCCCGTACCGCCTTCCGTTCGCGTTCGTGCGGAATCGACTCGGAAAAATCGTTGGCCAAGAAACGGGAGTTTATCTTTTGGAATTCCTTTTCCTGAATCGCGAATGACAAGTTGGCATCGTTCGTTGCCGGCCGGAGTGAGTCGCACACAAATCTCTCCGCCAGTCGGGGTATAGCGAATGGCGTTATCAAGAAGGTTGTGAATGACTTGTTCGATTCGGTCAGCATCGCCTTCGATAATAATGTCGGGATTTA
>NZ_JAILZV010000195.1 GCF_023512315.1 Anoxybacillus sp.
ATGGTACGTCGGGTCAATATAGTCCGGACCGCATTTAAATCCTTGTACCGTATAGCCGCGTGCAGTAAACGCCGCCATTAGTCCGATGGTCACCGTTGTCTTCCCGACGCCGCTTCCGGTTCCTGCGATGACGATTCGGCGCATGTTATCCCTCCTTCTCGATGACGGCAACGGAAATCGTCACATTGCCTAATTTTTTCTTCACAAGCGCTAACTGCGAACCACCATACAATTTCGCTGCCGGTTCGCTGACGCCGTATGCTCCCGTATAGCGAAAGACCGTTTCCGAAGGCTGCTCGATTGGCACGCGGTTTAGTTGTTCGGCTGTGTAATATACAAATTCCCAACCGTATTTTTGCGCGACTTCTAGTAACCCTGCTTCGTCTTTTTTTAAATCAATCGTGCAGAGCGCTTTGACGCTTTTTATCGAAAACTGCAGTTCGGTTAACGTTTCACGAATCACTGTTTCGATCTCTTCTGCCGACGTGCCGCGATTGCATCCAATCCCAAGGACAATCACTTTCGGACGATATAGGACGCCATTTTGCAAAATCGCTTCTTCTTCTTTCGTTAACAGGCGATGCGTCACTACTAAAGCAGCAGCTGGTTTTGCTGCAAGCGCTGCACCGATCGTTGGATAAACGCGAATGTTTGGGGGAAGCGGGGTATCATATTGCCACCAATTTTGTTCCCCTGATTCTTGCACAATCGCTACATGTTGTTCATTCACAACTGCAGCGCTTGCAGATGTTAGCTTTTCGTCTGATTCCCACACCCAGCCAAATGACCGACCGAATAAATCAACCGCTATTGTTTTTTGCACATCCGACGCTGTCGTAATGACCGGATGTGCTTGTAATAATTGGGCGATTCGTCGCGTCAACTCGTTCGCTCCGCCAAGATGTCCAGATAAGACGCTAATGACGTGTTCGCCTTTGTCATCGATGACGACTACCGCTGGGTCTGTTTTTTTATCTTTTACGTGCGGGGCAATCATGCGCACGACTGCTCCGAGTGACACGATGAAAATAAGCCCACGATATGACGTAAAAAGCGATGGCACTAACAATCGAACATTTCCGGAAAATAAGTGAATCCCTTTTTCTTCTTCATCGCCTTTCGCAAATTTATTCGTATAGTAAACATGCACGTCTGACATTTGCTCGCCAAGCCGGCGAGCAATCTCGACCCCGTGTTTCGTAATTGCCACGACTGCGTTCATCGGCTCACTCCCCCCGTCGATAGCCATGCGTAAACGTTTTATCATACAATTTCGAACGATATGACCGTTCGATAATCGCTGGATCTAATGCCCAACCTGCAAGGATTAACGCGTGTTGGCGAATGCCGTTTGTACGCATCGCTTCATCCAACGTCCCGACAGTCGCACGAATGATTTTTTCATCCGGCCATGTCGCTTTGTAGACGACTACAACAGGCGTATCTTCGCTCCAGCCTGCTTCAAGCAACGCGTTGGTCACTTTTTTCGTTAGCGTCGCACTTAAAAATAAAGCGATAGTACAATGATGTTTCGCCAATTCCGCCAATTTTTCCTTCTCCGGAACAGGGGTACGTCCTTCCGCCCGTGTTAAAATGACCGTTTGGGTTAAGTCGGGGACGGTCAATTCCACTTGCGCTGCCGCTGCGGCCGCAAATACGGAGCTAACGCCAGGGACGATTTCCACCTTGATGCCTTCTTTTTTTAATAAGGCAATTTGTTCGAGCGTCGCTCCATAAATCGATGGGTCACCGGTATGAAGGCGTACTACCGTTTTTCCTTCTTTTACTCGTTCAACCATTTGCGTGACGATTTGTTCTAAATGCATCCCTGCTGTTTGAACGATTTCCGCCTCTTTTTTGGCGTATTGTAAGAGCGCATCGTTGACGAGCGAATCGGTATAAAAAATCGCATCCGCTCGTTGTAAAAGCAACATCCCTTTGACCGTAATCAACTCTGGGTCGCCTGGTCCGGCACCGACAATGTAAATCATTTTTTCACCACCATAAGCGTTAAATATTCGAGCGATTCCCCGTCTAGTTTCTCAATATCCCAGATGATTTCTTCCTTGGACGTTGCTTTCGTCACAACCGCTGCACGTTGCAACAAGTTTAATTCCCGCAATAACTGCACCATCATATTTATCACTTTGGCGACTTTTAAAAAGATGACGCAATCGTGCTCTTCCATCGCTTTTTTCATCGCCTCGTAGTCGTCGCGCGCTGGAATGATGGCGACGTGTTCATCGCCGTCAGCAAGCGGCAACTGTAAGCGAGCAGCGGCGCCGTTGATCGAAGAAATGCCTGGTACAATCTCGAACGGAACGTCGGGATAGCGTTGTTGCATCGTTCGCATAAAATGAATAAACGTACTATATAACAATGGATCGCCTTCTGTAACAAATGCAACATGTTTTCCGCGCGAAAGATGTGCCCAGACAGCGTCTACTGTTTCGTCCCATCTTTCTTGTAACACCGCTTTCTCTTTTGTCATCGGAAAAATAAGCCCGAGCATTTCTTTTTCAGTTGGCGAAAAGTATGCTTCAACAATTTGCTGGGCGTAGCTTTTGCTGCCGCGCCCCTTTTTCGGATAAGCAATAACATCTGCTTCTTTTAAATAACGAAACGCCTTAATCGTTAACAATTCGGGGTCGCCCGGACCGACACCGATGCCATATAACGTGCCAATCATTCACTTTCGTCCTTTCTGTATGCCGAAATAATAAAAATCGGATTTAATGCATCCAAACGCGTCAGTTGCAAAATCGGTTTGCTTCTTGCAATTTGGGCAAGCGTTACGTCTGTCTGAAACCCACGAGTCGTTAGTCCTTCGATCGCTTCATGTAGCGTATCAAGCGTCACCGCATTAATTACGATTCGTCCGTTTCGCTTCAATCGCTGGCAACAAACGTCAAGAAGCCGTGCCATTTCGCCGGACGTTCCGCCAATAAAAATAGCGTCTGGGTCGGGAAATTCATGCAAACGATCTGGCGCCCGCCCGTGGACGAGCGTAAAATCGGTACGGAACTTTTGCATATTTTTTCGGCAAATATCGATGTCGTGCGCGTTTTTTTCCATCGCAAACACCGCCCCATCGCGCACGATTTTCGCTGCTTCAATCGCGACCGAACCAGTGCATGTGCCAATATCCCAGACGATGCTCGTCCGCTCTAGTTTCATTGCACTAATGCTCAATACCCGGACTTCTTTTTTCGTAATCAATCCTTTTTCTGGTTTGCGCTGAAAAAATTCATCGTCTTCAATCCCAAAAGACCAAGTAGGACCTGCTTTTGTTTTTTGCAAAATAACTATATTTAATGGAAGAAACTCGGTGTTCGCCATCTCTTCTAACGAAAAGAAGCGGCAGCGCTCATCGGGTGCGCCTAAATGCTCCCCGACAAAGGCGCGGTATTCTGTCATTCCGTACGAAAGTAGATAATTAGCAATGGCGGCTGGCGAGTTGGTCGCATCGGTTAAAATCGCCACTTTCTCCAATCCGTCAATTCGTTGCGCCAATCCTCTGAGCGGACGGCCGTGAACGCTAATAAACGCAGCATCATGCCATTTTTCGCCCATTTTAGCAAATGCCCATTGCACCGAGCTAACGGCTGGGTACACTTCGATGGGAAGTTTATTTGATAGATAGCTACCAATCCCATAAAACAGTGGGTCACCGGAAGCTAAAATGACCGTTCGTTTCGTTTCATGGCGCAGCCGCTCGACAACGGAAGCCAGTCCGCTTTGAATGACAATTGTTTCTCCTTTATAATCGGGAAAAAAGGAAAGATGACGTTCTCCCCCCATTAACAATTCGCTTTCGTAAATCCATTGTTCGTATAACGGAGGCAAGCTTTGTTTTCCATCTGCTCCGATTCCGATGAGTTTAATCGGCTGCATCGTGCCGCACCGCCTTTCCTAACCATTGACCATCTAACGTATATAGCGTTGTTTCGATCGTCAGCCCGCCGCCGACTTCTTTTAATGCCGACTGACAGCAATAATCGCATAGCTTGTCAAAAAAGCGCATATAGCCAGCTGCTTGCATCCAATCGCCGACTTGTGAAGCGGTATTGGCTTCACGAATCGCTTCGATAAGTTCTGGCGGAGCGTCTGCTTCTTTGGCGACTGCCGCTAAAAAATGAAAATCGACAGGTGCGCTTTTGGCGTGCACCATCATCACCCCTTGCGCCACTTTTGAAAATTTCCCCATCATTCCAACCATCGACACCGTTTTCATCTGATGCTTTTTGCATTGTTTGAGCGTAAAACCGACGAAATCCCCCATTTCGATAAACGCCTCTTCTGGCAAGTGAGCGTATTGCTTCATCGCATATTTTTCGCTGCGCCCTCCTGTCGTGATGACAACATGGTCGCAGCCTGTTGCTTTCGCTACTTCGATGGCGCGAACAATGCTTGCTCGATAGGCAGATGTCGAAAACGGAACGACAATGCCGCGCGTCCCTAAAATCGAAATGCCGCCAATAATACCGAGCCGAGCGTTTAATGTTTTTTTCGCAATTTCCGCCCCGTT
>NZ_JAILZV010000196.1 GCF_023512315.1 Anoxybacillus sp.
TGACGCAAAGAAGCACGTTGCATAATCACTGCTTCAAATAACACATGTTTGTTTGGCTCAATACCAAATACGGAATCATTCAACTCGATTTCTCCAACAGTTGCTCCGTTTTGGTTGTACAATGCTACTTTTGGCATTGGATAGTTCCTCCTTTCTTAACAAAGTTATTTCACTTTCGCTTTAACCGCACTTTTAATGACTACAAGTCCTTTGTTTGGACCTGGTACGTTTCCTTTGATAAGAAGCAAGTTGCGCTCTGTATCAACTTTCACGATTTTTAAGTTTTGTACCGTCACACGTTCGCCACCCATACGACCTGGCAATTCTTTCGATTTGAATACGCGGTTTGGCGCGATTGGACCCATCGAACCAGGACGACGATGGTAACGAGAACCGTGTGCCATTGGTCCACGAGATTGGCCATGACGCTTAATTGCGCCTTGGAACCCTTTCCCTTTCGAAACTCCTGTTACATCTACGACATCGCCTTCAGCGAAAATATCTACTTTGACTTCCTGACCAACTTCATATTCCGCTACGTTTGCGCCGCGGATTTCACGAATGAAGCGCTTAGGAGCAGTATTCGCTTTCGCTGCATGTCCTTTTTCCGGTTTGTTCGCTAATTTTTCCCGTTTGTCTTCAAAACCTAATTGAATCGCCTCATATCCGTCGTTTTCTACTGTTTTCTTCTGAAGCACGACGTTTGGAGTCGCTTCAATTACTGTTACAGGAATTAAGTCACCGTTTTCCGCGAATACTTGCGTCATCCCGATTTTTCTACCTAAGATTCCTTTGGTCATTCGTCACACCTCCTATAAATTCATTTTGACAATTAAAGCTTAATTTCAATATCGACACCAGATGGCAAATCAAGACGCATAAGCGAGTCCACTGTTTGCGGAGTTGGGTTTACGATATCGATCAAGCGTTTATGTGTACGCATTTCGAATTGTTCACGAGAATCTTTATACTTGTGAACAGCGCGCAAAATCGTATAAACAGTTCTCTCCGTCGGTAGTGGGATCGGCCCAGATACTTTTGCACCAGAACGTTTTGCTGTTTCTACGATTTTTTCAGCAGATTGATCAAGAATTCGATGATCGTAAGCTTTTAAACGGATACGAATTTTTTCTTTTGCCATTATTTTCCCTCCTTCTTCGCCTATTTTCAAAATAGACATTCTCCGTGGAAATTTCCTCACACTCGCCATGGCAAAGCGGCCGGGTGTGTCAGCAACCTTCCACTTCATCGCAGTCAAAGACCAACATTAAACATTATACAGATGTACAAAGCAAAATGCAAGTAAAATATCGGATACTTGCACACTTCTTTTATTATACACACCTGTCCAAGTATTTTCAACTTAAAGCTAGGCAGTAAAAAAGCAGGTTTGCCATTAAGCAAACCTGCTTTGATTCATTACTCGATGATTTGAGATACAGAACCTGCGCCTACTGTACGGCCACCTTCGCGGATCGAGAATTTTGTACCTTCTTCGATCGCGATTGGTGCGATTAGTTCTACTGTCATTTCGATGTTGTCGCCAGGCATAACCATCTCAACGCCTTCTGGAAGTTGGATGATACCTGTTACGTCCGTTGTACGGAAGTAGAATTGTGGACGGTAGTTAGAGAAGAATGGAGTATGACGTCCACCTTCTTCTTTTGACAATACGTAAACTTGCGCTTTGAATTTTGTGTGTGGTGTGATTGTACCTGGTTTTGCAAGTACTTGACCACGTTGTACTTCGTCACGAGATACCCCACGAAGAAGTGCACCGATGTTGTCACCAGCTTCTGCTTGGTCAAGAAGCTTACGGAACATTTCTACACCTGTAACTGTTGTTGCTTTTGGTTCTTCAGAAAGACCGATGATTTCTACTTGATCACCAACTTTTAAGATACCGCGCTCAACACGACCAGTAGCAACTGTTCCACGACCAGTGATTGAGAATACGTCCTCAACTGGCATCATGAATGGTTTGTCAACTTCGCGTTGTGGAGTTGGGATATACTCGTCAACCGCGTTCATAAGTTCGATGATTTTTGCTTCCCATTCCGCATCGCCTTCAAGTGCTTTCAATGCAGAACCTTTGATTACTGGGATTTCATCGCCTGGGAAGTCGTATTCAGATAATAGGTCACGAACTTCCATTTCAACAAGCTCTAATAGTTCTTCGTCGTCTACCATGTCGCATTTGTTTAAGAATACGACGATGTACGGTACGCCTACTTGGCGAGAAAGAAGAATGTGCTCGCGAGTTTGTGGCATTGGACCGTCAGCTGCAGATACAACAAGGATTGCACCGTCCATTTGTGCTGCACCAGTGATCATGTTTTTCACGTAGTCAGCATGGCCTGGGCAGTCAACGTGTGCATAGTGACGGTTGTCAGTTTCATACTCAACGTGTGCAGTTGAGATTGTGATTCCGCGCTCACGCTCTTCTGGAGCAGCGTCGATTTGGTCATAAGCGCGCGCTTCTGCTTTTCCTTGTTTTGCAAGAACTGTTGTGATTGCTGCAGTTAAAGTTGTTTTTCCATGGTCAACGTGGCCGATTGTACCAATGTTAACGTGTGGTTTCGTGCGTTCGAATTTCGCTTTAGCCATTAGAAATATCCTCCTTAAATATAGATTTCATATTAGAGTTTAAGTATATAGGATGCTTGGAAACGAACATGCAAGCATGTCCGCTTCCAAGTCTTACATAAGTATTTATACTTGAACAGCGCTGGAAAATCAATTATTCACCTTTATTTTTTTTGATGATTTCCTCAGCGATGCTCTTCGGAACTTCTTCATAGTGGTCGAATACCATCGTGAATGTTCCGCGACCTTGCGTGTTAGAACGCAATGACGTTGCGTAGCCGAACATTTCCGATAATGGAACCATTGCGCGAACGACTTGAGCGTTTCCGCGCGCTTCCATACCTTCTACGCGGCCGCGACGAGATGTGATGTCACCCATGATGTCTCCTAAATATTCTTCAGGGACGATGACTTCAACTCTCATAATCGGTTCAAGCAATACTGGGTCACATTTTGTTGCCGCATTTTTCAACGCAAGTGAAGCAGCGATTTTGAACGCCATTTCACTGGAGTCGACATCGTGGTAAGAACCGTCGAATAGTTTCGCTTTAATGTCGACAACTGGATATCCAGCAAGCACCCCATTTTGCATTGCATCTTCAAGACCTGCTTGAATAGCTGGGATGTATTCTCTCGGAACCACTCCACCGACGATCGCGTTTTCGAATTCGAATCCTTTTCCTTCTTCATTTGGCGAGAATTCAATCCAAACGTGACCGTATTGACCGCGACCACCAGACTGGCGCACGAATTTTCCTTCGACTTGCGCAGATTTGCGGAATGTTTCGCGGTATGCAACTTGTGGAGCACCGACGTTTGCTTCAACTTTGAATTCGCGACGCATACGGTCGACGATAATGTCAAGGTGAAGCTCACCCATCCCCGCGATGATTGTTTGACCTGTTTCTTGGTCTGTCCATGCGCGGAATGTTGGGTCTTCTTCTTGAAGTTTTTGCAACGCTGTACTCATTTTGTCTTGGTCTGCTTTCGATTTTGGCTCAATCGCGATTTGGATAACTGGCTCTGGGAATGTCATCGATTCAAGGATGACAGGTGCTTTTTCATCGCACAACGTGTCGCCAGTTGTTGTATCTTTTAAACCGACCGCTGCAGCGATATCGCCTGCGTAAACTTTCGAAATTTCTTGGCGATGGTTCGCGTGCATTTGAAGAATACGGCCGATACGCTCGCGTTTACGTTTTGTTGAGTTTAGTACATAAGAACCGGAATCTAATGTACCAGAGTACACACGGAAGAACGTTAATTTTCCAACATAAGGGTCTGTCATAATTTTGAACGCTAATGCAGCAAACGGTGCATCATCGCGAGATTCACGTACTGTTTCTTCTTCTGTATCAGGAACAACCCCTTTAATCGCAGGGATATCCACTGGAGAAGGTAAGTAATCGACGACACCGTCAAGCATTAACTGAACGCCTTTGTTTTTAAATGCAGAACCGCAGAATACAGGGAAGAATTCAACAGAAACTGTTGCTTTACGAATTGCTGCTTTCAATTCTTCTTTCGTAATTTCTTCCCCTTCTAAATATTTCATCATTAATTCTTCATCAAGTTCTGCCACGGCTTCGATTAATTTTCCGCGATATTCTTCCGCCATATCACGATAATCTTCCGGGATCTCGATGCGTTCAATGTTTTTTCCTAACTCATCATGATAGTGATACGCGCACATCTCGACAAGGTCAATGATGCCATTGAACTGATCTTCCGCACCGATTGGCAATTGTACTGGGTGCGCGTTTGCTTGCAAACGATCATGAAGCGTTTTCACGGAGTATAGGAAATCCGCACCGATCTTGTCCATTTTGTTAACGAACACAATACGCGGAACGCCGTATGTAGTCGCTTGGCGCCATACTGTTTCCGTTTGCGGCTCTACCCCGGATTGCGCGTCAAGTACCGC
>NZ_JAILZV010000197.1 GCF_023512315.1 Anoxybacillus sp.
CGTGGGTAAGCTCAATGAAGCCAATCAATGTGCCGCCGAAAGAAGGGGCGGAGCGCATCACACCGATGGCGCTTGGATAGACAGCGCTCCACCTAATCGTAAAATTTTATACTTTCTTATCTTTTTAGAAAATGCCGCTTGTAGTAGCGGCATTCGACAATCTCACTCATAAACAACGGTGTACTTGGTTACATAGGAAGGACGTGGGAAAATCGATGGCTGTTTTTCTTCGTGAGGAGCCGTTTCTCGCTTTCCGTGTGCCCGCTCAAATGCTTTCGATCGCTGCCAATTTTCAAAATGTTCTTTTCCTTCCCAACACGTCATGATTATATACGTATCATTCGACAACGGACGCAAAACACGAATTGCTACAAACCCAGGCTCTGTTTCAATCAACCGGGCCCGTTGGCTAAAGCGATACTCAAATAACGGCCTTCCTTCTTCTGTCACAGGGATATTGTTACACACAACAAACGCCCCACCTAACTCTCCAACCGCCTCTATTACTTCATATCGCCGCGGTTCATGAAACACGGTTTCCCCCTCTGTTTCATGAACTAAAACAGCTGCATCTCCGCCATCAAGCAACACCATCTTTTCGTTTGCATAAGCTTCTTTCGCCGTTTGCAAGTACGCTAACGTTCCCGTCGTAATATAGATCATTTTCTTTCCCTCCATCGATTGGAAAAATAGCGAAACACGATCCAATAAATAAACGCTCCCCCTAATCCTACCGTCCATAAGCTAGCTACCCAATTTTTTTCAATGATTAAAATAAGGACAAATACCACATGTTGCACGCTCAATAACAAAAACAATAGCTGCAATACTGCTTTTTTTTGCATAGAAGGTGGTAACGGATATAGGCTTACAAGCACATGCCCACGATGATGGCGAGATAAAGCAAATAGCTGTATTCCAGTTGCATACAAGAAAAAGCAAGCAGCAAGCGCTTTTCCGTATCCGGTTGGCACTATATAAATAAGCAAACAACCAATCATCGTTAAACGCACGTAAATGCCAAAATAATCCCCCGCTCTACTAAATGTCCGTACATATAAATAACGAAACGCAGCTTCTTTCCGCCAATCAGTAATAAATGTAAACGACATCTCCATCCAGCGACGCCGTTTCACTTTTTCCTTCATATGTGGTACATCTGTAAAGAGATTCGCCAAACGATAAAACCGGCGCATCGCTTGTGCTTCTTGCCAAATGAGCTCTTCCCACGGAAGCGGTTTTCGCTTCGTTGCATTCCAAAAATAAAAGGAAATAAATAACATAATCACTAATAAAACCAAGAACAAAACCAGCGGAACGTCCACCAGCAGAAAATAAACGACTACTCCATTTAGGAAAAAGCGCCCTATATTCCCTATCCATCGCGCTTTCTGCTCCACCCAATGCACTTCTCGCCAGTGGATCCATACATTCCATCCTTTCAATAGCCACAAAAAGAAAACAAAAAACGTAAGCGACGTCGGCGCAAATCGAAGATGAAGCGGCACAATGACAAGCACCCCAACCAATAAAAACAACGTTTGCACCACAAAACTAAACAAAAGCGAGCGTTGCATATATGGGCGAAGTTTTGTTTCAGCAGGCGTTAAAAATACGATATCCGCTTCTTGTAAAAACGTGCGGACAGCACTGGGCGTTAAAAAAAGCGCCAATACGAACGCTTCCACCGTAGCATACGGAAATTGCGGCGATAGCGCGCGCACCCATTTTTCATATAGCACTGCCCCTGTACCTACTCCAATGAGTAAAACAAACAACAAATGGTCATTCAACATATAACGCAAATAGCGCCTTATTTCTGACACATAACGACGGAACCGCTCGTTCCATAACTGTTGACTATTCATTATCCTCGTCTTCCTTTGTCAACTCAATATAAATGTCATCAAGCGTAGCAGCCGGAAGCTGAAATTGTTGTCGTAGCGATTCAACCGTCCCTTTCGCTTTCACTTTGCCATGATGAAGAATGACAAACGAATCGCAATATTTCTCCGCTGTTGCTAAAATGTGTGTAGATAACAAAATGCCTGCTCCTTTTTGCTTCACTTCTTGCATCCATTGAAGCAATGAATGAATTCCAAGCGGGTCAAGTCCTACGAACGGCTCGTCAATCACATAGAGCGCCGGATTAACTAAAAAAGCGCACATAATCATCACTTTTTGTTTCATCCCTTTAGAAAAATGAATAGGAAACCACGATAACTTTTTTTCCATGCGAAACGCTTTTAATAATGGAGGGAGCCGCTTTTCATACTCCTCTTTCGCCAATCCGTACGCCATCGCGGTTAGTTCTAAATGCTCTTTTAACGTTAGTTCTTCATATAATAAAGGTATTTCTGGAATGTACGCTAACTGCGCGCGGTACTTTTCTTTTCCGTCTGCAAATGTTTGGCCGTTGAGCGTAATTTTTCCGTTCCGCGGCTCCATCATCCCGATAATATGTTTAATCGTTGTGCTTTTCCCCGCACCATTTAACCCAATCAACCCAACGATTTCGCCTCGGTCTACCGTAAACGAAACATCCTGCAGCACATTGCGATTTGTGTAACCGCCATATACTTGCTGAACTTCCAAAAGTGCCATCGCCTGCTTTCCTTTCTTTATGAGGATTACCATTATTTTATCAAAAAAAATTACTGTTTTTCAAAAAAAGATGTATATGCTCTTCATTTGTGGGCATGATAATTAGCGAAGAGGGGATGAGAAGTTGATGATTCATCCGCATGAAAACAAGGTAATTACGAAAGATAACACTGTCAGTAGCAAAGGAAAATTCCTTGTAAATGAGGTGTTTGTCGCAGATCATCAAGCAGAGCAGGATGTCCAATCCGAGCCAAGGGGATGGTCACCTTGAACAAAACATGTTCATGAAGTAAAAAACCTTTTTGTAAATGAGGTGTTCATCAAACGCTATTTTGCGTCATAAAACTCTCACCCCTTTTCAACGAGGACAGGATGTAACCAAAACGGCTTACGTCCTGTCCTTTATTATGATAAAATGAAGACAAAAATGGCAAGAAAGGTGGCCTGTTCCATGAGTGATTGTATTTTTTGTAAAATTATAAATGGGGAAATTCCTGCCGCAAAAGTGTATGAAGACGAACACGTAGTAGCATTTCTTGACATTAGTCAAGTGACAAAAGGGCACACACTTGTTGTACCGAAAGTACATATGGCCGATCTTTTCGAATTGACGCCGGATGCTGCTAGCCAACTGTTTCGTACCGTTCCAAAAATCGCTAATGCCATCAAAAAGCAATTTTCCCCTGTTGGATTAAACGTATTGAATAACAACGGGGAACACGCTGGGCAAACGGTCTTTCACTTTCATATGCACCTTATCCCACGTTATGGTAAGGGGGACGGTTTTGGCGCTGTTTGGAAATCAAATGCAAGCGATTATACATTTGAAGATTTGCAGGCAATCGCAGCCACAATTCAAACAGGAATGGAATAAAATACATGAGCAAGTTTTGTTCGCCCACACCAAACATAAAACAACCGTTCTTGAAGTGGTTATTTTCACAGAAAACACCCATGAGGAAGTTTTTCTCGCCACCCAAGCATGAAAATAACCGTTCATGAACCCTTTATTTTCACAGAAAAATAAGACCTCCAATGACCTGCGTTTGGCAAGTAAAAAATACACAATATGGATGTCAACTCCCCAGCAGTGCGAGCAGACGTTGCTCTTCCTCCTTGACTTGAGGTTGCATCATGGTGATTGACACCACCCGACCAACACAAGTCATACTTGCGCTGTCACACCACAATGGTACCCGATTCCCTTTTCGACAGGTGACAGGCATCGCGATTCCCTCCAATTCGCGAACCACTTCTTCATCGATCTTTTTCGTCCGGCTGTCCACCGCCGACATCATCGTCAGCCACGGCCATTCGGGTGACTGCTTCACATCCCGACGGTATTTTTTCCATTTTACCATAAATTACGAAAAATCAAGCACATGAAATTCAAGGTGATGGCTCCAAAGAAACTGTTCTTCGTCTTCGCGGATGTGGAACACGGTATGAAAGCGGTCGGTTTCGTGCGGGAAAAGTGGATAGTTTAAGATGGCAATCATAATGGTTGGGGGGAGTGTCACGTACCGTTCTCCTTTTGATAACGAAGAGGAAAATAGCCGCGCCCAGTAATACAATAGCCGTTCAGGCATGCCGTATTGCGGGATGATTTGAATTTCGACGTGAATGCGTTCGCCACGATTTGTGCGGACGATGACGTCTAGCCGTCCCGTTTTTCCGTCTTCTGTTTCTTTCGTCAGTTCGGTGTTTTCAAACTGCACATCGACGATGCGGTCATCTTCTTTCCGATGTAAGAGCGCGTTTAAAAACGCCATCGTAATTGATTTTCGGTTCGGATGGCCAAACAACTGTTTAAACATAAAATCCATTTTTAAATCAAGATACTGCATGAACCTCATCCTTTCGTGAAAAATTTGGATACAATTTGA
>NZ_JAILZV010000198.1 GCF_023512315.1 Anoxybacillus sp.
GAAGAAAATTCCCTCCGATCTGGAGGACAAAACCGAGGTGTGACGATGAAAATTGAAGTATGGTCCGATTTTGTTTGTCCGTTTTGCTATATCGGCAAGCGGCGGTTAGAAGAGGCGCTTGCGTCTTTTCCGCATCGGGAGAATGTCGAGGTCGTCTTCCGTAGTTTTGAACTTGATCCGCATGCAAAAAAAGAAACGCCATTTAGCATTCACGAAATGATTGCGCAAAAATACGGCATTTCCGTAGAAGAAGCGAAGCGGGCAAACGCCGATATTGGCAAGCAAGCGGAGGCGCTTGGTCTTACGTTCCGTTTTGAGACGATGAAACCGACCAATACGTTTGATGCCCACCGTCTCGCGCAATATGCGAAGGAAAAAGGGAAGCTTGATGAAGTAGTGGAGCGGCTGTTTTACGCCTATTTTACCGAATCGAAGCGAATTAGCGACCGCAACGTGCTACTGGAGCTTGCCGAAGCAGCAGGGCTTGATCGGAAAGAGGCGGAAGCGGTGCTTGATAGCGAACGTTATGCCGAACACGTGCGAAACGAGGAAGCGATAGCGGCTCAACTCGGCGTCCGCGGTGTACCGTTTTTCGTGCTCAATCAAAAATATGCGATTTCTGGCGCTCAGCCCGTCGACGTATTCCGCCAAGCATTAGAAAAAGTATGGGCAGAAGAACAGCAGTCCTCATCGCTACAATTGCTTGCGGAAAAAGGAAAAACGTGCACGGACGAAAATTGCGCTATCGACTAAATTCAAGCAAATAAAAAGCCGGCTAGGGAATCCTGACCGGCTTTATCTTATTCCACATCATCCATATGCAAGATGGAATTAAGCGAAATTGCTAAATCCGGATACAAAAAAGACGTTAAAACATCTTTCGGGCCGAATACTGCGCGTTTTTGAAACCGCCCGTCTTCTAAGCCGATGACTTCAATCGTCCGATTGCTTGGGTCGACCATCCAATACTCTTTCACGCCGTTTGTTTCATATAAATAATACTTTTGATTTCGATCTTTAATTCCTGTGCTAGCGGATAATACTTCGATCACGAGATCGGGTGCGCCTTGTACTCGGTTTTTCTTCAGTTGATTTAAGTTACAAATGACGAATAAGTCTGGCTGTACAACGGTTTGCGCTTCTTCTTCATTTTTAGCTGTATCAAATTGCACATCAAATGGAGATAAGATGAGGCGGCATCCTTGTGCTTTGAAGTAAGGAGCTAAGGCGAGATACAGTTCGCCAACGACATATTGGTGAACATATGAAGGCGATGCAAGCAAATAAGGGACACCGTCAATCAGCTCCCAATTTCCTTCCCATTGCTGAATATCTTTATATGAATACATACGACCGTGTTGTGCTTTTTCCATCTCTCCCACATCCTTTTTTGCTTTTTTCTACATTATATCGCAACGAGAAGACACATTTTTGCTTCGCCACTTCGAAGAACATTGCGCTGAAGTCAACTACCCCCACTTAGCTAACGCTTGAAGTGGGGGCTTGCAACTCCCCAGAAGTGCGAGCGGACTTCGTCCTCCTTCCTTGACTTGGGGTTGCATCAGGGGCAGGTTGACGACTACCCAACGACGCAGGTCATGCCTGTGTCGTTCCTTCAACGATGTACTCTATTCCTTTTCGTTGAAGGTTCATGGCACCAATGCGGTCATCGTTTGAGGTGTATCCACATGTTCGGCAACAAAAGGTGTGTGTACGTTTCTTTCGATTGGCTTTTTCCGTATGCCCACACTTTGGACATGTCAAAGAGGTGTAATGCGGAGCAACCACAATCACTTTTGCCCCATGCAAACGTGCCTTATACTCTAACATGTGACGGAACTGATAGAAAGCCCACGATACGGTTTCATATCGGTCATGGATACGTACACGTTCTGTTTTTTCACGAATGCCTGTTAAATCTTCTAATACAAAAAGGGTACGTTCTCCATATTGACGAACGAGTGCCTTCGTGATCGTATGGTTCACATCCGTCATCCAACGGTTTTCTCGTTGTCCGATTGTTTTCAACTTCCGACGCGCAGAAGCCGTTCCTTTTTGCTGGAGGGTTTTTCGCATTCGTTTGTACTTCGCACGCATATGCTTGATTTTTCGTCCGTTAAAAAAGGTGGTTTTCCCTTGCGAATCATAAGCTACTGCAAGAAAGTTAACCCCTACATCGACACCGATCACTTGGCGAATGTTGTGTTCATCCACGGTTGGAATCGTTTTGGTCATGGGGATGTGCAAAAAGAATTGGTTATGCTTATAGACGAGTTTGGCTGTACCAAACGTCCATGAGCCATCAAAATATTGTTCCATGCCTTTTGGTTCGAACGGCACTTTAATCCGTCCTTCTAGTGTATTGACAGAAAATAATCCTTGAACAAGCGAATAATCTCGATTCCAAACGAGATCATATTCAGGTTTTTTAAAGCGAACCAATGTCCATTCATGACCATTGCTTTTTAGGGAACGGTATCTAGCGATAACAGTCTTGATCACAGATTGCGCCATTTGCGAACGCAACGCGTAGTTTGCTCGAAGTGGACGATAGGTCATGTCGTGCAACTTGGCTTGTACAAGCACTTTTGTGTCAAAAATCACAACAGATACAGCGTTGCATGCTTGTCGATAAGCGGAAAGGGTGGCTTTCAATACTTCTGCCTGTTCCGCCGTTGGGTAAATTTTTATTTTGGCTGTTAACGTCACGTCCATTTGTCTCACCTCTCTTTCACTAAATATATTATATCATATTTTTTAGTGATACAAAAACACACAAAAAAGCGATTCCTCTCCCACTTACTCCCTTTGGTCGTTGAAGTGGGAGTCTCCTCGCCAAAGACGATGAACAGAAGAAGGAGGAAAATTTTATCTTTTTACAAGTTCCGACAAGTTTTTTTGTTTTTTTTTGCTATAATAACCTCAACTATAGGATTTGCATTTGTTGGTGAAAATGAAATGTTGCTGAACAGTTGCAAGCTGAAGACCGAAACGAACGGAAAGGTTACCCAATTATTTCTAAACATTTTCGATTTATAGACGAAAGGAATGGTTAAGTGAAAAAATGGTATCTTTTTGACGCGGTTTGTGCGACGCTAATTTTATTATTTTCTTTCCTTTTTTCAATCTTTTAACGTTGGATATTACTCATATCGTTCTTTTTTAGGTGTTGCAATCGGTTCGATTATTGTTGGTGTCATCAGAAATCGACTTAACCAAAAGGCGTCATTTCGGCGTTCTTTAGTTGGCGCTATGCTTAAGCATCATTATGTTCTCTATCCTCGTTCGCGATATTGGGGATGTAGTAATGGCTTATATCAACACTTGCATCAATGCATTTATTTATTTATTGGCTACGAATATGATAAACATATTGCAAATGAAGGGCTTTCTATTTGACAAAAAGCCTCCCTTTAAAGGTGGGAGGAGCTTCTATTTCATGCCGATGGAGACAAACTGACTGCCCTTTTTTGTTTTTTTATCACAAGGACAAATAGGCTTGCCAATAAGCAGAACAGACCAGCTAGTGTAAATGACCATGAATAAGAATCGAACATTTGGTAAATAACCCCTGCACCGCTTGCGGCGACCGCAGAACCTAATTGGTGAGCAGCGAAAATCCATCCGTAGACGACGACGCTTTTTTCCATTCCGAACACTTGCCTTGAGATATTGACGGTGGGAGGGACGGTCGCAATCCAGTCCAAGCCATAAAAAATAGAAAAAATCACAAGCAGCACGACAGAGCCTTCGGAAAGCGCAAACGGAAGAAGCAAGAGTGCAAGTCCTCTTAACCCGTAATACCAAAACAACAACCAGCGGTTATCGAATCGATCCGACAGCCAACCAGAAAGCGTCGTTCCGACTAAATCAAACACGCCCATTAACGAAAGCATCGAAGCGGCTGTGACCGCCGTAAATCCAAATCCCATACAGTAAGAAATAAAGTGCGTACCGATTAAACCGCTACTCGAAAGCCCACAAATAAAAAAACTTCCGGCAAGCAACCAAAACTCTTTTACGCGCACCGCTTCTCCTAACGTTTGAAAGGCAATAGCAATCGGATTTTTCTTTTCGCTTGTTTCGCTAACGCTCCAATCCTCTTTTAATCCATACGGAAGAAGCCCGATTTCTTTTGGTGAGTTTTTCATAAAAAGTAAAATGACAAGCAACATAAGAAAAGCAAGTAGGAAAATGAGCCCCATCGCCCATTTCCACGAATATGTTTCGACAAGCATCGCCAATACAGGCAATAACACTAGCTGTCCTGTCGCTGTGCTTGCAGTTAAAATACCAAGTGCCAATCCTCTTTTTTCGCCAAACCATTGATTCACTACATGGGAGCTTAATACGGTTAAAAACAAACTAGAACCTAAGCTAATAATTACTCCCCAAAGCAAAATCAACTGCCACGATGTTGTCATCCAAAAAGTAA
>NZ_JAILZV010000002.1 GCF_023512315.1 Anoxybacillus sp.
ACTTAACGCCAGCCGATAAAAAATTGTATGCGCTTCGCGATGTAACAGCAACGGTCAACAGCATTCCGTTAATCGCTTCATCGATTATGAGCAAAAAAATTGCAGCTGGTGCAGATGCGATCGTGTTAGACGTAAAAACAGGTGCGGGCGCGTTTATGAAAGATTTAAACGATGCGAAAGCATTAGCGAAAGCGATGGTCGACATCGGAAACCGCGTTGGACGTAAAACGATGGCGATTATTTCTGATATGAGCCAACCGCTCGGTTATGCGATCGGAAATGCCCTCGAAGTAAAAGAAGCGATCGATACGTTAAAAGGAGAAGGCCCAGAAGATTTACAAGAACTTTGCTTAGTTCTTGGAAGCCATATGGTATATTTAGCTGAAAAATCCTCTTCGCTTGAAGAAGCGCGCCATATGTTAGAACAAGCGATGAAAGACGGTTCAGCACTTCAAACGTTTAAAACGTTTTTAGCTGCACAAGGTGGCGACGCGTCCGTTGTCGATGATCCGAGCAAATTGCCTCAAGCGAATTATGTGATTGAACTTGAGGCGAAAGAAGACGGGTACGTATCAGAAATCGTTGCCGATGCGGTTGGAACGGCAGCGATGTGGCTCGGTGCTGGGCGCGCAACGAAAGAATCGACGATTGATTTAGCGGTCGGTTTAGTGCTTCGTAAAAAAGTTGGTGATGCGGTGAAAAAAGGGGAATCGCTCGTTACGATTTACAGCAACCGTGAACAAATTGATGATGTGAAACAAAAACTATACGAGAACATTCGCATTTCAACGACACCTGTTCAAGCACCAACATTAATTTACGATAAAATTTCGTAACCTGAAGGATTCGTTCCTTCAGGTTTTTTTATAGATAAGAAAGTATAAAATTCCGAATTCATGTCTAGCTCCAAGCGCCATCGGCTCGAGTTGCTTCGCCCCACACTGCGGTGGTTGAACCTCCTCGGTGGGGCTTGTGCGATCTTCGCCGATAGGCGGGCGCTTTGCGCTTTTCTTATGTCAAATTTTTTTCGAAAAAACGCCACTCAATCGTCACGAACTTTAAACAAGGAAAGCGAATGCATTTTTTAAAATAAAGAAGGTTGTGACCGATGTAACAGAAGGACAATGGGTGTTTTGCGTATGATGAGAAAAAAGGAGAGTAAGCAGCATGAATTGGGTTCCATCGCGATTTAATGCAATCGCAGAAACAGAAGAAGGGGAACTGGTCGTTTACAATAGCTATACTGGCGCGATCGGGACGGTGGCGCTAGAGGAAAAACAAGCGGTGTTAGCAGCGTTAAGAAAAGGAGTTCGTGGGGAATTAGGAGAAGTCGAACAGACGCTTGTCGATTGCGGGTTTCTCGTTCCGGAACAGACGGATGAAAAAAGGCGTGCGCAATTTTTGCATCAAACGCTCCATCGAACGGATGCGATGCATCTCATTATTTTGCCAACCGAAGCGTGCAATTTTCGCTGTACCTACTGCTATCAAGATTTTGCACACGGCAAGATGAGCCGGGAAATAGTCGATGGGGTGAAGCAGTTTTTGCATAAAAAAATGCCGAAGCTGGAACATTTGACGGTCAGCTGGTTTGGTGGCGAGCCGTTATTAGCGCTTGATGTCATCAAAGAAATAAGCGAGGAAATCATTGAATGGGCAGCTGCGTACGGGGTGACGTATCAAGCGGAAATATCGACAAACGGCTATTATTTATCAAAAGAGACGATGCAGACGTTATTAGCATACGGCGTCAACCGGGTAATGGTGACGCTTGACGGCACGAAAGAGGTACATGATACGCGCCGCATATTGGCGACGGGCGGTCCGACATATGAAACGATTTTACAAAACTTGCGAGCTATTCAAGCGCTTGAAGAGCCGTTTGAGATTTATATTCGCGTTAATTTTGATGAAGATAATCTTGCGCAAATTCCGCCATTTTTAACTGAACTCGCACATCATTTTTCCGGTGATGCCCGCTTTCAACTGTTTTGCCGTCCGGTCGGAAAATGGGGTGGGAAAAACGACGATCTTTTGCCAATTTGCGACCATCGTACCGCCGAACGGAAAATTTGGGAGTTTACCGAACAAGGAATGAACCAAGGGTTAGCGATGAGCGCAGTGATTGAATCAATGCTTATGCCGTCTGGGGCAGTGTGTTATGCGGCAAAGCCTCATTCGTTCGTGATCGGGGCGAACGGCCGAGTGTATAAATGCACGTGCTTCTTAAATGAAGAATATAACCATGTCGGCTGGCTGCAAGCCGACGGCACGATGGCACTTGATTATGACAAACTAGCGCTATGGGTGACGTCAGGCGAAGAGCAAGACGAAACGTGCCAAGCCTGTTTCTTCCGTCCGGCTTGCCAAGGCAACCATTGTCCGCAATACCGCCTTCGGAAGAAAGAGCGCCCATGTCCGTACGAAAAGCGGAAAATTAAGCAAGTATTGCGCACCATCGCGCAGAAGGGGGTGAAACAATGAAAATTTTACGTCCAGCAGTATCTCCAGTCGCTGCCTCTAACACAGGCAGACTATCCAAATCGGTCCCGGGGAACTTAAAATAAGCAAAAAAGGAACCAGCGAAAAAGAGCTGGTTCTTTTTTCTAGCCTTTTTCGCCATTTTTCTAGTAAAATAAGAAAAAAGTTCCGTTATTTGAAAGGAGACTATTCATGAACCACACACCGCTTTTTCTTGCTCCGGTGTTTCAAGAACGGATTTGGGGAGGGGCTCGTCTGGCAGAGCAGTTTGGGTACCGCCTTCCGTCAGAGCGGACGGGAGAATGTTGGGCAATTTCGGCGCATCCGAACGGGCCGACGACGGTCAAAAATGGTCCGTTTCAAGGAAAGACATTAAGTGAACTATGGGAGGAACATCCCGAATTATTCGGGCATTTTCCGTCTGACCGCTTTCCGCTGTTGACGAAAATTTTAGATGCGAACGCGGACTTATCGGTACAAGTGCACCCAGACGATCATTATGCGCGTACATACGAAAACGGGGAATTAGGGAAAACGGAATGTTGGTACATTATCGACTGCAAAGAAGGCGCTGAACTTGTCTACGGACATCAAGCGAAAACAAAAGAAGAACTGCGCGAAATGATGGAAGAAGGGCGATGGGACGAGTTGCTTCGCAAAGTGCCGATTCGCCCAGGCGACTTTTTTTATGTGCCGAGCGGAACGGTGCATGCCCTTTGCGAAGGGACGCTTGTTTTGGAAACGCAGCAAAGCTCTGATACGACGTATCGCCTCTACGATTACGATCGACTAGACGAAAACGGCAAAAAACGCGACTTGCATCTTGCGAAAGCGTTAGATGTCATCACTGTTCCGCATGTAGACGCTCCATGCGAGCATCAAGTAACGAAAACAGACGGTGCAGAAATTACGACATTTATTGACAACGAATATTTTCTCGTGCAAAAGTGGGATATTACAAACGAGTGGAAAGTAGAGCACACGACAAGCTTTCTATTAGCAAGCGTTCTTGCTGGAGAAGGAAAACTTTTGACAGCGGCTGAAACGTATCCGCTGCAAAAAGGCGACCATTTTCTCCTCCCGTACTCGTTTGCGCCGTTTACGCTCAAAGGAAAGCTACAACTCATCGTTTCCGCGCCTGCGTGGCCGGTACGATCCTAACAGTAACCATCATTTTCTCCCACTTTCTTTCGCCGTGCGGATGATTTTGAAGCCGCAGCCGCATAGCAGGGAATGTTTTAAGCGGCGGGCGGGCTGTTCGCATTGTGGGCAAATTATTGGTGCCATCGGGGTACCTCCTTTTACAATGAGGATGTTACAATCATTATATACGATTTATAATTAAAATCAATATCATTTTATAATTATTTTAATTTTAGGAGTTTGAGATGAGTCAACGCATGCGATGGATGTTTGTCATTGGATGGTGTATCGTTATTTATTGTTTTAGTGAGTTTTCAATCTTTACCGGAGAAAGTACGGAGCGGGTATTGCGCCATTTATTGACGTATTGGCCGTTTGCGTCGCACGGGGATAGCGGTGCTTCTCCGCTTAATTTTCTCGTGAGGAAATCAGCGCATGTAACGGCGTTTGGCATTTTAGCTGTTCTTGTGTTTCGTGCGCTCGTCCCACGGCGATGGGCGTATGTTGGCGCGTGGGCTTTTGCGGCTGTTTATGCGGCAACGGATGAATGGCACCAGTCGTTTGAGCCGGGGCGGACGGCGGCGGTGACGGACGTGGCGATTGATGCAAGCGGGGCGCTTCTCGCGCTAGCAGCTGTATGGATGTGGCGCTGGGTTCGCCACGTGCGGAGAAAAGAATTTTCCGCGTAAAAGGAATAGTTCGATACGATAAGAGGGTGCCCCGTTATTTGGGACACCCTCTTATCGTTACCGCTCATCTGCTGGAAAGACGATGCCGGTTTGTTTGCGCGCTTCTTCCATAATTTCCGCGACGATGAGTGAATGGGCGTGCGAGTTTGTGCTCGATTGTTGGTTGCCGCTTTGAATAACTTCCGCCCATTCTTTTGCTTCATAATACATCGGATGCTTGTCTTGTGGGACGGTAATGTCTTCTATCCGGCCGTCGCGGTAGCGAATTTCGACTTTCGTCGGCGTATGAATCGCGTCGATTAGAATGCTTCCTTCTTCTCCTTGAATTTCTGCCGGGACGTACGAGTTGGCAATTTTTGAGTACATGACGACCGCATCCATCTCTCCGTAATTTAGGACGATGCTTCCTTCGCCATCGACGCCAGAAGCAAGCATGATGCTATTTGCTTTGAGTGCCTGCGGCTTGCCAAATAACACGACAAGCGGATAGAGGCAATAAATGCCGAGGTCCATTAAAGCACCGTTGGAAAACGCCGGGTTAAAGGCGTTTAATACAATTCCTTCTTTGTACGCATCATAGCGCGACGAATATTGGCAATAGCTTGCGAAGTAGCGGCGGATTTTGCCGATTTTCGGCAAATGCTCGCGAATCGCTTGAAAGTTTGGTAGAAGTGTTGTTTTGAGCGCCTCCATCAATACGACGCCGTTTTGTTGCGCGGCTTCGACCATCGCACGCACTTCTTTTGTGTTCGAGGCAAACGGTTTTTCGCATAAGACGTGCTTGCCGTGTTGTAAAAGAAAAATCGCCTGTTCGGCATGGAGCGCATTTGGGCTGGCGATATAGACGGCATCTACTTCTTTGCTAGTTGCCAATTCTTCTAAACTTGTAAAAATGGCTGGCGCCCCTGTTTTTTCGGCAAAGTCTTTTGCCGTTTCTTCCGTGCGCGAATAGACTGCAGATAGTACTAGCTCTGGAACGGTGCTAGCGGCTCGAATAAATTCTTGCGTAATCCAATTCGTGCCGATCGTCGCAAATTTAATCATCGATATTCACTCCCTGTTTCGTATAATTCAAGTGGCAAGTCATCGGGGTCGCGGAAAAACGTAAACCGCTTGCCCGTAATCGGGTCGATGCGAATCGGCTCGACTGCAACGCCGTGTTTTTGTAAGTGGGCAACTGCCTCGTCGATGTTGGCGACCGAAAAGGCAATATGCCGCAGCCCACATGCTTCCGGCTCACTCGGTCGCTTCGGCGGGTGTTCAAACGAAAATAGCTCGATTTGCACATCGCCTGCACGTAAATCTAATTTGTACGACTTGCGCTCGGCGCGGTATTGTTCATGAAGAATGCGGAACCCGAGGACGTTCGTGTAAAAATGCTTGGACTGCTCATAATTGGAACAAATGATGGCGATATGATGGAGCCGTGAAAAATGCATGATTTTCCTCCTGTGCTACGTCAATTGCTTCCAATGCGTTAAAATAGAGGCGAAAGCTAGAAAAAGACAATCGCGCGCAGCTGTTGATTCACTTCCTCGATATCAAAATGTTCCGGATCGTACTCGCCACCGTACCACTCTGTAAACTCTTCCATTTCTTCTTCGCTTCTATTTCCGTCAAGCAAGTCCATTACTTCCATGTAGCCGTAAATGCCGCCGACGTCTTCTGGCGGACAGGCGCGCTTGCCTTTTAAACAAACAGGGTGGCGAAACGGCTCGGTCGTCGTTTCGATTTTCTCGAGCGTAATGAGATGCACCCAGTTGTCGCCGAAATCATACGTATACGTAAATTTCTCGCCTTCTTTCTTAACAAATCGCGACAACTCGACTGCGCGGGCGTCGTACTTTTCCCGCCAGCCGACGAACGAAAAGCCGTACTCTTCGTCAGGAATATCAATCACGATATCGTTAATTTCAAACTCATATAAATGACTATTTTCCCAGCCCATCGCAAGTTGGATGATGTCATGCAGCTGGTCGAACGTAATGTGGCTTGGGACGACGATGCGCCGCCAAACAGGCGGACGAATCCCTTTTAAAGCAATTTTGAGCTGATAAAGCACGGTCGTTTTCTCACCTTGTTTTGGCACAGGCTTATTTCGTTTCGCGATTGCTTGTAATAAATAGTCACGATTCATCACAGCATCTAATTGTTGTTTGTAGATGTCTGGTAATTGTTCATATGCTTCTGACCGTTGAATAACATCGACAACCGTTTGTAACAATTCCTCTCTCCGCAATGTTTGAGCCCCCAAACGAAAAAGAATGATACGTTTATTATACATACTGTCACTAGTTTTTTCCATACTCTTGCATCAATCGTTGCAATATTTGTGGTACAATGGAAGAGAAACATTTGGAAAGAAAGGGAGAAGGACGCATGTATTTAGGAGCGATTGAAGCAGGAGGGACGAAATTTGTTTGCGCCGTCGGCGATGGCGACGGGAACGTCCATGAGCGCATGACGTTCCCGACGACGACGCCGGAAGAAACGTTTGGGAAAGTGATTGATTTTTTCAAACAATATGATGTCGAAGCAATCGGCATTGGCACGTTCGGACCGGTCGATTTACACCAGCAAAGTCCGACGTACGGCTATATTACCATCACACCAAAGCCGCATTGGTCCAATGTGGACTTCGTTGGTGCCATGAAGAAACATTTTCCTGTTCCGATTGGCTTCGACACGGACGTGAATGCGGCTGCCCTTGGCGAACAGTTATGGGGAGCAGCCAAAGGAAAACAAAGCTGCATTTACATCACGGTCGGGACAGGCATCGGCGTTGGGGCAATTGTCGAAGGACGGCTCGTGCATGGATTACTTCATCCGGAAATGGGACATATTTTCATTCGCCGCCACCCAGACGACCAATTTGCTGGCAGCTGCCCGATTCATGGCGACTGCCTAGAAGGTTTGGCCTCTGGACCCGCGATTGAAAAACGGTGGGGGAAAAAGGGCATCGAGCTTTCCGACCGCACGGACGTATGGGAACTAGAAGCGTTTTATTTAGGACAAGCCATCGCTCAATACATTTTAATTTTATCGCCGGAAAAAGTGATTGTCGGCGGCGGGGTCGCCCATCAGCCATCGTTACTTTCGCTTGTCCGCCAAAACGTCTTAGATTTTTTAAACGGCTACGTTCGGCATGACGCCATTTTACGTCATATCGATGACTACATCGTCCGTCCAGGGCTAGGGGATAATGCGGGGATTTGCGGCGCGCTTGCTTTGGCGAAACAAGCATTAGAAAAATAAGAAACAGCGACCGTTCGCTCAGCGAAAGAGCGGGCGGTTATTTTTTGACTATTTGGTCATATTTTAATTTGAACAAACGGTCAATTTATTTGTTGATAAAATATGAGCATGTGGTTATAATAAAAATGACTAATCGGTCATAACCGGAATCGAGGTGCGCGGGATGAGGAAAGAACGAAAATCACCGAAACAACTTGTCGAGCAGCTGCAAAAACATGGCGTGCATGCAGAGCTAGTGAAACGTCCGAACTGGGCACTGCCGCAGCGAATCGAAGGAAAAACGCAGTCGCCTGTACAGTAAGCGAGGGAGAACAATGGCAAAGCGACGAAAAGAAAAATTTCTCGAAACGGCAATGAAGCTCTTTGCGAAAAAAGGATACCACACGACGTCGATTCAAGACATTGTCGAAGCATGGGGCATTTCTAAAGGAGCGTTTTATCATCATTTTTCGTCAAAAGAAGAATTGATGCTCGAAATCGTCCGCTATCATTTCGAAAAGCTAATGGCGCCGGTAGAAGAAAAACAAAAACATCAGCCTCCGCGCGATGCGTTCATTGATGAATTGACGAGGAAATTAGAAGGCATTTTAACACATAAAGACTTTTTCCAAATGATGATGGTCGAACAACTCCCGAAAATTAATGCCGATATTCAGCGCTATTTATATGCTCAGCGCGCGCGCATGTTTCGTTGGTATTGCCAACGGCTAATCGACATTTATGGAGAAAAAATAGAAAAGCATGTGTTTGATGTTGCGGCAATCGTCAACGGAATTTTTCGCGAATACCTTTTTTATCTGATGGTTAACCAAGAAATGCTCCGCACCGATGCGATTGCTCGCTTTATTGTCCGGCAAATGGATGCGATTGTCGAGCATTTAGGGGAAGAAGAGCCGCTGTTAACTGAAGCGGCGATGCGCTGTTTTGCCGATATGGCCGAACAAGAGCGGCGGGAGCGAAAGACGAAAATTTTTGAAAGCATTGCGCAGTTAAAGCAGCAACTCTCCGCGCTTCCGATCGATAAAAAAACATACCACCAATTGCATGCGGCGTTGGATACGTTAGAAGCGGAGTTTTCCCAAGAAGAAGCAACCCCGCGGGAATATGTGGTGAAAGGCATTCTTTTATATATCGACAACCAGCAAATTCCGTCATTAGCGGATGCGGTTGTGTCGTTAACAAAACTTGTCCATGAGTACATGGCACATCACGAAAGATAGGAGCGATATAATGGCAGAAACGATTAAACACCGTCATTTATTAATTACTGGGCTGATTATTGCCATGTTGTTTGGCGCGCTCGACGGAACGATTGTCGGAACGGCGATGCCGCGCATTGTCGGGGAGCTTGGCGGACTAAGCGTCATGACGTGGGTGACGACCGCGTACATGTTAACGTCAACATCGATTGTGCCGATTGCAGGGAAATTAGCCGATTTATTAGGGCGCAAAGTCGTTTACGTTTCGGGATTAATTATTTTCATGGTCGGTTCGGCGCTTTGCGGAATGGCGCACAATATGACGGAGCTTATTATTTACCGCGGCATGCAAGGCATTGGCGGCGGGATTATGATGCCGATGGCGATGATTATTATCGGCGATTTGTTTACGGGAAAAGAGCGGGCGAAATGGCAAGGGGTATTTGGCGGATTGTATGGGCTTGCCTCGATTTTAGGCCCGCAAATTGGCGGCTGGATTGTCGACCATTGGAGTTGGGAATGGGTATTTTACATTAACCTCCCTGTCGGCATTATCGCGACGATTTTTATTGCGATGGGCTTAAATAAGCACGTGGCGAAAGGCCCAGTGAAATTTGACGTTCCTGGCATGGTAACGATGGTCGTTGGCGTCGTCAGCTTATTGTTGGCGTTAACGTTTGGCGGCGATCAATACGCGTGGACGTCATGGCAAATCATTGGCTTGTTTACTTTATCGGCCATTTCGTTCACTGCGTTTGCAGTCGTGGAACGAAAAGCAGAAGAGCCGGTGCTGCCCATTCATTTATTTAAACATCGGACGTTTGTCGTCCTAAACGGCATCGGTTTTTTAATGAGCGTCGGGATGTTCGGGGCGATTATGTTCGTTCCGCTCTTTATGCAAGGAGTCGTTGGCGTTAGTGCGACGCAATCAGGGACGATTATGACGCCAATGATGATCACGATGATTATCGGCAGCATTCTCGGTGGACGGCTCGTCTATAAACTTGGCGTCAAACCGCAGTTGATTGCAGGGATGGTAATTATGGCGTCGGGCTTAGGGCTGCTTAGCACGATGGATATAGATACGACGCGCTGGACCGCAACGCTATATATGATTGTGCTCGGACTTGGCGTCGGGCTTGTTATGCCGCTATTGACGCTCGTCTTGCAAGAGACGTTCCCGAAATCGGAAATGGGTGTCGTGACGTCGTCGAGCCAATTTTTCCGTTCGATTGGCGGGACGTTCGGGATGACGATTTTAGGGGCGGTCATGAACCATCGCTCCAGCACGCTGCTAGAAGACCGGCTCATGCCGCTATTAACATCGCTTCCGGCGCAGGCAAAAGCGATGGTTAGCCAGTTTTCGCATATGATTCACGACAATCCGCAAAGCTTATATTCGGCGTTATTAAGCCCGAAAGCGATGGCAAGCATGCCAGCGCAGATGAAACAGGCGCTCGTGCCGATTTTAAAACAATCGCTCGTCGATTCGCTTCATTCCGTCTTTTTATTCGGGCTTGTCTTCGTTGCTTGCGGGGCAGTGTTGACTTTCGTCTTGCGCAAAATTACCCTCTCTGAACAAAACCGGAGAATGAAAGAAAGTGCGTGAAAAACGGAAGAGAGCGTGTGATGCGCTCTCTTTTCTGTGAAAATAACGGATCCATGAGCGGTTATTTTTATGCGTGGGTGGTGAGCAAAACTTGCTCATGGATGTTTTTTATGGTAGAGATTATGCAGAAAATGTTACAATATATTAGCAACTACATAAGCAGGGGTGAGCGGTTGACCACTTCCCGATGAAGGGAGGTGGAGAAATGACGACATACGAAGCATTAAGCTTAATTGCTCAATTCAGCTTAGTGCTAGTAGGAGTGTTGACATTAGTAATCACGATGGTCGTCTATATAAAAAAGAAGTAACCGCTCTCCCACGACCAATGGATTAAGACGGTTACTCCTGTTTAGTGACCACTAATTCAGTGAGGTCAGCCGCTCTTCTCGCGGCATGTAGTTGCATTGATCGAGTGTTTGTTGCACTCGATCTTTTTTATATTATGCTCTTCTAATCGTTATTATATACGAACTAGAACGTGTATTCAATTTTTATCATTGCTGACCGAGAAATCGGCAAGAAACGTATTTGCTTTTGTTTCAATCAAACACCTTCGATCGTGTCAGAAAGCGCACGCCTTCCGGTCCCTCTAATGAAAACATGCCGCCTCTGCCAGGAACGACGTCGATGATGAGCTGCGTATGTTTCCAATATTCGTATTGGGCGGCGGAGATATAAAACGGGCAGCCGCCAATTTCCCCGAGGAAAACGTCGGAATCCCCGATCATTAGTTCGCCTTGCGGGTAGCACATTGGCGAACTGCCGTCGCAGCAGCCGCCCGACTGATGAAACATTAGCGGACCGTATTTCGCCTTTAAGTTTTCGATGAGTTGGAGCGCCGCATCGGTAGCGATGACTTTCGGTTGCATCCTTTTCCCTCCCTTCTGAAAAAGGCAGCGTGCCGTTGCGCGCTGCCTCGTTAATTTTAGAAGAATCCTAGTTTTTTAGGCGAATAGCTGACGAGCAAGTTTTTCGTTTGTTGGTAATGCTCCAACATCATTTTATGCGTTTCGCGTCCGATGCCAGACATTTTATAACCGCCGAACGCTGCGTGCGCTGGATACGCGTGATAGCAGTTCGTCCAGACGCGGCCAGCCTGAATGCCGCGGCCGAAGCGGTAAGCGGTGTTGATGTTGCGGCTCCAGACGCCTGCCCCTAAGCCGTATAACGTTTCATTGGCAATCGCCAGCGCTTCGTCTTCGTCTTTAAACGTCGTGACCGAAACGACCGGGCCGAAAATTTCTTCTTGGAAAATGCGCATTTTATTATGTCCCTTAAAGACAGTCGGTTGGACGTAATAGCCGCCGCTTAATTCGCCTGCTAAAAAGTTGCGTTCGCCGCCGATGAGAAGCTCTGCCCCTTCTTGTTTGCCGATGTCAATGTAGGACAAAATTTTCTCGAGCTGTTCCGACGATGCTTGCGCCCCAATCATCGTTTCCGTGTCGAGCGGGTTGCCTTGTTTAATTTGTTTGACGCGCTCAAGCGCCCGCTCCATAAAGATGTCGTAAATCGATTCGTGAATAAGGGCACGCGACGGGCATGTGCACACTTCGCCTTGGTTTAAGGCAAACATCGTAAAGCCTTCGAGCGCTTTGTCGAAAAAGTCATCGTCTTTTTCTGCGACGTCAGGGAAGAAAATGTTTGGCGATTTGCCACCGAGTTCGAGTGTGACAGGGATGATGTTTTGTGATGCGTATTGCATAATTAACCGTCCGGTCGTCGTTTCGCCTGTAAACGCCACTTTGGCGATGCGCGGGTTCGACGCAAGCGGTTTTCCGGCTTCTAAACCAAAGCCGTTGACGACGTTGACAACCCCTTTTGGCAATAAGTCTTCGATGAGTTCGATGAGTACGAGGATCGATGTTGGTGTTTGTTCTGCTGGTTTTAGGACAACGCAGTTTCCAGCCGCTAACGCCGGTGCAAGTTTCCATGCGGCCATTAAAATTGGGAAGTTCCATGGAATAATTTGTCCAACAACTCCGAGCGGTTCTTTGAAGTGGTAAGCGACGGTGTCATGATCGAGTTCGGCTAGCGACCCTTCTTGTGCGCGAATGCAGCCAGCGAAGTAGCGGAAGTGGTCAATCGCAAGCGGGATGTCGGCTGCAAGCGTTTCGCGAATTGGTTTGCCGTTTTCCCATGTTTCGACGACGGCAAGCAGTTCGAGGTTTTCTTCCATGCGGTCAGCAATTTTGTTCAAAATGCGCGCCCGTTCGGCGACCGATGTGCGCCCCCATGCTTCTTTTGCTTCGTGCGCGGCATCGAGCGCTAGTTCAATGTCGGCAGCTTTCGAACGCGGCACTTCGCAATACGGAAGCCCGGTGACTGGCGAAATGTTTTCAAAATATTCGCCGTCGACTGGCGGCACCCATTTTCCCCCGATAAAGTTTTCGTACCGTTTTTTAAACGTGATGAGAGAACCAGGTTGTCCAGGTTGAGCATAAATCATCCAAATTCCCCCTTTGTTTTTATATAGCACTAGTAGGAGGGGAGATTTCCCCTCTACCAGTCGCCTCCGCTTTTCTTGTCTAGCTACGAACTAACATCCTCCTCCGCGTTTGCTTTCTCCGTCGACGTGCACGCACGTCTCGTCGAAAGCTTCCGCTTCCGTCGGATGTTTCCTTGGCTACGCCAAGGACCGTTCTCCGCTTTTCGTGATTGTCTAGCTCCGGCTCCTAGCTCTCTAGTGCCAAGCAACCTTCCTCCGTCGAAGCAAAAAGCGCTTCTCGTCGGGAGAACGCTTGGCTTCGAGAGCTATGCAGTCGCCTCCGCTTTTCTATGTGTATACGCTTTCAAAGGAAGTGTATACAAAATATAGTGAAAATTTCTCCCCGAGCAATATGGTATCATTTTCTTGCTAAAGTTGTCAAAAGGTTCATCGCCATTATCTAGTCTACTCGTCCGTTTTTTTAGATATGCCGCTTTCGCGAAAAAAAGCTGGCAGTTGCCAGCTTAATAGTCTAATTCGAGCCCGTCTAGTAGCAAGCTTGCATACGCACCGCTTAAGCGGTGAAACGCTTTTAGGACATCCTCTTGTTCGGCGTCAAAAAAGCCTTTCATCATCTCCTGGTTTTCTTCATGAATAAAACTTAAAATGAAGTCCGTTTTAATGCGGTTAGCGACTAACACGGCGCAATACGAGCGCTCGAGCTGCTGTTTGCGCGCTTTTTGATCGGCAATTTGCGCAAAATGCGCCTCATAGCGCCCAACGATGTTCGGAAGTTCGTCGTGAATGCGCGCTTGCGCTTCTTTCAACATCTTCTCCACCGCAGCGGCCGGCGGGAAGGAGCGGCTTGCTAGCACCGTTTGAAAAATTTGCTGCAACGCATACGTCGATTCGGTCGCAAAGGCGACGTTCGTTACGAGCACGTGCATATATTCCTCTTCGTTCGCAGTATCGATGCGCATTTTCATAATCACTTCCAGCACATCGGAATGAATTTTTTCTTTCGTCCAATCGCTCACAAGCTGTTGAAGCAAAACGGATAACACTTGCCCCATTTCTTCTTTTGTTATACTCATTGGTCATTCCCCTTACTTGTAGTCTAGCTACCTTTAGCATGCCATTTTCATCGACAAGAAGTCAATGACGAGAAAGGAAAAGATATGTCGAAATAGAAAAAATAATGACTAAATTTCAAATTTTTGTATAATAAAAGAGAGAGGAGAACAAAGGCCTCTTTCAAAAACCGAACATATGTGCTAAAATGGGTGTAAAAAAATGGACGAGGGGGAATGGACGTGCAGTATGAAATTAAAGAAACTACGCAGGCGCTGGAGCCGACGTACAATGAGCGGGGGGAGTTATGTACGATCGTTCATGAAACGAATGCTACGTACACCGTTGCAGCCTCCCCTCTACGCATCGTCGAACATAGCTGCATTTATTACGGCTGCGCCTACGAAGGAAGACTCGAAGCTGCCAAATTGATTTTAGGCTTAAAGCAAATGGTTCCAATTTGCGTGAGCAACGCTTTACGACTCTACATCATGCCAACATGCTCCCCAGACAGCGATAAATGTTTTTGGCTTGCCATACGCCATATCCACCACATCGAGCCGTACCGACAGAAAAAAGCAAAAGTCATTCTCGCCAACGGCACTTCCCTCATCATTGACGCACACCGTGATACGCTTGAAGCGCGGCGGGCGAAAACGACGCTGCTTTATTACACGCTAGAAATGCGCTGCGGCATTTATAAAGTCATCGAGCAAAAATTCCCGCTTTGGCGGCTTTTTTAAGCACTGTCCCTCATTTGGGCAGTGTTTTATCATATAATGGGGATAAGAGACAAGGAGAGGAGAAATGCGAGTGAAACCGTTGCGGTTGCGAGGGCATCATTTATTATGTGTGCATGGATTTCGCGGCATGGGGTATAGCCCATCATTTGTCGAAAAAATGAAAGAAATCGTTCGCGATCTTCGCGAGGAAGAAAAAGAGATGCTTATTCAAGTTGTCGTCGCGCTCGATGAAGCATGTTTTGCTTGTCCGCATCACGGCGAATCGACGTGCGAAGCGGACCCTGCTTCCAACGACCACGTCGTATCAATGGACAAAAAAGTGTTGGCTCATCTTGGCTTAGAAGAAAACGCCGTATATTTAAAATCGGAACTGCTTCGTCTAACGGCAAAAAAGGTGCGTCCAGACGACTTAGATGATTTATGCGCCAACTGTTCGTGGCTTTCGTACGGCGTCTGCAAAGAAGGGATTGCTCATTTGCGGCAAAAAATGAGTGAATTATCAGAAATTAATTCTTCCCCTTTCCAAAAAGTGTGGTATGATAAGAAAATATAAAAAGAATTTTACGGAAAGGGTTTTGTCCATGAAAGTAGCGAAATTTGGGGGAAGTTCGGTCGCCAGCGCGGAACAGTTCCGCAAAGTGGCGTACATTGTTCAGTCAGATGTGGAACGGCGTATCATCGTCGTATCTGCGCCAGGGAAGCGATACAAAACGGATACGAAAGTCACCGATGTATTAATCCAGCTTGGGGAAGCTGCCATCCATGGAGAGCCGGTCGAACCGTTTGTCGAAACGGTCGTCAGAAGGTATGCTGAGATTGCTGATGGGTTGGAATTGTCTGCCGATGATTGCATCGAGCAAGTAAAAGCAGAGTTGTGGAAAAAAATCGATACGTATCGCCACGACCCATCACGGTTAATGGATGCGTTAAAAGCGAGCGGGGAAGACAATAATGCGAAATTAATGGCGCTTTACTTGCGCCATATCGGATTGGATGCCCATTATGTCAGCCCGAAAGAAGCAGGCATTCTCGTGACAGACGAACCGGGAAATGCGCAAATGTTGCCGGAGTCATATGAAAAGCTGCGCGAGCTAAAACACCGTTCCGGCGTGCTTGTCATTCCAGGCTTTTTCGGCTATTCGCTCAACGGGCATATCGTGACGTTCCCGCGCGGCGGTTCGGATATTACGGGGTCGATTGTCGCTGCTGGCGTCGGGGCGGACGTGTACGAAAACTTTACGGACGTCGATTCGATTTATTGCGTCAATCCGTCGATTGTTGGCAACCCGCGCCAATTAAAAGAAATTACATATCGGGAAATGCGCGAGCTGTCGTATTCCGGCTTTTCGGTGTTTCATGATGAAGCGCTGGAACCGGTGTATAAAGCGCGCATTCCTGTCTGTGTGAAAAATACGAACAATCCAGAAGCGCCTGGGACATGGATTGTCGCCCAGCGCGACCACCGCGACCAACCGGTAGCGGGCATTGCAAGCGACACGGGCTTTTGCAGCATTAACGTCAGCAAATATTTAATGAACCGCGAAATCGGCTTTGGGCGTAAGCTATTGCACATTTTAGAAGACGAAGGGATTTCGTACGAACATACCCCGTCTGGGATCGACAACATGTCCGTCATTTTGCGGGCAACCCAGCTAGAAGGGGAAAAAGAGCGCCGTATCGTTGACCGCATTCAGACAGAATTGCAAGTGGACGATATTCAAATTGAATACGGGCTTGCGCTCATTATGGTCGTCGGCGAAGGGATGGAACGCGCGGTCGGGGTGGCGGCAAAAGCAACCGCTGCCTTTGCCAAAGCAAACATTAACATCGAAATGATTAACCAAGGCTCGTCCGAAGTGAGCATGATGTTTGGCGTGAAAGAAGAAGTCGTCAACCAAGCAGTAAAAGCGCTATATGACGCCTATTTTTCCAAACAGCCACTCTCTTAAAAAGGGAGTGGTTTTTTATACGGGAACAAGGCTCTGCCTAGCTTCAAGCGCCATAAGGTGTTATGCGATCTTCGCTGATCGAAAGGCGCTTTGCACGCTTCTTACATAATGAGGAAGGAAAATGAAAATACTACCATTGTCGAGAGGACAATGGAGGGATGTCGATGAGAAAGTGGATCGTTTCTGTTAGTTTGTTACTTGTTTTCTGCCATTCGTACCACGTGAGAGCAGCGGTTCGCATGGTGGACGTTGAGCCGTATATGCGCGAGGTTGGCTGGACGGAAATGGATTTGCAGCGCTATTTATGGCAATACAAACGGACGCTTGCCGATTTTGCGACGGCGGAAGAGTTCAAGCGCTGGCTTGGCCCACCGGTGACAGAAGCTGGCGTGGAGCAATTATTGCAGCGCTATCAGTTGACGGAAGAACAATTAGAGGCGCTGCTTGGGCAGTTTGGCGAAACGATGCAAGATTATACGTGGATGAACGATTTAGATGCCGCTGTCCGCTTCTATTTGCGTTCGTATGAACATATGCAGCGGGTGCATGATGCGCTTTCGTCATTGGAATTTACTGAAGACGAGGCGAAGCGGCTGTTTGACCATGTGCGGGCACTTCCAGCGAACGGAAAAACCGAGTTGCAAGCACAAGCCACACGGTTAACAGACGGGAAGAGCAATCCAGCAGTGCTTGCCGACGTATGGCAACAACTGTTGCACACCCTTCAGCTAAAAGCGGATATGTACATCGTGGCGACCGGACAGATGCAGCCGGTGTCTGCACGTGAACTGCTGGAGCGAAACACGCGTGACGAAGACGTATGGATTGCGTTGTCGGACGAAGAAGGGATGCGGATTATGGACTTGCAGCTGCCAAAGCGCACGAATGTCGTAGATGCGATGATTGAAACGGAAAAAGAGCTGCTTATGGCAGGGCAGCTAGCGTATGACATGAAAGGAACGCTATATGGGCAAAAAATGGCAAACACTGCGTCGCCATACGTTGCGAATATGCTATGGGGAGCGGCTTGTTTGTTCGTTGCATTGCTTCTTTTTTGGAACAAGAAGGTGGCGCGATGAGAAAAGGATTCGCTTGGTTGTTTAGCGCGATCGGGATTTGGTTGATAGGGTGGAACGGATATTCGTATTGGCAAGGGCTTCACGCTACGGTTCCTTCCACGGTAACAGCGCAAGGAAAGGTGTTTGGCACGCTCACGATTCCAAAACTTTCGCTTGTTTTGCCGATATATGAAGGAACAACGGAAGCGGAATTGAAAAAAGGGGTTGGGCATGAGCCAACTAGCGCACTGCCAGGGGAAATAGGGAATGCCGTACTTTCTGGCCATCGCGATACAGTGTTTCGCAAACTCGGGAAAGTCGGGATAGGGGATGAGCTTGTCGTCGAGACGGCGGACGGTCAGTTTGTGTATGTCGTAAAAAAGGTGCGGATCGTTTCGGAAAACGACCGCACCGTTCTTGTCGATAAGCCGCGCCCGACGTTGACGGTGACGACTTGTTATCCGTTTCAATTTATCGGTGATGCCAAGCAGCGGTATGTGCTTGTAGCGTATTTAACGTCCGTTCACCATTGATTCTTTCGTCCCGCGCCGTTCGTGGAGCTGGTGTTTAAATTCTTTTAATAGCGCTTCGCCTTGCAATCCTTGTTCAACAAGTCCGGCTAACACCGTTTCCGCCCAGTCCGTTTTGCTGCGGACAATGTGCCCGTCCATTAATACGCTTGCTCGGTCGTTCATTGGCGTAATCGAACGAACGGAAGCGATGACGTTGGCAGGGTCGTTGTTAATATTGGAAATGACAACTTGCAGGCGAAATTCCGCGTGCTCTTGTTGCAGTTCGGCAAATAGCGGTTCGTATTGTTTGTCGATATAGGTTTCAATGAGCCAGCGGTTTTTATCGTCTTCTTTATTAATAATGAGCCCATCAATCAGCGGTATGTCTTCCTCTATGTCATCGCGGACGACTTGGAGCCCGACCAGCTTGAACGTTTTCATTTTACCACCTCGTCAACGTTGTCTTACTCCCCATTATACCATACCGATGTTGGAAAAAGAAAAGCGGGGGATAGACAAACTTTGCGAAAAAAAGTGGCGATTCGTGCGAAATTTAAATTTTCTCGCGAATTTTGCTTCTTTTTGTCGGTTTTTGCATACATAAAGAGCAAGAATTAATCAGAAAATTGAAAAATCGTCATTTTACGGATTTTTTTCCATCGTTTATGATAAAAACGAGAAAGAAAACGAAAGGGGGGACGGAATGATTAATCAAGTCGTGCTTGTCGGACGTTTAACGAAAGACCCAGAGCTGCGCTATACGGCCGACGGCGCAGCGGTTGTCAACGTGACGCTTGCTGTGAGCCGAAACTTCCGCAATGCGGAAGGAGTGGTCGATACCGACTTTGTCCATTGCACGCTTTGGCGGAAAGTGGCGGAAAATACCGCAAACTATTGCCGAAAAGGGTCGATTATCGGCGTGACGGGCCGCATCCAGACAAGAAGCTACGAAAATCAAGACGGGAAGCGGGTGCATGTGACCGAAGTCGTTGCGGAGTCAGTTCGATTTATGGGTGGAAAAACGACCGCGTGGGTTGCACAGGAGTAAGTCTTTTCTTTCGTGGGGAGCTGCCTAGCTCCAAACGCCATCACGTGTTTCCTCCTCGGTGGCGCTTGTACGATCTTCCCCGATAGGCGGGGGCTTTGCACGTTTCTTATTCTTCCCCCAACTATTCCCCAAGAGAGAGAATCGCATCCTCACTCGTCCCCGCAATTGCCAGCTACCATCGGCTGGTCTTTTTTATTAGATGGGGAGCTGTCTAGCTCCAAACGCCATCACGTGTTTCCTCCTCGGTGGGGCTTGTGCGATCTTCGCCGATAGGCGGGCGCTTTGCGCTTTATCGCGCGGGCGCTACACCCGCTCCCCGTCGCCGCTGCTTTTCTATTACTCCATCGCTTTTGTAAATTCTTTTAAGACAGCAATGACAGCGGATTCAATATGTTTTCGTTTTTTGGCAGGGAGTTTGGCAAGCGAATGGAGCGCTTGTTCCATGTCGGGATGTTGCTTTAAGTAGTCGATAATATCAAGCATCGTTTCGTCGACTTTGTCGGTGGCGTACAGGCGGTTGACTTCGCGCAGCAGTTGTTGTTTCGACGGGCGCCTGCCGACTAGAGAGTCGATGCTCACCCCGTATAAGTCGCTTAACTTTTCCAACGATTGCAAGTCGGGAAGCGTTTCGCCTGTTTCCCATTTGCTAATTTGTGAGCGCGACATGTTTAGCTTTTGTGCCACGTCTTCTTGCGTCCAGTTTTGTTGTTTCCGCAAATATTTCAGATGGTCGGCTAGTTTTGTCATTTTGTTCACCAACTTTATGAATCTCACCGTACATTAAACATATAAGAAGAAGCCAACCATCCACGTTCGATTTTAGAACAAACAATCATTTGTGGAGAACAAGAACAAAAAGCGGAATTCGACAACTTTTTTGCTCACCGTTAAATTGTTAAAATGTAAAAAAATGATAAATATTTACCGATGGGAGAGGATGAACGTGAATATTTATCTTGCTGATTTAGTCATTCGCCAACAAAAAGGACGAGGCCGTCGCTGTACATATCACATCTTTATTAAAGAAATGAAGCACCCAATTTCGCTTCGGCTTGCAACGATTACCCGTGCGAATTTTACCGACTCGCTCCGCTTTTTGCGGCGAAAGGAAGAAACGGTCGTGGCGATGGAAGGAGATGTCCGGTTTCGCGAAATTGCCTGCTATGCACACGCCCAGCTGTACTTTCTGTTTAAGTCGGTCAACCAGCGGTATATGTTCGTTGTAAAACTTGATTTAGAAAAACGAACGGTTACGATCACTTCCTATGAATGGAGCGACCGTCAACAACAGTACGTCCCTCTTCGCACAAATGCGCTTCTCATGATCGAACGTCAACTCATCTATGACATCCTCCAGTCGCTTTCTATTTGCACGAAAAAACAAGTTTCCTATCTTTGTATGTCGCCAGCACGAAAAAATAAAAGGGATATCTGAAGATACCCCTATGGTTGCTTGTTCGCTAGTTTTTTTGCCATTTGTTCGCATAATTTTTCCCAAAGCGTCTGATTCTCTATTTTTTTCTGTTTTTTCGTTCGTTTCGTTTGTTTTGCCATCTATCATGCTCCTTTATGGGCGAGCGCTGGAAGGGCAAGCAGCTCGCGCAATTCTTCGTTCGACAGCTCGGTAATCCATGCTTCACTTTGGATAATTTCTTCATTGAGCGACTGTTTTCGTTCAATCATCTCATCAATTTTTTCTTCGAGCGTGCCGACAGTAATGAGTTTATGCACGTGCACAAACTTGCTTTGTCCGATACGGTAGGCGCGGTCGGTCGCTTGATTTTCCACCGCCGGATTCCACCAACGGTCAAAGTGGATGACGTGGTTGGCAGCGGTTAAATTAAGCCCGGTACCCCCCGCTTTGAGCGATAAAATAAAGATGCGAAACGCGCCCGTTTGAAATTGCTCAATCATTCGGTCGCGCTCTGCTTTCGGAACGCTTCCGTTTAAGAACGAAACAGGCTCCCCGAGGTGTTCGGCCAATAGCCGTTGCATCATTTCGCCCATTTGGATATATTGCGTAAAAATTAAGCAACTTTCGCCCGTTTCGCGAATTTGCCCGACGAGTTCCAGTAACTTTTCGAGCTTATACGATCGTTCGAGCACGTTGTCTGGCGCTTGTTCTTTCAAATAAAGCGCCGGATGGTTGCAGAGCTGTTTTAAGCGGTTCAACATTTGCAAAATCAAGCCGCGCCGCTCGAACGGGTCGGCCTGTTCAATGCGCTCAAGCGTCTTTTGGACGAGCTCTTCATAGAGTGACGCCTGCTCGGCGGTGAGCGGACAATATTCTTTTTGTTCAAGCTTATCTGGCAAGTCTAGCGCAATTGCTTCATCCGTTTTCGTCCGCCGCAACAAAAACGGGCGAATGAGCTTTTGCAACATAGCGACTTTTTTCGCGTCGCGTTCTTTTTCAATCGGTGTCGCAAACCGCTGCTGAAATTGCGTCATGCTTCCTAAATACCCTGGATTGAGAAAATGGAAAATGCTCCAAAGTTCGCTCAATCGGTTTTCCATCGGCGTACCGGAGAGAGCAATTTTATGCCCGCCTTTTAGTTTGCGAATCGCGCGCGCTTGTTTCGTATGGGCGTTTTTAATGTTTTGCGCTTCGTCTAAGCAAATCGTGTCCCACTCGACCATCGCTAGCTCGTCGGCATCGAGATGGGCGAGGCTATAAGAAGTGAGTACAAGGTCCGCTTCGTTCGCCGCTTGTAAAAACGCGTCGCCTTTGGCGCGGGTTTGCCCGTGATGAATATAAAGGCGTAAAGACGGCGCAAAGCGGGCGCACTCTTTTTGCCAGTTGCCAAGCACGCTTGTCGGGCAAATAAGAAGAGCTGGGTTCGTTCGTTGTTCGTGTTCGCGAACGTACGTAAAATAGGCGAGCATTTGCACCGTTTTGCCAAGCCCCATATCGTCGGCAAGACAAGCGCCGAGGCGGAAGCGGCGCAAAAACAAGAGCCAATCGACGCCGCGTTGCTGGTACGGGCGAAGCTGTCCGTGGAACGATGCCGGGATGGAAACGGACGGGATGCGGTCGATGTTCGTCAACTGGCGTACGAGCGTTTCAAAGCTACGGTTTAGTTCGATGGCGACATCGTTCCATATTTCTTCGTCACCGCCTTCGTCCGGTTCGTGTTGTAAAAAGGCTTGCTGCAAGACGTCGCGAATCGGCAGCCCTTCTTCTTTTGCTTTTTTCATAAATGTTTGCATCCGTTGAATGAACGCCGGGTCAAGCTGAATCCATTGCCCGCGAATGCGCAAGAGGCGGCGTTTTTGTTCGACAAGCGCGGCAAACTCTTCTTCGCTGAGTTCTACGCCATTTGTGGCGATTTTCCAGTCAAACTTAACAAGCGCTTCAAGCCCGAGCAGCGACGTTCCGGTTTTTGGCGTGGATTTGACGCGCGCTTTTAACGTCATTCGTGCTTGTTTAACCGCTTCCCACCAGGATGGCAATAAAATGCGCACGCCTGCTTCCAGCAATTGCTCGCTTCCTTCCGATAAAAAACGCCACGCTTGTTCGTCCGTCAATGCTTGTACTAGCGCGTCTTCTTCGCCGCGCAGCCACGGGACGACCGCCATCGCGCGCTGTTGGGTGCGCACCACCGTTTGCTCGTACGGTTTCCATGTTTCAGGGATATTGTCGCGCTGCCAAACGTACGTTTCGCTTTCGTCGTTGGCAATCAGTACCGTTTCAAGCGTCCAAATGTCGCCTTCGTCCGGTTCGACTAAATGAAGGGCGACCGTGAACGGCGGCGCTTCTTTTGTCCAGCCAATGTCATATAGCCAATCGTCTTCGTGAGTGAGCCAATACGGAATGTCGGTTGCCACCAGCGGATACGTGCGTGTAATTGCTTCCCACGTTTCGTTTAGTTCGCTGTCGCGGGAGATCCAGTCTTGAATGGCGAGCGACCGCCATTTTTTAAGGAACGGGTCTTCGTCCGGTTCGTCGTTTCGCTTCCAGCCGAACGCACCGTTTTTCCAAGCGGAAAAATCCGGCATGATGCGGCGTTCACGAATGTCTTCGAGAATCTCTCTTGCCCATTGCTGAAAGCGGGAAGCGGATTCGTCCCATTCGATGCGCACGAACGCGTGATCGGGAGGGGAGGCAAAAAACGTGACTGCTTCCCACGGCGATAGCACGACCCCTTCGGTTGCCCCGATTTTTTTCTCGGTGAGAAACGTCCCGTAAAAGCTTTCCTCATGCCAAAAAAACGCGCCTGACTTCCAAGCATCGAGCGAGGCGCCGCTGTAAATAAAAAACGCTCGTTCTGAGTCCAGCCACTGGCATTTGAGCGTATACGTCCTAATCATGGAGCAACTTTCCTTTCTGTAATTCTTCTTGAAACGCGCGAAGCCGTTTCGTTTCCTCACATAGCCGGTCGCGGTAGTCGCGCCATGTGCCGTATCGGCCGAGCGCGCGGTAAGCGGCGCGAATCTTTTTTAAATAGCGAACCGCTTCTTTATAGCTTGCGCGGTTTTTGGCTCGGATCCGTTCATCGACAGCACGATGGTACAGCGGCAAGAGAAGCGAACAATCGCGTTTTTCAATCATCGATAAAAATGGACGATGAATCGTTTCGATGTCAATGCCGGCGATTATATGCAGCTCGACCCATTGTTTGTATTGCTCGTTTTCTAGCAAATAAAGACTATAGTCGGAGGCACTGTATGGAAGAAGCGCCCGCAATGTATGTTCATATAGCTTTTTATCGTTTGTTTCGTTTGCATAGCGTTCGGCGCGCGCCAACAGTTCGTTTGCGATTTCCCCGCGGCGATGGAGCGGAATGCCAGCAAGCGGATCACCATTTGCAAAACATAGCTCCCAAATCATGCGCATGCGTTCCCATTCGTTATTGCTCGCCATTTGCCGTATCCAAACAAGCGCATACGGCAAGAGCGGGATGCTTACTTGTTGCAAAAGCGACGGAATGTCGTCATCTTCCTTCGACATAAACGCGAGCTGGACGAGCGCTAGACGATGTTCGTCGGTCAGCGGCTTGTTTGCGCGCAACTCTTGTTTCTCTTTGTCTATCCAATGTTTGTCGTTAAATAATGTTTGCCATAAAAGTCCGTAAGCGCGAAGGCGCCATTCTAAATAGAGCGATTCCGACGATAGCAGTGCATGCTGGACGTATTTTCGTAACTCTTCGAATAGCGCCGTGTATGGTGTTCGGTTTGGCTGATTGGCGACTAAGTTGCATTTGTTATGAATGACGCTGAAAAAATCGGCGATGGCAGAATCCCAAAACGCTCGCTGGTATGACGACTGTTGAAACGGTTTACTATATTGAACGAGTCGCGAAAACGTAAACAGCGCTGCGTGAAGATGGTACAGCCATTTTTCCGTTCCTTTATAAGAAATTTTTTCGATTAACGACGGAAAAAAGCGGTAGCACAAATAATGGGCAAACCAATAATCCGACGGCCGATGGCGCTGTAAAAAGTAAGCGAACGACTGCTCAAATTGTTTCTCCCAAGCAGCGATGGAAGCAGCAGGTGGAGCCGGCTTTTGGATGATCGTTGGTCGTTTTGTTGTTTCTTGCTGTTTTGTATTCCATTGGCGGACAAGGTCGCCGACTTGTCCGACGTTGGCGTATAAATAAAAAAAGAGCGCGAACAAGTGTGGGCAAAAATAAGTGCTTGAGCATTGGCACTCGCTTTGCGACAGCTGAAAAAGGTCAAGCACCGGTTTGTACACACTGCGGTCGAGCACGTTTGCTTGCACGACATCTTCTTCCATTAATTGAGCGTTATACACAAACCCTTCCCGATACAATTTTAAGCCTTTTTTCATCGCCGATTCATATAACGGGTGGGAAAGTTCTTGATGAATTTGCCGAGCAGCTTGATCTAAAACGGCTTTCGATAAGCTCGTTTGCAGCAACGTTCTCCCTCCTTCGGTCATTTCTTTCTATCATTCTCGTCACTTTGCCGAATACTTATACAAAATTATAACAAAAGTCATCTTCATTGAAAAAGAAAGTTTCGTTATACTAGTAACAGGCGAAAGGGGAGAAAGTGATGGAGAGGAAAGTGAAACAAGTACTATGGACGTCCGCGGTTGCTTCCGCGCTATTGTTTATGCCCACGCACAGCAAAGCAGCGGAATGGAAGCTTGGCATGAGCCATCCGCAAATTAAAGAAGTGCAAACGTTATTAAAAGCAAAAGGCTTTTTTACATACCCGACTGCCACCGGCTATTTTGGAACGATAACGGAAACGGCAGTGAAAAAATTTCAAGCGTCCGTCCGCTTGCCAGTAACGGGCGTGGTCGATGCGAAAACGTACGCGGCATTAAAAACGGCGGCTGCGAAACGAAAAACAAGCACGAACACTTCGGTGAAAACGACCCCTAGTACAGTCGCAACGGAATGGAAGGTTGGGGCGTCTGGCGAAGCGGTGAAAACGCTGCAAGAGCGGCTCAAAGCGCTCGGCTATTTTTCATATTCACAAGTGACCGGCTATTTCGGTGCGGTCACAGAAGAAGCGGTGAAAAAGTTTCAAAAAGACGTCGGGCTTGCGCCGACCGGCATTGCCGACCGTCTAACGATGGCGAAACTCGACGAAGCGCTGGCGAAAAAGACGAAGCCTGCCATCTTGTTAACGATTGGCGCAAGCGGCGAACAAGTAAAAACGGTACAAATCAAACTGAAAGCACTCGGGCATTTTACGTATCCAGAAGTGACCGGCTATTTTGGACAAGCTACTGCCGAGGCGGTGAAAAAATTTCAAGCGAGCGTCCAATTGCCGGTGACCGGCATCGTCGACGACACTACTTACACGCGCCTTTGGCAAGCGCCAAAACCGTTCGACCCGATTGCGCTTGTTGCCGACGCCGCACCTCTATTAGGAAAGCCGTACGTATGGGGCGGGCAGACGCCAGACGGCTTTGACTGCAGCGGATTAATCGTCTATTTGTTCCAAAAACAAGGGATTGCCCTGCCGCGTACGGTTCTAGCGATGTGGAACGCTGGCGTAAGTGTCGATGCACCAGCCGTTGGCGACGTCGTCTTTTTCCAAACGGAAGGCACTACTGCTTCCCACGCCGGCATTTATATCGGCAACAACCAATTTCTCCATAGCGCTAGCTCGACTGGCGTGACGATTAGCGTCTTTAACAGCCCATACTGGAGCGCGCGCTACATAGGGGCGAAGCGGTATTGGTAGGATAAACAGGCGCTCTATTGGGGGAGCGCCTTCGTTTTTCTAGGCAGTGACGGGGCGATTTGCAAATGCGCATTTAGCTGCTTCGACACCGCCTGCCGCTCTTTTTCTGGAATGATGACATAAAAGACGCCGTTTATTTTTGTGCTTGTTCCGGCTAGGTGCAGCTTTTCGACGTTCGTATGGGCTCGTTTGTAGTTTGTGTAAATCGCTTTCATTTGTTCAAGCGTCAAATTTGTTTTCACGTGCCGTGCAATGGCACGAAGCACGTCATCGTAGGCAAGCAACGAAGTTGCCCCTTTTTGTATGACCGCTTCCACGACTTGCTTTTGCCGGTCTTCCCTCCCAAACCCACCGCGCGGATCGTCATGGCGCATACGGGCATACTTTAATGCTTTTTCCCCATTGAGCATTATGCGTCCTTTCGGAAACGCCGTCTTGTCGTACGTAAACGCAAACGGATTATCGACCGTAATGCCGCCAACTGCATCGACGATGTCGCGAAACCCGTTCATATTGACTTTCACGTAATAGTCAATCGGAATATCGAGAAACCGTTCGACGGTCGCGACTGTCATCCCAACGCCGCCAAACGCATACGAATGGTTGATTTTATCGCGTTTTCCTTTGCCGACGATGACGGTGCGCGTATCGCGCGGGATGCTCACCATTTTCACCGACGGCTGATTCGGATTGACCGTCACGACGAGCAGCGAATCCGCCCGCCCCCGGTCGCCTTTTCGCTCATCCACGCCGATGAACAAAAACGAAATCGGCGGCAAACGCTTTAACTCTACTGGCGCAGATCGCTTCATCGGCACTGGGCGTTTCACCGGTTCATGAATTTGTTGGGCGGTTTGTGTAAGCTGCCGGTAAAGAAACTGGCGGTACAAATAGAAGCTGCCAAAACTAACGATGAGTACAATGCAAAACACACCGATCCACTGTCTTTTTTCCCACACATGCCACACGCTCCTTTTCCCTAGCATGCGACTCCCTTCTGCAAATGATTCTTTGTGGAAATGAAAATGTTTTCCAACTGCCGGAAGTGAGGAAAATCATGTAAGATAAAAATAAGGAGGGGATAATCATGAAAAAGTGGTTGATAGGCTTTATAATGGCGTTTGTTATGCTTAGTACGTTCGGTTGGCAAATCGACATTGCTGAAGCGAAAGTGCAATGGGGCAATATGGAATTGAAGAAAGGAATGGTGGGGAAAGTAATAATCGTGAAAAACACGCCGCTTTACCAATGGAAGCAAAATAAAATGCAAGTGGTGCGTTTATTGAAAAAGGGGCAACAATACCGCGTCTATAGTACAAAAACGATAAAAGGCGTGCTCTTTTACGGCGTTGGCAGCGGCCTGTATGTTCAAAAAACGGCGAATGTTCGATACACCCCACTTTCAGCAGAACAGTTTTCATCGTTAGTGAAGCGAGCGTTGAAAGGCGAATATGAAATTGCTATCGGACAAGCACGGGTACGATTTGCCATTGAAAAGCAGGACGGCAATGAACTGAAAGGGGTGTACTTTTATAATGGAAACTCATTGCTTCCGCTAGAAGGGACGGTAGACGGGAATGTTGTGACGCTACGAGTGTATTTTGATGACCATTATGAACAAATTTTACACTCGGTGTCGTATCTGCAGCAATACAACGTGCCGCAAGCAGAAATGGAAGAAGTGGCGAAGCAGCTGATGAACAACGACGATTATTATATGCAGGTTCAATTTACTATTAAAAACGATCCTGAGCAGTTTGACGGACAGTTTCGTCTGCCGGATTTATTTATCGACGACCGGTATGATGTCACTGGGGTTGTGTTGAGCGATCCGTTTTCTGTGCAAGTGAAAAAGCTAGATTAAAAGACAAGAGGTTCGCGTTGGCGAGCCTTTTTTGTAGCGGAAATTTTTTTTACAAAAAAGTTCTTGAAGTGCAAACGGAGGCATATAGATGTAAGGTGTGCGCCGTTTTGTCATCGTTTTGTAATAAATTTGTAATCGTTTCGATAAGAGAATTGACTAAAAAATTTGTATTTAAGACTAGAAATTGCAAGAAAAATGTATTATTATAGTAAATGTGGAGCGATGGGGAACAAACATCAAGATATAGCAACATACGCACCATTTACTTCTATTGCCTAGTGATAGGTTAATAGGAATGTTTTGACCCCGTTAAACCTTTTAGGCAATGATTTTACTAATCTTTGTTTAGTACTCATTGCTCTAAAGTTTAGATAAAGAAGGGAGACATACTATTCTATGGACAAGAAGAAAGCTATTAAATTAGCAACAGCAAGTGCAGTTGTTGCAAGTGCATTCGTATCAGCGAACCCTTATGCTTCTCAAGCAGCTACGAATGTAGACGCGGTTGTCAACCAAGCAAAAGCTGCATTCAAAGCAGTTTTCATTACTTATAACGAAGTAGTAAAAACTGGTAAACTAGTTGATGTGAAAAAAGTACAAGACGCGATTAAAAAAGCGGATGAAGCGAAGAAAAAAGCAGTCGCTGAAGTAAACAAAAACGGCGGAAAGAAAAAAGACGCTTACTTAGCTGATTTAGAAAAATCGTATAAAGACTATGTGACAAACGGCGGTAAAAAATACGTCGCTGCTTATCCAACATTAACAGCGCTTAACAACGCTGTAAAAGCAGTAAACGACGCAGTAGCAACAAAAGATCTTGCGAAAGTGAAAAGCGCTTATGACAAGCTTGGCACGGCGTTGAAAAAAGCAACGGAAGCAACAAAATCTGTTTACGGTGCAGACGCTCGTGCAGCATTCGTCAAATCTGCGAACGCAACAATCGCAAGCTTAAAGAACGATACAACAGTTTACGCTGCACTTTTAAAAGCGCAAGATGCATTAGGAAAAGAAGACTTTGCAACTGCGCAAGCAATGTTAGACAAAGCAGCGACTTACTTAGCGAAAGCAACGTCGCTTAAAGCAGAGTTAACGGCATTAAACGACACAGTAAAAGCAAGCTTTGAAGAAAAAGCTGGCGTTGTGAAAGAAGTAAGTGCAGTTGCTGACGTAACAGTAAACGAAGGCGAAACTGTGACACTTCCTGAAAAAGTAGAAGTAACGCTTGCAAACGGCAAAAAAGTTGAAAAAGCAGTTACTTGGGAAAGCAAAGACCTTACAAAACCAGGCGAATATACGCTTAGCGGAACATTCGAAGGCACAGAACTTAAAGCAACTGTAAAAGTTATTGTCAAAGAAGTTGCGCCTAAGGTTGAAAGTGTAAGTGCGATTGGCGCTAAAAAGTTAGAGGTTAAGTTTAACAAAGCTGTTGATGATACAAAAGCTAAGTTTGAAGTGAAAAAAGGTTCGGTTACAGCTTCTGTATCAAACATTACTTTTGCAGAAGATAAAAAATCTGCTGTAATTGAATTGGCTAGTAAATTGACTAAAGGTGATTATACTGTTAACGTTTCTGGTTTAAGTGAAGCATCGTTAACATCTACAGTTTCTGTTGAAGATGAAAAAGTAGCAAAAATTGAAATCCTTTCAGATAAGGGTATCTTAGTAGATGGAACAGACGGGGATAGTGTAGCAAACGATGCAATTCAAGTAGGATACCAAGTCTTTAACCAATACGGTGAAGATATCACAAATGTAACTTCATTAAACACTTCTTCTAGTGGTGGAACTGTTTCATTAGCTAATGGTAAGGCTACTATTCAATCAGCTTCTACTTTTGCAGTAGACCAAAAAGTAACTTTAACATTAATCCATCCAGAAACAGCTACTACTGTTACAAAAACATTGACAGTTTCAGGTGAATCTAAAGTAGCTGAAGTTTCTGTAAAAGAATTATACAATGCTAATAAAGAAACTTTATCTGCTGATTCTCAAAATGCTAGTGATTTCATGCTTGTTTTAGAAGCAAAAGACCAATATGGTAATGTTATCACTGATGCAAGTAAATTAGATAGTGAAGTATTAGTTGCTGTTTCAAATCCTTCTGTAGTATCAGTTAAATCTTTAAGTGGTAATAGTGCAGATTTTGAAAATGTAACTATTGATGGGGTTTCAAAAACTGTTTTAAGACTACAGGGCGGTCTAGTTGCTGGTTCTACAACAGTAACATTAATTTCAGCTTCTACTGGTAAGGCAACAACTTATACAGTAAACGTAGCTGAAGGATTAACATCTGATAATGTTAACTTCGGTAACGTTGATAAATTAGTGGCTGCTGGGGAAACAGTACAAGTGCCTGTAACAGTTACTGATAAGAATGGTAACGAGATTACAGATGTGTCTATCTTAAACGGTAGTGCTAAAGGGGTAACTGTAACTGGTGCAACAGGAACATTCAAAAAAGTTGATGGAAAAGTTGTTTATGAATTTACAGCTCCAAATACAGCAGGACCAGTAACTTTAACAGCTGTATCTAAAACAGGCAAAGTTGCAATTAAAACAATTGATGTAAAAGCTGCAGCGGTTCCGACAGTTATTACAGGGCTGAAATCCGATGTTCCTAAACTTGTTTACAACGGAGAAACAGTTAACTTAGATAAAGCTAGTTTCGTAGTAGAAGACCAATATGGTCGTACAATGTCTGATGCAAGTTTTGCAAGTTTCTTAGATGCGAACGGTACTGCTGCAAATGGAGAGTATAGAGTAGTAGTTTCTCAAGCAGACGCTGCTGGTACATCAGCTATTGATTTATCTGGTAGCGATGATTATATCACTGCTCAATCAAATGACACAGTCGGAGTAGACGGTCAAGCTAAAGGTTATGAAGATGTGACATTTAAGTTACAAAAATACAATGGTACTAGCTGGGTAGATGTATCTGGAAGCAGCTATACAACTTCATTCCGTACGGTTGAACTTAGCGAATTAAAATCATTTGGAGTAGAGGACACTGGAAAAATCTACGCTGATTCTACAATTAATAACAATGCTAAAGATGTATACGATAAAGTTGTCAAAGTTTACGGCTTAACAGCAGATGGTAAAAAGGTTTACTTACCGGCTAACACTTATAGTGTAGTGTCTAATTCTCCTAACCTTGTTGCGGCTAACGTATCTGGTGAGTGGGTATTAGATGCTGCTGAAAATACTACAGGTGCAATTACAACTCCAAACATGGATGATAATACTGAGAAAACAGCTTCTTATGTAGTAACAATTAATGCAACTGGTGATGAAATTACAAAAGAAGTTGCTATTTCAAACGTAGCTCCAGCAATTGATACACTTGAAATTCGTGACAACAATGGAGTAGCAGTTTCTACATTTGTATATGACATTACTGGTGGTGCTGATACTACATTTGATGCAACTGATTTATCATCAGCTATTTACGTGAAAGATACGTACGGTGTAGAAAAACCAAATACTACAGCTTCAACTTCTATCTCTAGATTAACATTCTCTAATGTTAAAGAGGCATCTGGAACTAATATTTCAATTACTGGAAATGGAACAGCAAATGCTTCCATCGCTAACTTAGCAGCTGGAGATACTTTTGATGCTTCAGTTACAGTAGGCGGAAAAGTTGTTAAGGTTAAAGTTGAAGTGAAGTAATACCTACTACCATCCGAAATATGTCGAAAAGCTCTGCGGAGAGAAATCTCTGCGGGGCTTTTTTTTACCGAAATCTGTATCAAGCTTGATTTTCAAATATATATTATGATTTTGAACCTATAGTCATAGTGCCTCAATTCCTTTCGGGGAATTGGGGCTATTTTTGTTTAGGAGGGAAAAGGATGAGCAAGTATCAAACCATCAACCACCAGCAGCTAGAGCTGTTAGAAAGAGAGGTGTCCGCCAAACAGCCAGCGAAGCGCGTCAACATTGTCAGCCTGAAGCTCGTTCGTGAGTCTAGCGTGCTGTACAAGGAACGTCAAATCAAATCTCCGGAAGATGCGTACAAGCTGCTGAAGCCGTTTCTCGTTGAAGCCGACCGTGAGAAGTTTGTCGTTGTTTGCCTAGACACGAAAAGCCAGCCGACTGCTATCAACATTTGCCATGTTGGCAGCCTGAACGCTAGTATCGTGCATCCGAGGGAGGTGATGAAGGCTGCCATTCTCTCCAACTCGGCAGCTATCATCGTAGCCCATAATCATCCCAGCGGTCATTGCGAGCCATCGCGGGAAGACATTGAGGTAACGAAACGGTTAGTAGAGGCTGGGAGAATCGTTGGCATTGATGTGTTAGACCATTTGATAGTTTGTTCTGACCGGTATTTGTCGCTGAAAGAAAAAGGGTATGTCTGAGAGGAGGAGAAGAGGATGTTACACATTGATTGGTTTGTAAGGACGATGAAAAGAACGTTCAACGTAGCAGTCAACATTGACGAGGTGGGCTATGAAGCGTATGAATTCTATCACGAAGAGTTGGACAACTATCTTGTGCCCGAAGAGCATCTAGAGAAGCTGCCGAATCCGCTGCTTTTTGAGACTTTAAGTTATGTTGACGAAAACCGAAACGAGTGGATAGCGGGATTTGTAAGAGATGAGGAAACGGAGGAGAAATTGTACGAGGTGTGGATAAAAAATGGAGAGCCAATCGCTTACGAAATATATGTCTAAGATTGGCGGATTTTCGTACGAGAATATCACGGCTAGACCAAATGAAAGGGGAAGGGAAAATGGCAAAATATCACCGCATCATCATTGACGGGGTGCCGTACTATCGGGAATACAGCTACGGATTGGACGGCTACGGAGAGATGCTTAGTGAGGACGAGCTCGTTCAGCTGCTGCTGGAGAAGGTGGTGGACGAGGAGATTGAGATTAGCCAAAGGGAAATCGAAGCCGCTCTGCGCCGGATTGCAGACCGTGACGACCGCAACTTGCTGCAAAACTATATCCGCTACTTGGAGCGAATCAGCCGGGAATGAGACCGACTCACGACATTTCTTTCGGCAATCTCACGACAAAACTAAAGGGATTCCAACCATGTATGGCAGATTCGATGAGCGACAAGGAATCTCTATGATTCCAGCACCAAAAAACTCCCGACATTATTATATTACTGTCGTGAACGTAGAGGTTCACCTTGAAAGGAGGTGAGCAAAATGTGGGAGAAAGTTATTATTCCTGTATTGGTCACTGTAGCCGCAGAAATAGCCAAAGAAGTAACAAAAATTAAATAATGAAAGGGCAAAAATAATGAAGGTATTTCCTTGTCACGGTTATTGTGAATACCCGTTGTGTACCATCAAAACCATCATCGATATTGTGAAAAAAAGTGAGAGCCATGAATGCGAATGACAAGCGTTCATGGCTCTTTTTCAATAAGAAAGAATAGTGGAGTAAAGGATGTATTATATTCTGAATATTGGTAATAATATTACTATTATAAACTGGAGGTGATAATATGTTATTTCCTAACATACCTACTAAGACCATGGGAGGTAATGTATTTTGGGATACGATAAAATCCAGAAAGGGTTGGAAAATTCAACAAAATATATTTACTCAACATTATAGGATTTTAGACCAGAATAACGTTAGACATGCTTGGTCATCAGATTATGATGAAATTGAACAATTGTTTGAAACATATACTGGGGAAAGATATCAATAAAAATTATTTTAGATGGAAAGAGTCACTTAGGAGGAGCCATGAATGCAAAATAAAAAGCATTTATGGCTCTTTTTGCGTTTAGGAGGAGCTAAGAAATGAATCTGATTGAAGGCTTTAAGCAGTGGCTCATAGAAGAAGGACGAGCACCAAAAACGGTTGAATCGTACGTTGGAGATGTCCAAAGCTTTCAGAGATATCTAGCAGAGAAGGCGGTTGACACCAGTCAGCCGCTTTCCCGTTTTTCCTTTGTCCGTTACAAACAACATCTGTTAGACAATGAGTATGCCATTGCGACGATCAACAAGAAAATCAATAGTTTGAAAGTGTACAACGACTTCCTGCAAAAGAAGGGAATGGTGAGCGAAAGTTATATTCAGCTGAAACGAGATCGGGTACAAATTGCCGCAGGAAGTGAGCAGATCGTGACTGCTTTATCGGAAGAACAAGTCGAGAAGCTGCTTTTTTACTTAGAGGATCATACAAAAGTGAGCCAACGGAATAAATTAATTGCCTATTTACTTCTGTATACCGGAGTGCGTGTGAGTGAATTAGTCAGCATCAAACTCAGTGACATTGATTACCTTGCCTCTACCCTAACGGTAAGGGGCAAAGGGGGCAAGATCCGGGAAATTAGTCTACGGCAAGATGTGGTCCATTTGATTCGCTCCTACGTCAAAGAGGAGAGATTGAAATCAAAATTCAAGGATAGCGAATACTTGCTTCTTAGCCAACGTGCCCCAAAAGTCCATCGGGATGCGGTAAGAGATTGGCTCGCGAACATTTCAAAGGAGCTAGGGTTCAAGCTACATCCGCATTTGTTTCGGCATACTTTCTGCACGCGATTGTTGAAGAAAGGCGTTGATTTAACAACCGTCAGCAAATTGGCTGGGCATAGTACGGTCAACATGACTGCGAAGTTCTATATTCAAACGACACGACAGGAGAAGATGGATGCCGTTCAGCTGTTGTAAGAAAGGAGAAAAGGGAACGATGAAAGTAATTCAATGTATAAATGATATCGAAGCATTAAAAGCATTCGGACAGATACCAAAGCCGCTCATTCAAGTAATCGAACATGATTTCCTGCAGCTTTATAAAGCAGAGGATAGGGAAACAGAGCTCTTTCAATTCTATTTACCATACCAGCAAACACTCATTCTACTGGAAGCAGGGGATGATGTGATTAAACTGCTAGATGATTCTTTTACATTGGAGTACGTCGAAAGGCATCAACAAGGTTTAATCGAATTCTACCGCATAGTAAAACGATTTGGTCATGAATCCCAATTGTTTTATACGTTAATTGGGATTCACGACGAAGATACAGAACAATGGCTCTTTGAACATGCCGAATGGAACGAGGGAAGAGGTGATTTTAGTGTTTGAGCGGAGTAAGCCACGATACATGACACGTGCAGTGGCAGAAGGGTTAAGTAAGGAGCATCAACAATTGATCATCGATTACTTAGAAGAGAAGCAAGAACTGTTAACAGATTACCTGCAAGTATTCGAGTTTTACGTGGAAAATAATCAACAATGGCTCATTCAAAGACAAGAAGTACCGAATCGAGAAACGACGATTTTTGTACAGCTTGAAGAAGCCGAACCCATTGAACGAACGGTGTGGGTGATGGATCAAGGATCAGAGGGAGTCATCATTTTGTTTCCGAAAGACTACTAATGAACGGTTACTGCTTGTTTGCGTATTCTTTGCGTAAGCAAGCAGTGACGATTCATTTAAAAACACGTCATACACAGCCCCCATTTTTTGTCTTTTTCTTTTCACACAGATAAAAAACAATAAAATAATGCGTTTACGTCTACATAAACGTATACATCGACATCAACGTAAACTTGAAAAGAAAAGGAGAGAAAATAATGGACCATTACGATGGGTACTATGGAATGAGAAGAAAACGGAACATTGACCTCAGCCGCTTTCGTCATGAAGAACCCTCAACTTCGATGAAATGGGAGAAAGAACTTGAAGAAGGATACGAATACGAAGAGGTGATCGAATATGACGATGGCGAAGCTTCCCAAGAAGACGTTCACGAGCGAAGTAACGAAGGGAAGAACGATGAAAATGAAAAAGAAGTGCTATTGCTAAATGGCAAACCATTTGTGTTTAAGGAGATACCAAAGAAAGAAACGTTTGCGGACACCCATGTTCGGGTGACTACATACTTAGAAAAAAACGTCCACCAAATCATCCAAATGCTCAAGAAGCAGAACCAGATCGAATCGATCACCAAATTCATCAATGATAGCCTTAAAGATTACTTGATGAAGAAATACCAATAATCATTATTGATATAAATTTATATTAATAGCCATTAATAAATGCTCCATATCCCATTACGGGATATGGGCAGAAAAAATAAAAAAATAGAAAAAAATGATTGACAAGTACTATATTGTTAATTTAAGATATCTTTACAACTAAATCGCAGTGTATTCTTTTGTTGCATATAAGGAAGCCTCTGCAGGACAAATCGTTTCCATGCAAGCTAACTCAAGTCAATAAGACAGGCATTAACTACGTGCGAAGCCTGATACTAGACGCCTTAGCAACAAAGACTTCAGTAAATAGAAATGGGTGAAGTGTGCCCTTTTCTTTGAGGTCTTTGTTTTGCTAGGGCGTTTTTTGTTGCGTAAAATGAGGAGTCATTGCGGTTTAGTGACAAGCCTTGCGAGAGGAGAGATGAAGAAATGAGAAAAAGAACAGAAATCTTGACTCAGGCAACGGAAGTGCATGTTAGGCAGGTAATACATATCGAACCTGCTGAAATGCTCCGGCATCCAAAGCCAGTATGTGATGACTTCGCCTCTGATGAAATCGGTGATGAGTGATGCAATTAGTAGAAAAATGAGAGGGGGAATGACCGATGACAACAGGGAAAAAGTATGAGGAATATGGGAAAGATGGGCAATGGCGGCTGACGAGCAAAGGACTATGGGTAAAGGATGGGGATAAGTCTGGAAAGAAGTTTTGGAGATTCGTGAGTAAATATATAAAAATCACGAATACACGTCAGGACATGGAAACAAAAGACGTGACTCTTACCCTTCGATATTACTATAAAGGCAAGTATCATACACACGATATTCTAAAGGATCTGTTACAACCGAATGAGTTTCAAAAGCTGAGTCGCAAAGGAGTCGATGTGATCTACAGCAACGTCAAAGATATTATTCAATTTTTACGAGTACAAGAAGAATGTGCCCCATACGAAACCGTTCATAGTCGAATGGGCTGGGAGAAAGTGGAGGGACAACTGTGCTTCAAACATCATACGATCATCGGCAATCAGCCGCTCGCTTCTACTTATTGCGGAGATTATAATATCGAGCCAAAAGGAACATTAAAAGGCTGGTTGGATTTGATTCATTCCGAAGTGATAGGCAATACGTATTTAGAATTAGCACTTGTGTTTGGTTTTTCCGCTCCGATTGTCGGTTTACTCGCCACCCAAGTCAAAGATATGGATACACTCATTGTCCATATTTATGGAAGCAGTACAAATGGAAAAACAACAGCGGCACAATTAGCAGTTTCCCCCTTCGGTAGACCGAGCAGAAATAAAAAGGGGCTGATTAAGAGTTGGAGTGCAACGCACAATGCCATTGTTGCGTTGCTTCGCGATAACTATGGCGTGCCGCTTGTTCTTGATGAAACATCGATGAACACCTTGAAAGACCTGACCTCCCTTCTCTATATGTTTGCGGAGAATCGAGAAAAAGAGCGGATGACTAAAGAGGGAGAGTTGAGGAAACAACGAAGCTGGTCCACTACGATTATCTCAACTGCAGAGCATTCCCTGTTCCAAAAAACCAATGAAAATGCAGGATTGAGAATGCGAGCGTTCGAGTTTGGCAATATCACATGGACGAGTTCGGCGAAGAACTCTGACAACCTAAAAAAAGGACTGCTGGAGAATTACGGACATGCCGGAATCAAATTCGTTCGCTACTTGTTGCAGTTAGGCGTAGAGAAAGTGGTAGAGCGATGTGAGAAGTGGAAAGCATATTGTGAACAGAACCTAACGAAAACGGAGTTTCTTTCGAGGGTGTCCGAGAAGTTTGGCGTTTTCCTTGCGACTGCAGAGATGGTGAATGAGGCGCTCGGTCTTTCGCTCGATCTGGAAAGCATGATGAGCGTGTTGTACGAAGTGGAAAAAGAAGCAGCGTTTGAACGAGAAATAGGTGAAAAAGCGTATCAATATATGGTAGAACGAGTGATGCGGCACAGTAAATACTTCCGGATTGAGAGTCAAAAGTTCGATGGAAACGAATGCTGGGGCAAAATCACCTTTAGAGATAAGGTAGAAGTATCGATTTTTCCTCACAAATTCGAGCAATTGCTAAAAGAAGGAAACTTTAGTGATCCAAAAGTAGTTTGTAAGGAATGGAAACAAAAAGGATACCTGAAGACGGAATTAGGAAAATATACCAATCGCCGCAAAGTCTTGGAACCTAGTGATATCGAGTTAAGAAAAAATAGTGGTCTGGAACCTTTGGCAGGGTCAAAAGGGGAAGACAGGGTGTATGTCATGGTGATGGATAAAGAACGAGCCGAGGAGTATGGAATATGCAAAATCTTGAGTGATAAAGAGATTGCAAGAATGCCAAGAAAAAAGAACATCTCAGCATTTGAATCTGATGAAGGAGAAGAGATTAATATTAAGGATTTTGATTAGGGAGAGAAGGAAGGGGAACTGCTCCCTTTCCTTTGATCCAACGATAAGGAGGCAATGCATATGAGTAAAAAAATGTTTCGTGATTGCATGAAAGAGTATATTGCAGGTTTGATGGCTCGAAATGCTAGTCCAGAAACAATTAGCGGATACTCCAAAGACTTAGAAATGGTCAATCGCTTTTTGGAACAACGATATAACGGTTTCGTGATGTTAGAGGATATTCAAACCCAAGATTTAGAGGATTATCTGACGATGTTGCGTGTAAAACGAAACTATCAACCAGCGAGTGTCAACCGCCACTTAAACACGTTAAGGTCTTTTTATAAGTATGCCATTAAAAAGGGATGGACAAAGGAAAATGTTGTGGCTCCCATCGACCAACTGAAAGCACCGAAGAAAGAACGGACATTTATTGATGAGAAAGAGTATCAACAATTGGTCCATGCCATCGAGCATCCAACGATCAAGACCATCATACAGTTCCTCTTTTTCACGGGGCTACGAATCACCGAATGCTTATCCCTTACACTCGAGGACGTAGACCTTGAGGAAGAAACCATATTCATACAAAACGGAAAAGGAAATAAGCAAAGGAAAATACCGATTAGCCCTAAGCTTCTTCCGGTATTGGTCGATTACAAAGAGAACATTCGACCGGATACAGAAAGCAACTTTTTCTTTGCGTTAGCGAAAACAGGGAAAGTGTCAGATGTGTACGTCAATCGAATCTTGCATGAAACGACGAAAAAATTAGGATGGAAAAAGAAAGTGACCTGCCATGTTCTTCGGCACAGCTTTGCTTCCAATCTCGTCAAAAACAATGTCCACATTGTCCATATTCAGAAGCTCCTAGGGCATGCGGACTTGAAAACTACCTCTGTCTATGTCCATGCCAATCAGGAGCAACTAGCACAAGCGATTCACACATTGTAAGCAGGAGAGGCAATACAACCGCCTCTCCTTTTGACAATAAAGCGCACAGAAGGAAGGATGATGATAATGGCAATTCGCCAAGAAGAGAAACCGGTATACGATGAACGGGTAAAAGACATTTTACAAGGATTAGCGGAAGGATTGACGAGGGATGAACTAGCTGAGATGTTCGGGCATGCCAATTATAAAACGCTCGATATTTACATGAGAAGGCGAAACTTCACGTGGGATAGCACCAAACAAACCTATGTTCCGAAACTGTCCACTGTCAAAAACCAACATCAAAAAGTATTGCCGACCACAAAGGCAGGCATCGTGATAGAAATGTTGAAACAAAAGGATTTTGATATTGATGAGGTGTGCAAAAAAGCAGGATTCAAAGATCACCGAGAGTTAGCAGAATATATGTCAGCAAAAGGATATGTTTGGTCGCCGAATGAAGGAAATTATGTGAAGAAGACCGGAAAAATCGAAATCGCGAAGCCGGAAAGTCACTCAATAAACATCGTTCCTGAAGAAAAGGATGAAAGGAAGGAAACGAAAGGGCAGCCGATCGATAACGAACTACTCAGCAAGCTACAATACTACCTCCCACTCCTTGAGATGTTGGAAAAGAACAAAGAAAAGCTGTTAGAACTGATTGTACCAACAGGTCCAAGTAACACTATTCCACGCTACATCGTTCCGGGAAGGACAAGCGGAAAGACCATTCAAATGTCAGACAGCTTGCAGGATTTAGCGGTGGAGTTTTGCAATCAGAGAAACATCAAGCAGCGGGAATTGTTTGAAGTAGCCTTGATTGAGTTTTTCAAACGGTATGGATATGAATACGAGATCGAAAGTCTTCTTCGATCAAACTAAGCAGCTGGCACGATCGGTGTCAGCCGTTTTTTTTCTCCCCCTTTCCCCCGATCCAATCCCCTAAGAAGGGGGCGGAAAAACTCAACGGTCGCATGGGATTGCGCCCATTCCCCTATTTCCCCCGCCATTTTCACAGACAGATTTATAATGGCTCAACCAAGATGATTCGTAAGGAGTTAAGGTATTATCCTTCCTTGATGATCTTCGATGGGGATCGATTGTTTTTGGGTGAATATTCTTTTGTATTTATGTTTTTCATTTGTATGGAATCCTTTTCTAATCAACATCTTGTTGATTCACGATTTTTTATCCTTATATGCTGAAGCGATCATCTTTTCCTCGTTGGTTGGAATGATTTGTCTGGCTTATATCTTGCTATGGATATACGGCTTTTCTTTTGCTTTTTCATCACTTTCCGCTTTTTATATGAATGATTCAATCATCGTTATTCCATGATTTTTATTGACAATTCATATAAGCTGGTTCGTTATTTTTTTGAATCAATCACGCAAAATCAATGCTCATGAGGGGAGATTCGTTTTTTAGCGAGTGACTGGATATTGCCTTCATCGTTCTTTCGTGCTTTCTTGCGGAGCATCCATCGTCCATTGATGTTTTCCAAGTTGGACAACACCTTTACTTTTTACAAAATGGGAATTTTTTTGTGATGATTTTTGGGTGGGGAAACTAGGGGATCTGGGGGATTCCTTGTGTGCCATCGACATGCACGATTCAGAAATGTGGGGATGCGATGGGGGATGGGGGACGAGTGTTCTCTGGTGGAATCACTAAGAAGAACGATCATTTAAAAAATGATATCAAATCGTATATCTTGCTTGACATACATTCAGCACGATTATATAATGATATCATCAACGAATCATACTAAAGGTGGCAGTAATGAAAGAATATAGTGGTCGAATCTTACTAAGAATGTCTCCCCAATTACATCAAGAAGTTGCACAATTAGCTTCGTCCTATAGTCAGTCGCTGAATGAATTTCTTATTCAAACTATTGAGGAAAGGGTTGAGAAAGAAATGAAAACGAATGTATCTTTTTCGCGGGTCGTTATTGATGAGTTGAAGGTGAAAGAAGTGAGAGAGGCGGTCATCGTCACGCAACACCCATGGTTTATGGAATTGCTTCGTAAGCATCACATTTACTTCTTTAATCCTTCCCTTGGCAGAGTGACGCCGATGCAGTATTTGCTTTTCTACGAAACGACGAAGCAAGAAAGCGACGGAACAAAAAATGAACATCCGCGTCATATCGCTTATTATGGAAAAGTAAAGGAAATCATTTATGACATTCAGCCGAGCGATTATATTCATGTTCCAGAACTCCAACCGTTAATGAACGATCCATCCTTTTGGGATGAAATTCGTACGTGGGGAATAACGAATGTCGTTCTTTTAAGTGAACTCGGAACATTTACGAACCCTCTTCCTTTGAAAAATGGCTTAGAAGCGCGGTATTTAGTAAACAAAACAACGACATTGCCTTTGGTCAGAAATGTGGAATATATCGATGACTTGTATTAATGATGAAGCAAGGGAGCGATTTCGATGAACGTATTTCAAGTAAAAACAAAACCGCAAATGGGATGCGTGCCTGTCACGCCCCGGAGATTGTCGAAGATTTGGATGCGTGCCTGTCACGCCCCGAAGTTTATCGAAGTTTTATAGAGACAGAGAGTCGTTGAGTGGCTCTCTGTTTCTTTTTTTCGTATTAAACGAGGTTTGGAATATATATTATACTTTTGAACGCCTCTGTTCTGTTTGGAACAGGGGCGATTTTTGTTTTTGCCATTGGTAAAGTGCGTGAACATCGTGAGATTGAAGCTCGTTTGGGAGGGGGCAAGTCGGCAATTTTGGCAAATGTGGCGTCGGTGTTAGTGGCGCACAATTATCCATTGAATAGGTGGACAGTCACGCCCTAAAATATGCTAGGAATGTAAAGAATGAATGTATGAACAAATGGAATATAGGTAATAAATGTGTTGTTTTTTGTGTGAAATTATGTGTATAATATAGATAATAATGCATATACTAAAGAAAGGAGGATGGAAAGTGGGTGTTCATACATTGCCAAAAGAACAATATCCTATTGCCAACACAAACACATTGAATTTTTTGAAAACGAATGTTTTAAGTGTTACGGATCTTTCTAGAACAAAAAAATTATCAGAGATACTGGATCGTTTTTCAAATGGAGTCTCAGATGAAGTATTTGTTATTCAAAATGCAAAAAAGAAAGATGCACTGGCTGTAGTTGTTGATATAGATTATTTTGAGCAGTTGCTCCAAATAAAAGAAGTTGTAGAAGAAGCACTTGACCAAATTGTTATGGAAGAGGCATATGCACGTAAGAATAAACCTGTAAATCAAACTTTATCAGATATTTTTGATGAAGAGGATATTAATGTAAACGAACTAATGAAATTATTAGAGGAAGATTGATGTGAAAACGCTTGAAGATTTGCAGGAGATTATTTTAGAAAAATATAATGTTGAACTGAGGTTTGTTGAGGATGTAAAGCAGGATATTAAAGCGATTAATAAAGGACATAGACAAACCATTTTATTAGAAATTTTAAGAAGGGCAAAGCAAGGTCCCCTATTTAAGCCGGATGGAGTTGCTGAATCGTTACATGGGGACTTGCATGGTTTTGCAAAGATTAAGTCGAAGTCACTAAATATTAGAATTATTTATCGCCCGGTTGAAGGACAGCCGATAAGGATGGAAATAATTGCAATAGGCCCTCGTGATAAAGAAAAGGCATATCGAATGGCTGCGGAACGTTTACAAAAATTCTTCATGGAAATGGGGTAGCATGCCTGCCACGCCCCGAAGATTGTCGGAGTTTTATAGAGACAGAGAGTCGTTGGGTGGCTCTCTGTTTCTTTTTCTGCATTTTTGTTGATGTGCTGTGGCATTTTTTGTGGCAGCTGTTGTTGAAATGGCGAGAGTGATAGAAAAATGTAACAATCTCCGTAGCAACTACATAAGCAGGGTGGGCGGTTGATCACTTCCCCGATGGAGGGAGGTGGGAATATGACGACGTATGAAGCATTGAGTCTTATTGCGCAATTCAGCTTAGTGTTCATCGGAATGCTAACATGGACTGTCACCATCAAGAGCGTGCCTGTCACCCGTCGAGAGAGTATCAAAAAATTTTTCTTTTGATGCAGGATTTTGCCCGTTTTTGGCGAAAGGATATGCAAGAAAGTTCATGTGAGGTGAAAAGTGTGGGTCGGGAGAGGCGGATTTGGGTGCCGCATTTGTTTTACCACGTTGTGTGCCGTGGAAACCGGCGTGATCCATTGTTTAAAGAAGCAAATGATTTCCGCGCATTTTTGTATATCCTCGAACAGCTTCATGAAAACATTCCGTTTGAACTCGCTTCGTATTGCCTTATGACGAATCATTTTCATCTTCAACTTCGCTCACAACAACAATCCATTTCCAAAGTCATGGCACTGATTAACAAACGATACGCCAACTATTACAATACACGTTACGGGTTAACTGGTCATGTGTTTGAAAAGCGTTACTTCAGTAAAATCATTGACGATGACGCAGGGATGTTAGAAGTCAGTCGCTATATTCATCTCAACCCTGTCGAGGCACGTATGGTGCATCTTCCCGAACATTATCGCTGGAGTAGTTTCCACTTTTATCACCAATCTACCTCATTGCCTTCATTTATGAACATTGATGTACTCCTTCGTTACTTTTCTGGAACGATGAATGAGAAAAAAAGAGCATATGTGCAGTTTGTGAAAGAAGATGTTGTACCGAACTGTGTCAAGGAGGAATAACATGAAAGTTTGTAGCATCGGTTTGCGTGGGATGGAAGGATACCGCGTACAAGTGGAAGTGAAAGAACTGCCGGGAATGCCTTCTGTTGTGATTGTTGGATTGCCGGATACATCGGTGAAAGAAGCAAAGGAACGAGTCATTGCGGCATTGCATGCGTTTGGATGTGATGTCATGAAGCAGAAACTTGTCATTCATCTGTCGCCGCCCGAGCGAAAAAAACAAAGCCCGATGTTTGATTTAGCAATGGCAATTGGCATTTTAAAAGTAAAAGGAAAACTCGAGCAACCAATTCCATCACATATCGCATTTTTAGGCTCATTGTCATTAGACGGAACGATTCAGCCAGTAGATGGCATGTTACCAGCTATTTTAGTTGCCAAAAAACTCGGCTTTCAACAAGTATATGCCCCATATGACCCCACATTTCCCTTCCAGTACTTGCAGCATATCGATTGTGTTTTTGTTCAGACATTAGATCAAGTGATGCAATGTTTAAAAGGTCAACAAGTGTTATTTTCGATGAATCATCTGCCTTCAGCTGTCGATCCACCTCAAGAAACTCATCGTGATTTTGAACATATCATCGGACATGACTACGCCAAGTATGCACTTGAAGTTTCTGCTGCAGGAGAACATAACGTGTTAATGATCGGACCGCCGGGGTGTGGGAAAAGTTTATTAGCTGAAACGTTTCCGACGATTTTGCCGCGCCTTTCCGATGAAGCGCAGTTGGAAGTGCTTAGTTTATACCAACTCGCAGGAGAACCGAAAAATGATTCCTCTCCACCGTTTCGTCATCCACATCATTCAGCATCTTCTGTAGCATTGATTGGCGGAGGAACACAGCCGAAGCCAGGAGAAGTTTCGCTTGCCCATCGCGGGGTGTTATTTCTTGATGAAATGGCGGAATTTACGAAAAAGACGTTGGACATGCTTCGACAACCGCTAGAAACAGGCAAAGTGACGATTAGCCGCGTTTCGTCGACGGTGACGTATCCAGCACATTTCATTTTGATCGGGGCGATGAATCCATGCCCATGCGGCTATTTCGGTTCGAAAAAACGCTATTGCATATGCAGCCCAAAACAGATCCGAGCATATCGCCAACGCATCTCCGGACCGATTTACGACCGCATCGATATACTGTTATCGTTAGAAGCAGTGGATTTGACTCAAAAATCAAAGCAAGTAGACTGTTCGGAAACGATTCGCAGCCGTGTGGAAGCTGCGCGTTTCCGGCAATTCGAACGATATGGGGAAGAAATAACAAACGGCCGTGTGCCGATGGACGTGCTGCTTGCGAAAAGTCCGCTAACGAAAGGGCAACAACAACTACTTCAACATTGGGCGGCTATAAATGACTGGAGCAACCGTGTCCAAACAAAAATTATTCGCCTCGCTCGCACCATTGCCGATTTAGCAGAAGCGGAAGACATCACCGATGAAGCATTATGGAAGGCGACGGCGTTTCGGAGAATAAAAGAAGGACGGCAAGAAAGGAATATGAAGTAGGGTAGCGTGCCTGTCCCGCCCTGAAGATTGGTAGAGACAGAGAGTCATTGATTGGCTCTCTGTTTTTTTATCGAATGAAGGATGGTTGTTTTTGGAATTTTTTCATTCGTATGCAGGAGTTTGCTTGTTTTTGTTGAAAAAAATTCTTGATGATGAATGAACGGAGGATGAGATGGATGAAAATGGTTACTGTAAGATATTTAAGTTTTCCGAGCGTGACCCATGGAATTTCAGCATTTTACGAATATGTCCATGATCAGCGATGTGCACAGCCAAGCAAGCGTTATGAACGTGGGTGGTGTCATACTGAAGGCGAAGAGTTGGATGAGTTGGCATTGAAAGTAGGATTTATGACAAGAGAAAAGTTTGCGAAGGAGCGTAGAAGGCAAGGAAAAACAAGTTGGAAAAACGCTTATGCTACAGAGTTGTCTGTAGTTGTAGGGAAAGTGCTTGAACAGAGAGGGATTTTTTGGAATGTAAATGGGGTAGAAGTTTTATTTTGTTGCCCTGAAGGGGAGTTTGTTACTTGGTTTACAAAAAAAGGAGAAAATCGTACGTTCGATTCGAGTAGTCCAAGTTCGGTGGAAATGATGAATAGTGAGGGGTTTGTAGAAATAAGAACTTATACTTTTAAAAGGGGGTTGTTAGTCGTTTTGTTGGGTGCTGATGAGCCGATTGATTTAGAAAATGAGGAAGCCGTTCAATTTGCTGCACATATTGCAAAAGAAAAAGGATATATTTATTTCTTGGAAAAAGAAGATTATACCAGACTATACGGACAAAATAATCTTGCAGAACGATGTTTCTTTTTCGGAAAATCAAAAAACGTTCCGATCACGCCTGAAATTTTGTTTAAGATTCGAAGAGACAGAGAGAGATAGGGCTAGGTACCTGTGGAGTGGGATGCGTGCCAGTCACACTCCGAAGATTGATAGAAACAGAGAGTCACATGGCTCTCTGTTTCTTTTTTTCCGCATCAAACGTCGTGTGAAATATATATTATACTTTTGAACGACTCTGTTTGATGAAACGAGTTTGCGCATCGAGGGGAAACTCGCATGGGTGCATGTCGCGTGTACATCGAGACATACATACTTGGCTCCTCACGCTTCTCGTGGAAAGAAAGCGACCGATGATATCGGGATTCTTCCCCGATATCAAGGAACGATGATGCACGATGCGTTCGGTACGTATCCGAAATACACACAAGCCCCCCATGCCCTTTGTCATGCCCATCATTTGCGTGAGCTAAAAGGCTTCATCGAACAAGGGCATACAAGGGCAGCGCGCATGCCCACGTTTCTGTTGGCCGCCAAGCAAGCCGTCGAAGCTCCTCACGGCGTACTTTCCGAAGAAGAAGCGAGACGGTGGGAATGTGCGTATGACCGTATCCTTGCGAGAGCACAACGCCGATTGGAAACGATGACGTCTCTTCCGAAAAAAGCACTCGCTTTTGTTCGACGGCTTCAAAAACGAAAGGAAGAAGCGTTGCGTTTCGTACGTGAAGTGCATGTTCCCTTCGACAACAACCAGGCCGAACGCGATCTTCGCATGGTCAAAGTCAAAGAGAACATTTCGGGTACGTTTCGCGAAGAAACATTCGCCCAGTCTTTTTGCATCACAAGAAGCATCGTTCCCACACTCGACAAGCACGAAAAAAACGTGTGGAACTTGTTATGTCTTCTGTTGACGAGCGAAACGCTCGATCGTGTTCTTTCTACCACTTAGGGCATTTTCTATCACGGGGATGCCCTATTTGTGTTGCGCTTCTTTACATACTACTATCGGGGTGAATAGTTACACTTCTCCATACATTTCATACTGGTCTATCCATTTATAAATATAGTCAGGATCTGTAATCTCAAGATGATGTGCAAGGCTCTTTGAACAGCATCCAGCTTCAATTCTGGAGAATAGCTTTTATAAGTTCTTTGTTTTTTTGACATGTTCATCGGCTTCTTCCTGTTTTCTGTATGGATATCTTTTTCCCGATTTATACATGTCTACTTTCAAAGGCTCACTCCAAAATATTTTTCCGCTTTATGTGTCTATGTTCTTGACATAATAATAGGTTACTAGGAGAATATGAAATGAATAAAATGAAGGAGGTGAATTCCGTTACAGAAAGAACACATCAAAAAACTTCAATTCCTTGTTCTAAAAGCTTGAGAAACGATGCGAAGTCCATTTATAGTACAACATGTACCCATTTATTAGTGAGGAAGTGAAGTCTTCGGAGCGCAAATGGGAGTAGCTTTGGTGAAATCAGAGATGATGAACAAGGAAGATTTGTAGAGTGTTACAAATACTCTATCAAGTTTTGTTAGTTTTCTGTAACGGAGCTTTCGTGAAAAGGAAGTTAGCAGTCTTTTTATTACTGGCACTTATTTTAGTACCGACTACGGGGCTTGCCAAACCGATTAAGAAAAAAATCGAAGTCATTTTTGGTGCATATCAAATTCAATTGAACAGTAAAGCAACACAGCTGCCAACACTTACTTATCAAAACACCATTTATGTTCCGATTCGCGTTGTGCAAGAGATGGGTGAAAAGGTAGAGGTCAAGAATGGAAAAGTACATATTCAAACAGCTCCAAAGGAAGACGGTATTACGAAAAAAGATGTAAACAAACTAAAGTTATACAACGAGATGCAGCTGAGATATAAAGAAGTACAAGATTTTAGCGATGCTTTAGGGGATTTGTATCATTACTTAGGCATTGTTGTTGATGAATATGAAGCTTATGGAAAATCCCCATTTTTTAAAGAACTCCAAAAACATCACGCAACGCTGAAAACTTTACGCAAACAACAGATGGACAGTTTAAGTAAAACGTACCAACTAGCCAAATCTTTAAATGTAAATATTAGCGAAGACGAAATGAACTTAAACGATTCGTACATATTGCTTAACAAGTCCCTCGGTTTTTATGAAGAGGCGATAAAATATTTGGAAGGTTATATTTCAACAGGCAGTGCACAACAATTTAATGAATACTTAAGATATGCGAGCAACGCAGCGGATGATGCACGTTCAGCGTTCGAGATTGGGACAGATGGCTATACGAAGTGGTTTGAACGAGTGAAAAAGTATTAAATGCCTTTAGTCTAGTTCTGAAACGAGGAAAGCGATATAAACAAAGAAGAAGCGGACTAAGCGTTTATGGTGCTCAGTCCGTTTATTTTATGAATGAACAACGTTTTCAGTGTTATTTTTGCGCTCATTTGATATTATTTCAAAAAAAACTATTAACATAGTGATATTGTTTGGTTAAAATTACTAATTGTGGACAAAAAGATAGAAAGGAGAATACGATGAAGAACATAGCATTTAAGATCTTTTTTTTAATGATCATTATCTTTTTCCAATGGGGATTAGTAAGCCCTCATGCTATAGTAAGTGCCAACTTCGATGAGAAGCTAGAGGTGAGTAGTAATCTTTTAAAGAATACATATCAATCTAAACTGAATCTAATATCTTATAATCAAAAGAAAATAAAATTAAATAAAATTACACATCTGTATGATAGTCCGAGTTTCAAATCGAAAAGGAAAGAAACTTTATCCCCTCAAACGGTAACAGTAATTGATGAGACGGGAACGGGCTGGTATAAGATTAAGACATGGTTGGGGGAGAAGTGGATTTATAGTCATGATGATGGAAAAGAAGGTCATTTTTATGTCACTGAAGAACATCTTAGACGATTGGGATGGACTAACATTACGAGTAACATGCTAAGGGATCTAAACAATTGTTTAGAAAGATTCCATATTACTACTCCACAGAGAATAAAGCATTTTCTTAGTCAGGTCAGTCATGAGTCAGGTGCTGGACGCTTTACAAAAGAATTAGATACAGGAGATAGGTATGAAGGGAGAAGAGATTTAGGGAATGTGTATCCAGGAGATGGGAGAAAATATAAGGGAGGAGGGTATCTTCAAATAACTGGAAGATATAATTATCAGCGTTTTGCGAACTATATGGGTGATAATGAAATCATGAAACAAGGGGTTGAATATGTTGCTAAGACATATCCGTGGACGAGTGCTGGGTTTTGGTGGTATTCCAATAATATGAACGCTCTCTGTGATAAAGGTGCTTCTGTTGAAGAAGTTACTAAAAGAGTAAACGGTGGTTTTAATGGGTTGAGCGAGAGAAAGAAATATTATGATTTGGTATCTACTATGTTTTGAACTCATATAGAGATAGTAAGCAACTAAGCTATTTGACAGTAAGAATAATATCGGGAAAGAGGCTACCCTCTTTCCCGATATCCATTTAATATTTAAGCGCTCGAAGATATGAGCCTTTTTCATTCCTGCCTTCAATGTATATGATTCGTTTTTGTTCATCAAGCCCTGTCAAATAGAAAGAATCGTTCGATTTATATACCCCAATTTCTTTTCCGCGTTCGTACACGTAAAGTTCTTTGGAATCATAAGTTTTGAAAAATGCGGTATGTCGTCCATATAGAAAGTCACTATCTTGCTTTGGAAAAGATGTTTTCCATTTGTACTTTCCTTCTGGTGAAACAAGAGCGAGTGTACGTTTACTATAATCTAAAAAGAAAAAGTCCCCATTTTCAGTTAACATTACATCATTGATTCCTTGAGAGAAAATTTTGTTTGGTTTTCCTTTTTGATCGATCGAATAAACGAATTGGTGGCTTTCAACGATTAGCCTATCATTTTTTTCAACAACATTGTAGGCTTTTATATCGGCAGACCATGCAAGTTTACCATTCGTATTAATGGCGTGGAGCTTATCGATCTGTAACATTTCGTCTTCGCGAGTGCGGAACTCATCTTTTTTAACTTTGAAATAGTCTACAGCGATATATACATAGGTATCTGAAATATGTTTTATTTCTACATTAACTGTGACATCCCATTGTTCAAGTTGTTCCGTAGTCGGTATCGGAACATTTGTTTTCCATTGAAGTTTTCCTAAGTTCGAATATTTTTGTAACTCGTATTTGTCTATACCGTTTTGTTGTAATACATATAGCGATCCGTCGTTCGAAAAATATTTATATCCATTTATATTTTTGAATGTTGCGACATTTTTTCCTAAGGAAGAAAGCGCTATGATCTTTTCATTTGTAAACACGTATACCCGTTCATTTGCTTGATTGATCGAATCGATCTCTTTTCCAGCTTTATATTGCCAAAGCTTTTTCCCTGCTAAACTGTAGGCAGTCACCATTCCTTTTTTGTAGTTTACTGCTATTAAGTAGTATTCATTTTTCGTTTTTCCGAGAATAAAGTCTTGCTCGGATACATTCCACTTATTTTTTACTTTTCCTTTTTGATCAATCGTCATAATGTCAAAATGGTACACCTTATAAGGAACACCTTTTGAGTGAATATGTATAACAGAATCATTTTTCGGCAATGTGGCGAATGTGAATCCTGGGTCGAGCGGAAGTTGCCACAATGTTTTTATTGATGGTGCTGCAAATGTTGTGGAAGCATAGGTGTTCATTAAAATGAATACGAAGGCGATGAAAAATGAAAGCAATGACCGTTTCAATATAAGTCCCTCCATTTTCTTATTTTACCAATAATAAAATACTAATAAAATCATATTATGTTGTCAATATGAAAAAAGTTTATTTATTAACATATTAGGATTATTTTTATAGAAAGAAAATGAGCTACATCAGAGTAGCCCGTTCTTGACGTTATCATGTTTCGGATAAAGTGAGGGAAAGCGAGGAAAGTTAGGCATGTTCGCTTGGAATGATTGAGATTGCTAGTTTTCTTGTGCGTAAAAACTCCCGGATTTGTTCGTATATTTTCTTATATTTTGGATCCTTTTCTCGTTGGATGAGTTCTTTTAACAGCTCTCCTATAGTTTGAATCCCTCTGATAAATTTGCTTGTTTCTTCATATACGCAACGGATGTTTTTTGGGGTGTCTGCGAATGTATCTACTAAAATATTGTGAAGATGTCCAAGATTTGCAGCGGTTACTCCTCGTTTGATTAAGCCGTATTCGATAAGTTTTTTTCTTGAAAAACGCCATCCAATCTCATTCACTACAACAAAATATGCAAAACGCGTGATAATCTTTTGAAGATTAACCGCTTTTTTTATTTCGTCTAGTATGTTTGTATGTCTCATGAGGTAACTAAAATCTTGAAGTGAGTACTCTAAGATGTTTTGATTCATTTCGTCTCCTCCTCCATCATTTCTTTTAGTTCAGCAATACATTCTACAAGCGCATGATAATTCGCTCTTTCGTTTTTGTTTAGAGATAGTGGGTCGATGTTTTTTATTAAACGTCCTTCGTCTAAGTCATGAATAAACTTTTTTACAGAGGCGATCAGCTTATGGTAGTCTCCTTCTACGTAAACGTAATACACCCCGTCGTCTCTTTTTTCTACAGATAAATTAGGAACGGGATGCTGAGGAAGTTTATTGATAATTCCGCGCAATACGCCGATACGATCTTCGCCTTGTTCATTTACCAATTCTGGAATTTGCTCTTTCAGTCGCAAAAACAGCTGCTCAAACTTTAACCCTTTTCGTTCTTCTTTTAGAATGGCAGGGATAAGGGTCCGTACTTTTCTTGTTGCTTCGCCTTTTTTCATACATACGCCTCCTTCGAAGTTTTTTGTTCGTAATGAAGGATCATCACTGACCCTTGGTAAGATATTTATGAGCCGTATGAATCAAAAATGCATCTTAAGTAAAAAAAATCCAAAACTAGTGAAAAAAACCCGAAATCCTTTTCTATTTTACTTAGCGAAATACTCGAGTGGTCTTCTCAAGATTTTTCTTTTCTCTTATAATGAATGGTGTATATTTTCCTTCATTGTAAAAAAGAGAGTGGGGGGATGGCAAATGAAGAAAAAATTATGGATGTTTAGTTTCATTTTTTTATGCTCCATCGTGTTTTTTAGCGCTGGGGTGCTTGCAGCTCCGAAAGTCACCTTGTTTTTCAACAACAAGGCGTATAAAACAGACGTTAAAATTATTAATGGCAAGCCGTATGTGCCGCTTGCGGATGTTGTTTCTTTGTTCGGTGGAAAGATGACATACGAAAAGAAAAGCAATGCTTATAAGGTCACTTCTAAAGACTATAAGCCGGCTGGTGCGAGTGCGGTGCAAAGCTTTAACGTAAATGTTACCGGTAGTTCTGGCCCGATGAGAATTAAAATTCATAAAGTAACGTTACATCCATCTTACAAATACGATCCATATATGCCGGCGATTCGGGCTATTGTGTTAGATGTTACCGTAGAAAATACGTCTTCAAGTAAAGTAAGTTGGTATCCTGTGCAAGGAACATTTGCGTTAAATACAGGGGAACAAATTGAAGATGCGATTATTTATTCGGACAATGTAGATGGCGATTTTCTCGGAAGAGCGGTAAAGAAAGGAAAAATTGTATTAAAAGTAAAAAGCGACTTAAATGCTGTTCGCTCGATGCAATACTATATCCATGGTGCTGTTAGCGATTCATTTGAAACGATCGGAGAAGATGTACTTTTAACAATTAAATGGAAATAAAGGAAAAGACTATATGCCTTTTCCTTTATTTGGTTCATCACCAAAAGATGTACTTGCATCTACCATTAAAGTATGTTAGCTGTTTCTAGACGAACCCGCAATGCAAAACGCTGGATATTTCTGTATCCGTATCCCCGACGTTTGATTAGCTTGATCTTGTTATTCGTCCCCTCCATTTTTCCATTCGAATAAGGTGACAATATGCATGATATGACTTCATCTGTTCGTTTGACAAGCGATTTTGCGATAGCGCGCACAGCCGAACAAGGACCACATACATATCGGTGAATCCAAGCCTCCAAACGTCGTTTCGCCTGTTGCTCGTCTTTGCTGTTGGACACATAGCGAAAATGTTGGAGAGATTGGTAGACAGACTTTAAGTAATCGCTTTCATCGCACCATTTCCGTACGATTTGGCGTTCTTCCTCCGTCAATTTCCCTGGGCATTGACTCAATAGACGACAAACGTAACGAACATTTCCGTGTTTCTTGCCTCCTTTGTCTACCTATTTGCGACAACGCTCTAAAGCATCTGTAAACAGCTGAATGACATGGAAATAATCCACGACATGTGTCGCCTCTGGGCAAACCCTTTGAATCGCTTTTTTCATGGCTGGTGCCAAATCGCTCACGACATACTGAACAGAACCAGACACATGCGCCAACACACGTCCAATGGCTTCCTCGTTCTTTCCTGCTTCAACGGCATACACTTCTCCCGTTTCCGCATCCATGATCGCCACTCCGTAGTCATGCCCTTTTCGAAACGCAAACTCATCGACACGAACCGCCTTTGGCTAGATGTCATTCGATAGGAAGGAAGGGGCATGGGTATAAAACCAACGTTCAACGGCCGTGTAGGGAAGCTTGAGCATACGAGCCACCGCCTGAATGGATGTCCCTATGCAAGATTGCGCCACCCATCGCTGAAAAGCATCGGTTGCCACACTTCGAGGGGAAATTCCGGGATACGGCGTGCTGAATGTCATGCCACACGTACCACAACGTCTGCGCTCGACAGGAAGTTCGATCCAAAAAATCCCGATTCGTTGCGCATAGCCATGCATCCATTGTTTCTTTTTGTCAGTCATTTTGATCGTGCGTTTCAAGCAAACAGGACATAACGGGCATTGTTCAGGAAGGGAAAGTTCGAAAATCCAACGTTCTTCTTCTTTTCGTACCTTTTGAATCAAAACATCTGGTAAATCGATGAGTTCTTTGATAAACGGAGAGTACATGCGAATTTTCCTCCAATGGTTTGGTTTGGTCACCTTTACCATACAGGAAAATTCGCATTTTTTGTACCCTCTATTTTCTCTATGCACACCGATCTTCAATGATCAAGTACAACTTGTGGTGAAGAGCCATTTTTCTTAAACATATGTTCCTCATTGGAATTTGATTTTTTAAAAAATTACACACCATAATTATATAATTTTGTATATCATTTATTTCACTTCATTTGCCATCATTAAGCCAATTGTATAATTTTTCTTCCAGATGGAAGGGAATAGTTTTAAAGGAACAGGTTTTTCCCCTACATACGGTGCTACTTCGATGGTGAAACCAGGTTTTTGGAAAGTCGAGATAAACCAATCTTTATAGCCGCCACCGCCAGGATTTTTCTTAGGCTTAACAAGAGAATATCCTGTTTGTTTAGCAATCATGGAAGCGAGGCGTTGATCGCGACTTATATACTTTTTTGGCTGTTGAAAGTACCAGTAAATAATTTCTCCTGATGAATGATAAGAGATAGTGATTTCAAATTTATGAGCAAGTGTAAATTGGCGTAAGGCCTGCACTTCTGGTTCACTAAATGGCTTCGGTCCTTTATAGTTTTTATAATCAGTTTTTTTCACTTTTTTACTTATATCTTTCCAGTTTGCGTTGTATTGACGGTTCAAGTCTACTCCACGAATGTTTGCCTTCCAGGCGGAGAAGTTTCGTTTTCCTTTATTGATTGCCAAAACAAGTTTTCCGTTTTTCACTGCCTTCGGTCCTTTTTGTACAAGTGTTACTCCATCGGGATTTACCATCGGTACAAACCAAATAGATGTTCGATTCAAAATGCTTCGCGCATCATATTTGTCTACTTTTGAGAAATTGTTGTAGGCGAATGCATACGTATCCAGCATTTCCATAAGTACATTCGTCGTTATATGTTCTCGTGCATGGTGCGATGCGTTCATAAAAATTTCTTTTGAGCCTTTCCCGAGCTTGATTGCGTAAATATTTCTTCCTTCGACGGATTTTCCAATGATTTGCACTTGAATTAAGTCGGGATAAAACGTCTGTAGACGGTTAAGATCTTTCATGAGTTGTTCGTATGTATACGTTTGATTTGGATTGACTACCCCACGAGAATCAATTGTATCTGTGACGAAGCGTTTTGGTACATATCCTATTTTCCCTGCGACTGCAATTTTATACATGTTATTGGCAGTTCCTTTGACGGGCCATACGTATTTTATATCTACTTGCATCATCGGTTTTTTTTCTGCTGCTTCGCTATACACAACCGTCTTTTCTTTCGTTACGATGAAGTGAGTTGATGGATATGGTGATACAGGTTGAATGTTCGTCTCGAGTGGCTTTGTCCCTGTTTTCGGTACATATGCACTCGTTTGTCCCCACTCAATCTTATGCCATTTTCCTTCAGATTCTTGTTGTCGGTAGAGAACGACCCCTTTTGTTAATATACCTACTTTTTTCCACATACCGTTTTTATTGGTGTATACAGGAAGCTTTTCTATTGTTATTTCAAAGGCTGATTGTTGGGAAGGGAATATGAATTGTACGTTTTCTTTGTCAATAAAAGCGAAGCGGCCAGCTATCATGACAATATACATATCTCCCTCGTCGGCAATCATCGAAAAGGGCATGCCTTTGCTTACTGTTCCGAGCGTTTTTCGTTCAGAGCCATTTTTGTAGTACAACGTCGCCTCGTTCGTTGTGTACATAAGAAAACGAAATTTATTTTCTTTTTTGGCAAATAAAGAGCGGTCAGGTGTTTCGATGTCTTTTACGCTCGTTTTTTGAATGTAACACGTTTCTTCTCCAACTTGCACTTCATAATATGTATCGTCTTGAGAAGCTGTGACTTCAATCTGCTCGCCTGCATGAATAGTACCAACTTTGACATATGTATCTTTTTCTTTTTTGAAAATATCCGCTTCTTCGACCGTTTGTACGAACGATTCTTTTGCATAAGCTACTTGGTGAAACATTGTAAGAATAAGAAAAATAAAAAAGATAGATAAAGATAGCTTTTTCATCTCTCTCCTCCTATTTAAAAAGTTACATATTTTATAATTTTACCCATTATAAAAGGAATGATAGCGTTTTACAATACTTTTATGGATTAAATTTCTTATAAAATAACACGGCTGTTGATTATCCAAAATTAGGCATACTCCTCCCGTATATTCGAGCATACTCAAATAAGACAGCTGCCATC